>NZ_JBVHEH010000032.1:0-76960 GCF_055562955.1 Kitasatospora sp. NPDC015121
GGCTCCCAGTAGACGACTGGGTTGATAGGCCGGATATGGAAGCCCTGTGAGGGGTGGAGTTGACCGGTACTAATAGGCCGAGGGCTTGTCCTCAGACGCTCGCGTTCACTGTGTGGTTCCCGGGTAGCGAACAGCTATCGCCGGCGAACAAGTAGAATCACTTTTAATTGAAAAGTGTGTTCGCTGAATACCCGATAGGGTTTCGGTGGTCATAGCATGAGGGAAACGCCCGGTTACATTCCGAACCCGGAAGCTAAGCCTCATAGCGCCGATGGTACTGCAGGGGGGACCCTGTGGGAGAGTAGGACGCCGCCGAACAATTCTTCAAAAGGCCGAGGCCCCAGCGATTCGCTGGGGCCTCGGCCTTTTTTGTTGGGCATCGGCCGGACACGCGTACGGCCGGCGGACGGCGTGACCGGGAGCACCCGGACGCGGTGTCCCGCCGTATGCCGGACAATGGACAAGGCGGACGTTCCGGACCCCGGTAGGGGCGGAGGCGTCCGGATCTCGCGCGCTGGTGTCGGTCGAACGGCAGTGGCGCCTCTCGAACTCGCAGTGTGTGCAGACAGGAGTCACCAGCATGTCGAACCCGCCCCAGGACCGGCCCGAGCGCCGTAACGAAGGTGGCCGGGGTCACGAACCCAGGTCGCGCGGGGGCTGGTCCAACGACCGTGGCCCGCGTCGTGACGACCGTGGCGAAGGCGGCGGCTACCGGGGTCGTGACGACCGCGGTGACCGCGGCGGCGACCGCGGGGGGTTCCGCTCCCGTGACGACCGTCCGTCGTACGGCGGTGGCGGCGGCGGTTACCGCTCGCGTGACGACCGTCCGCAGGGCGGGGACCGCGGCGGCTACCGTCCGCAGGGCGGCGACCGGCCGTCGTACGGCGGTGGCGGCGGCGGTTACCGCTCGCGTGACGACCGTCCGCAGGGCGGGGACCGCGGCGGTTTCCGTGGCCGCGATGACCGTCCGCAGGGCGGGGGTTTCCGTGGGCGGGACGACCGTCCGCAGGGTGGTGGCTTCCGTGGCCGCGATGACCGTCCGCAGGGTGGCGGCTACCGTCCGCGTGAGGAGCGGTCGTTCGACGACCGTCCGCAGCGCAGTGGCGGGTACGACCGTCCCCAGGGCGGCGGCTTCCGTGGCCGCGATGACCGTCCGCAGGGCGGCGGGTTCCGTCCGCGTGAGGACCGGCCGTCGTACGGGCGCGACCGTGACGAGCGCGGTGGCGGCGGCTACGACCGTCCGCAGCGCAGCGAGCGCAGTGGTGGCTACGAGCGTCGCGACGACCGTCCGCAGCGCAGTGGCGGGTACGAGCGCCGCGATGACCGTCCGCAGGGCGGCGGTTTCCGTGGGCGGGACGACCGTCCGCAGGGTGGTGGCTTCCGTGGCCGCGATGACCGTCCGCAGGGTGGTGGCTACCGTCCGCGTGAGGAGCGGTCGTTCGACGACCGTCCGCAGCGCAGTGGCGGGTACGACCGTCCGCAGGGCGGGGACCGTGGTGGCTTCCGTGGGCGGGACGACCGTCCGCAGGGTGGCGGGTTCCGTCCGCGTGAGGACCGGCCGTCGTACGGGCGCGACCGTGACGAGCGCGGTGGCGGCGGCTACGACCGCCCGCAGCGCAGTGGCGGGTACGAGCGTCGCGACGACCGTCCGCAGCGCAGTGGCGGGTACGACCGTCCGCAGGGTGGGGACCGTGGCGGTTTCCGTGGGCGGGACGACCGTCCGCAGCGCAGTGGTGGCTACGAGCGTCGTGACGACCGTCCGCAGCGCAGTGGCGGGTACGAGCGTCGGGACGACCGTGGTGGCTACCGTGGGCGGGACGACCGTCCGCAGCGCGGTGGCGGGTACGACCGGGACCGGGGCGGGTACGACGAGCGGCGTCAGGAGCCGGTGAAGCGGCTCCCGATCCCGGACGACGTGACCGGGTTCGAGATCGACGCGGACGTCAAGCAGGACCTGAAGAGCCTGCCGAAGACGCTGGCGGACGACGTGGCGCGCAACCTGGTGATGGTGGCGCGGCTGCTCGACAGCGAGCCGGAGGAGGCCTACAACTACTCGCGGGTCGCGCTGCGGCTGGCGTCGCGGGTGGCGAGCGTGCGCGAGGCGGCGGGGTTCGCCTCGTACATGACGCAGCGGTACGCGGAGGCGCTGACCGAGTTCCGGGCGGCGAAGCGGATGACCGGTCGGGTCGACCTGTGGCCGGTGATGGCGGACTGCGAGCGCGGTCTGGGCCGGCCGGAGCGGGCGCTGGCGATGGCCGGTGAGCCCGAGGTGAAGCAGCTGGACAAGGCCGGCCAGGTCGAGATGCGGCTGGTCGCGGCCGGTGCCCGGGCGGACCTGGAGCAGTTCGACGCCGCCGTGGTGACGCTGCAGAGCCCGGAGCTGGCGTCCTCGGCGATCCACCCGTGGACGGCGCGGCTGCGCTACGCGTACGCGGACGCGCTGATCGCGGCGGGTCGGGCGGACGAGGCCCGCGAGTGGTTCGTGAAGGCCGTCGAGGCCGACACCGACGGGACGACCAACGCGGCCGAGCGGCTCGCGGAGATCGACGGCATCGAGTTCACCGACGCGCTGGACGAGGACGCCGAGGACGAGGACGGGGGCGCGGAGGCCGTGGAGCCGGCGCGCCGTCAGATCGACAAGGACGACGTCGGCGACGACCGGATGATCTTCGAGGACGAAGAGGACGTCGAGGAGTTCTACGACGAGGACGACCTGGAGATCGACGAGGACTACGACGAGGACTCGTTCAAGGAGCAGCCGAAGCAGGGCTGATCCGTCCTGAGCGGCAGCGAGTGCGTCAGTGCGTGAGGGAAGGCCCCCGTTCCGGGTAGGAGCGGGGGCCTTTTCCGTCGGTGCGGCGCGGCGGGGAGGGGAGCGGGTCAGCCGAGTTCGAGGGAGCGCAGGACGAGTCCGGTGGCCGGCTTGGGGCCGAAGGAGGTGGACTTGCGGGGCATGGTGACGCCCTGCTCGGCGAGGCGGCGCACGACCCGTTCCTCGACGGGGTGCAGCAGGACGGCGGTGCCGCCGGTGCGGGCGGCCTCGCGGACGGCGGCCTCGGCGGAGTGCAGGTAGCCGATGTGCTCGGGGCTGTCGGGGACGTGCCAGGTGTGGTCGAGCAGGACGGCGTGCAGGACGGTGGCGTCGAGGCGGCGCCACTCCTCGGGGCGGTCGGTGCGGACGGTGGCGGCGAGGGTGGCCTCGTCGGGGCCGGTGAGCAGGCGGAAGCGGCCGGCGCCGTCGGTGAGGACGAAGGAGTTGCCGGGGGCGGTGCCGGGGGCGTGGCGGGCCCGGGCCTCGGCGAGGGCGTGCAGGGCGTCAGGGAGGGGGCCCGGGAGGTCGGTGACCCGCCAGGCGGCGGGGTCGAGGGCGTCCAGCGCGGCGTCCAGCGGGAGGCGCTGCAGGACGCGGTGGATGGCGCGGACCCGCAGCGGGTAGCGGTCGGTGTCGACCAGCAGGACCAGGCCGCGGTCCCAGGGGCTGCGGGGCAGGTGGCGGTGTTCGCGCTGCAGCCGCAGGTACATCTCCCAGCGGTGGTGGCCGTCGGCGATCAGGGCGCGGCAGCCGGCCAGGTCGCGGCTGACGGCGGCCAGGTCGGCGGGGTCGGTGACGGCCCACAGGCGGTGGTGGGTGCCGTCGCTGGTGGTGGTGGCGAGGAGGGGTTCGGCGGCGGCGGTGCGTTCGACGACGTCGGCGGCGCGGCCGTGGCCGCGGTAGGTGAGCAGCAGCGGTTCGAGGTTGGCGCGGGTGGTGCGCATCAGGCCGACCCGGTCGGCGACGGGCTTGGGCATGACGTCCTCGTGCGGGAGGACCACGCCGGCCTCGGGGCCGCTGACGGCGAGGGCGCCGATCAGGCCGCGCTGCAGGGTGCCGGACGGGGTGCGCTGCTCGTAGACGTACAGGGCGGGGTCCGGGTCGGCGGCCAGGACGCCCTGTTGGCGCCAGTCGCGGAGCAGGCGGGCGGCGTGCCGGTAGCGGGTGTCGCGGTCGGGGCGGTCGCCGGCGTCCTCGGGCTCGGGGCGGGGGAGGATCAGCCGGACGATGTTGTGCGGGTCGGCGGTCTCCAGGTCGAGCCGGCGGCCGGGGTCGACCACGTCGTACGGCGGGGAGGTGACTGCGGCCAGGTCGCCGACCCGGTGCGGGTCGTAGCGCAGGCCGCGGAACGGGGAGAGGGAAAGCCCTGCGGTGGCGACGTGCCCGGGGTCTCCGGGGCCGCCCGAGGGCTCGTTGCCGCTTTCGGCACGAGGAGCGCTCATTCTGGGCATGTTAGTCGGGTAGTCCTTGTTGGGAGATCGCGATGAGCGTGGCCGTCCAGGTCATGGGCGGGATGGTGAGCGGGGCGGACGGGAAGGCGGGGCAGCACGGATGGATCACCGGGAGTACGAGGGCGACAGCGCGGACGGTGCGGCGGCTGTTCCCAGCGGGAACGGGAACGGCGCGGGGGCGCCGGGCGGCGGGGTGTACGACTGGTTCCGGCGCGGGGTGCGGCTGTTGGAGGAGCGGCACCCGGCGGCGGCGGTGCAGCTGCTGGCGCGGGCGGCGGAGGCGGAGCCCGGGTCGGGGTCGATCCGGGAGGCGCTGGCGCGGGCCCAGTTCGACGCGGGGCAGTACGGGGCGGCGCTGGAGAGTTTCCGGGCGGTGGCGGAGGCCGACCCGTCGGACGACTACGCGCAGTTCGGCTGGGGGGTGTCGGCGGCCCGGCTGGGCGACTTCGAGGCCTCGGCGGAGCACCTGGCGCTGGCGGTGGCGATGCAGCCGGGCAACCGGCACTACCAGGCGGCGCTGCGGCAGACCCGGGCGACGCTGGCGGCCCGCGCGGGGGCGTACGGGCCGCTGCTGCCGGGCGCGCCCGGGTACCTGGCCGGGCCGGAGGATCCGGCGGCGTCCTAGGCTGGCGGGTGTCCGTCCGGTTCGGGGCGGCTTCGAGGTGACGAGGGTGGAGCAGCGATGACGGAGAACGCCGCGGCGGTGCGGAGCGTGCCGGGGGCCAGTGCGGTGGCGCTGACGGAGGCGTACGACACGGCGCTGCTGGACCTGGACGGGGTGGTGTACGCCGGGCCGCACGCGATCGTGCACGCGGTGGAGTCGCTGGAGCGGGCGCGGGCGGCCGGGATGCGGTTGGCGTACGTCACCAACAACGCGTCGCGGCCGCCGCGGGTGGTCGCCGGGCACCTGACGGAGCTGGGCGTGCCGGCCGAGCCCGGGGACGTGATCAACTCCGCGCAGGCGGCGGCGCGGCTGGTCGCGGAGAAGGTGCCGGCCGGGTCGCGGGTGCTGGTGGTCGGCGGGGCGGGCCTGGTGGAGGCGCTGGAGGAGCGCGGGCTGGTGCCGGTGCGCTCGCTGGAGGACGACCCGGCGGCGGTGGTGCAGGGCTACGACCCGTCGGTGGGGTGGACGGACCTGGCGGAGGCCTCGTACGCGGTGGGCCGGGGGCTGCCGTGGGTCGCCTCGAACACGGACCTGTCGATCCCGACGGCGCGCGGCGTCGCGCCGGGCAACGGGACGTTGGTGGCGGCGGTGCGGGCGGCGACCGGGGTGGAGCCGGAGGTCGCGGGCAAGCCGCTGCCGCCGATGCACCGGGAGACGGTGCTGCGGACGGGCGCGAAGCGTCCGCTGGTGGTCGGTGACCGGCTGGACACCGACATCGAGGGCGCGTTCAACGGCGGGGTGGACTCGCTGCTGGTGTTCACCGGCATCGCCACCCCCGAGCAGGTGCTGGCCGCGCCGCCGGAGCACCGCCCGACGTACCTGGCCGAGGACCTGCGGGGCCTGCTGGAGGCGCAGCCGGAGGTGGCGGCGCCGGGCGGCGGCCGGTTCGCCTGCGGCGGCTGGACGGCGGGCGCGGAGGCGGGCGCGGACGGCGGGGTGCTGGTGCTGGACGGCGCGGGCACCCGGATCGACGCGCTGCGGGCGCTGTGCGCGGCCGCCTGGACGTGGGCGGACGCGCACGGCGGCGCGGCGCCGGAGGTGGCGAAGGCGTTGGCGGGGCTGCCGGCGGCGGAGTGACGGGCGGGCGGGTAGGGGGTGCGTCCGGCGGCGCCGGCGTCAGAGCAGGGAGCGCAGGCGCAGCAGGTCGCGGAAGCCCGCGTCCAGTTTGAGGCGGCCGGTGGCCCAGGCGGTGGGGAAGGACAGCCTGCCGTCGACCAGGGCCACCAGGTCGTCGCCGGTGGTGGTGAGCCGGATGTCGGCCTTGGTGGCGGGCGGGCCGGGGGCGTCGGTGATGCCGGTGAGGCGGCCGTCGGCGAGGCGGCCGGTGAAGGTCAGGTCGAGGTCGGTGAGGTGGCAGCTGAGCGAGCGGTCGAGGGCGGCGGCCTTGCGGATGTCGCCGCCGGCCGCGGCCAGGTTGCGGCTCAGCTGCTCCAGTGCGGTGCGGCACTCCTCGGTGGTGGCCATGTGCGCTGCCTTGCTCCCGTCGGTGGTGGTTCCGCGTTCCACGCTAGCGCAGCGCCGTACGGCGGCGGCCGGGAGAGGGTAGCGTCGGTGACGGCGTTCGGTCGCGACGACGAGGAGGCGGGTACGGATGCTGCAGGACGCGGTACGGGGCGTGCGGGGCGTGCTGGTGGTGGCGGGCGGGCTGGCCGAGGAGGCGGGCCGCCGGGTGCTGGGCACGGCCGAGGAGCTGCTCAGGAAGGGCGGTGAACTGCCGCCCGGCGTCGAGCAGTTGCGGGTGCTGGCGAACGAGGCGGTGACGGCCGGCCGGGCCGGGATCGACCTGGTCGCCGGGGTCGCCCGGGGCGAGGCCGAACGGATGTTCGAGAAGGTCGGCGACCAGGTGGTGAAGGTCGGCGTGGTGCTGAGCTTCCTGGAGTCGAAGCTGCGCGAGGTCGACGAGCCCGCGGCGGCGGGAGCCCCCGCGGACGGGGACGCGAAGCCGGGCCCGGACGAGGACTGGTTCGGGGACGACCTCGCGGACGACCTCGCGGACGGGCCCGGGGACGGGTTCGAGGCGCCGGCGGTGGTTCGTCCGGCGGCGCGGGCGCAGGGCCTGTTCGACGCGGGCTGGGACGAGGAACCGGACCTCCCGGTCGCACCGGCGGCCCCGGTGGCGCCGGAGGCCAAGGGCCGCAAGGCGACGGTCCGGAAGACCGCGGCGCGCAAGCAGGCGGCCGGTTCGGCGGCGGACGTGCAGAAGGCGGCCGCGCGCCGGACCCCGGCGGCGGAGGGCCCGGACGCGGCGGACGGCGCACCGGCGGGCCAGCGCCGGGCTCCGGCGCGGAAGGCCGCCGCGCGCAAGGGCGCGGCCGCGAAGCAGGCCTCGGCGAAGCGCTCGGTGCCGCGCAGGGCGGCCGGTGCGGGCGCGGCGGCCGACGGCGGTGTGCCCACGCCACGGGAGGTGGCGGCCGGTCCGGCCGGTCGGAAGCCCGCGGTGAAGGCGGTGAAGGCGGTGAAGGCCGAGGGGGCGGCGGACGCCGGCGCGGTGTCGGCGGCGGAGTCCCCGAGTGCGCCGCTGCCGGTGAAGAAGGCCCCGGCGAAGCGTCCGGCGCCGGGCGGGGCGGCGGGTGGCGGGTCGGCCGGCGCGGGTGCGCGCAAGACTCCGGCGAAGAAGGCCCCCGCGAAGAAGGCCCCGGCGAAGCGGGCTGCCGGGGCGAAGCCCGCCCCGGCGCCCGGTTCCGGGCCGGAGGCGGGCGGCGGCGGTGAGTGAGCCGTCCGGGTCGCCCGGGGCGGTCGGGGTGTCCGGCGGGGCGGCGGGTCGGCTGCCCGCGTCCGGGGCGGAGGCGGGTGGGGTCCCGGTGGAGCGGGCGGGGGCGGTGCGGACGGGCGAGGCCGGGGTGGACGCCGCGCTGGCCCGGCTGGGGGAGCTGGACGGGGCAGGGTCGGAGCAGCGGGCCGAGGTGTACGAAGATGTCCATGCGCGGCTCGCCGCGACCCTCGCGGCGCTGGACCGCGGGTAGGGACCGTCCGATGTGGGAGCTGACGTAGCAGTGGCAGTGGCACGACGCCGTCTGGACGCGGAGCTGGTGCGCCGCAAGCTGGCCCGTTCGCGGGAGCACGCGAGCGAGTTGATCGCGGCGGGCCGGGTGACGGTGGGCGGGACGGTGGCGACGAAGCCGGCGACGCAGGTGGAGACCTCGGCGGCGGTGGTGGTCGCGAAGGACGACGCGGACCCGGACTACGTGTCGCGCGGCGGGCACAAGCTGGCGGGCGCGTTCGCGGCGTTCGTGCCGCAGGGCCTGGTGGTGGCGGGTCGGCGGGCGCTGGACGCGGGCGCGTCCACCGGCGGGTTCACCGACGTGCTGCTGCGCGCGGGCGCGGCGCACGTGCTGGCGGTGGACGTCGGCTACGGGCAGTTGGCCTGGTCGTTGCAGAGCGACGAGCGGGTGACGGTGATGGACCGCACCAACGTGCGGGAGTTGACGCCGGAGCTGATCGGCGGCGAGCCCGTCGACCTGGTGGTGGGCGACCTGTCGTTCATCTCGCTGGGCTTGGTGCTGCCCGCGCTGGCGGGTTGCGCGGCGCCGGACGCGGACCTGGTGCTGATGGTGAAGCCGCAGTTCGAGATCGGCAAGGAGCGGCTCGGTTCGGGCGGGGTGGTGCGTTCGCCGGAGCTGCGGGCCGAGACGATTCGCCAGGTGGCCGGGCAGGCCTGGCAGGCGGGGCTCGGCGTGCGGGCGGTGGCGGCGTCGCCGCTGCCGGGGCCGTCGGGGAACGTGGAGTACTTCCTGTGGCTGCGCCGCGATGCGGAACCGCTGGATCCGGCGGCGGCGGACCGGGCCGTGGCGGAAGGGCCCCAGTAGGGTACTTGGCAGGCGTCCGGGCGTTGCGCAGACTGGCTGGTCGTGGCCGGTGCCGCAATGGCCCGGCGGGCGTAGGGAGAGGGCAGCGGGGAATGAGCGATCGTCGTACGGTCTTCCTGATCGCGCACACCGGCCGGGAGGCGGCGCTGCGCAGCGTCGAGGGGCTGGTGGACGGCCTGCTGCGGGCGGGGATCCGGATCAGACTGCTGGAGACCGAGGCGGTGGGCCTGGACCTGCCGGACGGGGTGGAGCTGGTGTCCGGCGGGCACGGCGCGGCGGACGGCTGCGAGCTGATCCTGGTCGCGGGCGGGGACGGCACGCTGCTGCGCGGGGCCGAGCTGGCCCGGGAGTCGGGGCTGCCGATGCTCGGGATCAACCTGGGCCGGGTCGGGTTCCTCGCCGAGGCGGAGCGCGACGACCTGGCGACCGTGGTCGAGCGGGTGGTCGCCGCGGACTACGAGGTCGAGGAGCGGATGACCATCGACGTGCTGGTGCGCACCAACGGTGACGTGCTGCACGAGGACTGGGCGCTGAACGAGGCCTCGGTGGAGAAGGCGTCCCGGGAGCGGCTGCTGGAGGTGGTCACCGAGGTGGACGGCCGCCCGGTGTCGAACTTCGGCTGCGACGGCGTGGTGCTGTCCACGCCGACGGGTTCCACGGCGTACGCGTTCTCCGGCGGCGGCCCGGTGGTGTGGCCGGAGGTGGAGGCGCTGCTGATGGTGCCGATCAGCGCGCACGCGCTGTTCGCCCGTCCGCTGGTGACCTCGCCGGACTCGGTGCTGGCGGTGGAGGTGCAGCCGAAGACCCAGCACGGGGTGCTGTGGTGCGACGGCCGCCGCTCGGCCGAACTCCCGGCCGGGGCCCGGGTGGAGGTCCGCCGGGGCAAGACCCCGGTCCGGTTGGCCCGGTTGCACCGGGCGCCGTTCACGGACCGGCTGGTCGCCAAGTTCGCGCTCCCGGTGACGGGTTGGCGCGGCCGTTCGGAGAACTGCTGACCCGGTAGGGGAGTCGGCGGGCCGGGCCCGCCGACTCCCCGGTCCCGGCGGGGGGTTCAGAGTGCGGCCGGGGCCGGGTCCTCGCCGGAGAGGCGTTCGGTGCGGGCGAGGTCGGCGGCGGCGGCGATCCGCCGGAGCGCTTCGGGGACGCGGGCGGCGGGGAGGGTGAGCGGGAGCCGCAGGTGCTCCTCGAAGGCGCCGTCGGTGCCGAAGCGGGCGCCGGAGGCGATCCGGACGCCGGTCCGTTCGCCGGCCCGGGCCAGGGCGCTGGCGGGCAGGCCGGGGGTGGCGACCCACAGGGCGAGGCCGCCGGGCGGCGGGGCGCAGCGCCAGGCGGGGAAGTGCCGGGGCAGCTCGCGGGCGAACGCCTCGGCGGTGGCCCGCAGCCGCTCGTGCCGTTCGGCCCGGATCGCGGGCAGGTGGTCGGTCAGCAGCCGGGCCGCGATCAGCTGCTCCAGGACGGGCGTGCCGAGGTCGTACAGTGCCCGGTCCTCGGCCAACTTCCGCACCAGGGACGGCTGGGCGCGCAGCCAGCCGATCCGCAGGCCGGGCCAGAGGATCTTCCCGGCCGAGCCGACGGTGATCACCTGGGCGTCCCGGTCGAGCGCGGCCAGCGGCCTCGGCAGGTCGGCCTCGGCGACGTCCCAGCCGAGTTCGGCGCAGGTCTCGTCGGCGATCACGGTGGTGCCGGCGGCCCGGGCGTGGGCGAGCAGGGCGCGGCGCTGCTCCTCGTCGACGAGCGCGCCGGTGGGGTTCTGGAAGTCGGGGATGACCGAGGCCAGCCGGGGCGCGGCGCCGCGCAGCACCCGCTGCCACTGGGCGAGGTCCCAGCCGGTGCGCCCGGCCGCGTCCCGGGCGAACGGGACGGGCACCAGGCGGGCGCCGGCCCGGTCCAGGGCGCGCAGCGTGTTGGCGTAGCTGGGCGCCTCGACGGCGACCCGGTCGCCGCGGGCCAGCAGCGCCTGGTGGGCCAGGTGCAGGGCGCTCATCGCCCCGGTGGTGACCAGCACCTGCTCCGGCCCGGTGGGCAGGCCGCGCTCGGTGTAGCGGCGGGCGACGGCCTCCCGCAGCACCGGCAGCCCGGTCGGGTAGTTGCCGTGCCCGCCGGTGTACGCGGGCAGCCGGTCCAGGGCGTGCGCGGCGGCCTCGGCGAGCTGCCCGGGCGCGGTGGGCGCGGCCAGGCCCAGGTCGAGGACGGCGTCCTGGTCCGGCGGGACGGGGTGCAGCGCGTCGGCGGGCGGCGCGGTGCCGGCCGGCAGGGCCGTCCAGGAGCCGGCGCCGCGCCGCGAGCGCAGGTAGCCGTCGGTGCGCAGCGCCTCGTAGGCGGCGGCGACGGTGGTGCGGGAGAGGCGCAGTTCGGCGGCGAGTTCGCGTTCGGCGGGCAGCCGGGTGCCGACCGGGAGGCGGCCGTCGGCGACCAGCCGGGAGACCTGGGCGGCCAGGGCCCGGTAGGCGGGGCGGCGGCCGTCCGCGGCGGGGAGCTGGCGGGCCAGCGCGTGCGGGGTCAGCGTGCTGTGCCACTCGGACATCGTCGACCAGTCCACTCGGTTCGGATTGGCCCTGTCGGCCCTCCCATTGGACTGCCCATAGTGGCGCGCAGTGCCGGAGAACGGCAAGTACCGCACCGAGAAGAGGTCCACCCGATGGCGGCCACCCTGACCCCGTCCCTGCTCCCGACCCGCCTCGACGCCTCCCGCCGGCTGCCCCGCCGCCTCTCCCAGCTGGCCGTCGGCCTGGTGCTGTACGGCGCCTCGATGGGCCTGGTGCTGCGCTCCTCGCTCGGCGGCAACCCGTGGGACGTCCTCCACCAGGGCCTGGCCCGGCACGTCCACCTCAGCGTCGGCACCTGGGTGACCCTGGTCGGCGCGCTGGTGCTGCTGCTGTGGATACCGCTGCGCCAGAAGCCGGGCGTCGGCACGGTCGGCAACGTGCTCGTCCTCGGCGCCGCGATGGACGCCACCCTCGCGCTGGTCCCGCACCTGCACGCCCTCGCCGTCCGGATCCCGCTGCTGGCCGCCGGCATCCTGCTCAACGCCCTCGCCACCGGCCTCTACATCGGCGCCCGGCTCGGCCCTGGCCCCCGCGACGGCCTGATGACCGGCCTGCACCGGCGCACCGGCCGCTCCGTCCGGCTGATCCGCACCTGCATCGAGTTGACCGTCCTGGCCGCCGGCATCGTCCTCGGCGGCACCTTCGGCGCCGGGACGGTCGCGTACGCGCTGGCGATCGGGCCGCTGGTCCAGTTCCTGCTGCCCCGGCTGACCGTGCCCGGAGGAACGGCCCGGCACTAGGGTGGAGGTGTCCGGCGGCGCCGCCACTCCGGTGGGAAACCGGGGGCGGTCGTCGCAAAGCGACGGTGGAACCTCGTAAGGTCGTCTCCGTGTTGGACGAGATGCGGATACGGGATCTGGGCGTCATCGACGATGCGGTGGTCGAACTCGCCCCCGGGTTCACCGCCGTCACCGGCGAGACCGGCGCGGGCAAGACCATGGTGGTGACCAGCCTGGGCCTGCTGCTCGGCGGGCGGGCCGATCCGGCGCTGGTACGCAACGGGTCGGAACGGGCCGTGGTGGAGGGGCGGTTGACGCTCGACCCGGGTTCGCCGGTGGTCGCGCGGGCGCTGGAGGCGGGGGCCGAGCTGGACGACGGCGAGCTGCTGGTCAGCCGGACGGTCTCCGCCGAGGGGCGCTCGCGCGCGCACGTCGGCGGCCGGTCGGTGCCGGTGGGGCTGCTGGCCGAGCTCGGCGAGGACCTGATCGCGGTGCACGGCCAGACCGACCAGCAGCGTCTGCTGCGCCCGTCCCGGCAGCGCGGCGCGCTGGACCGCTACGCGGGCGAGGCCGTCGCCGAGCCGCTGGCCCGCTACCGGGAGGTGTACCGGGAGCTGCGGGAGGTCTCCGCGACGCTGGAGGAGCTGACCACCCGGGCCCGCGAGCGCGCCCAGGAGGCCGACCTGCTGCGCTTCGGCCTGGAGGAGGTGGCCGCCGCCGAGCCCGTGGCCGGGGAGGACGCCGAGCTCTCCGTCGAGGCCGAGCGCCTGGGCCACGCCGACGCGCTGTCCTCCGCCGCGACGCTCGCGCACGCCGCGCTGGCCGGCGACCCGGCCGACCCGGAGGCCGTCGACGCGGGCACCCTGCTCGCCCAGGCCCGCCGGGCCGTCGACGCGGTGCGCCACCACGACGAGCGCCTGGCGGCCCTCGCCGACCGGCTCGGCGAGTGCGGCTACCTGCTGGCCGACGTGGCCGGCGACCTCGCCGGGTACGCCGACGACCTGGACGCCGACCCGGTCCGGCTCGCCGCCGTCGAGGAGCGCCGCAGCGTCCTCGCGCACCTGGTGCGCAAGTACGGGGGCGCCGAGGGCACCCTCGCCGAGGTGGTCGCCTGGGCCGAGGCCGGCTCGGTGCGGCTGCTGGAACTGGACGGCGACGACGAGCGGATCGACGAACTCGGGGCCCGGGAGACCGAGTTGCGCGCCCGGCTGGCCGACCTGGCGGCCGAGGTGTCGCGGGCCAGGCACGCCGCCGCCGACAAGTTCGCCGCCGCGGTCTCCGACGAGCTCGCCGAACTCGCCATGCCGCACGCCCGGGTGACCTTCGCGATCGGCCAGGTCGACGACCTGGCCGGCATCGAGCTGGAGGGCCGCAGCGTCGCCTACGGCCCGCACGGCGTCGACGAGGTCGAGGTGCTGCTGGCCCCGCACCCGGGCGCGCAGCCCCGCCCGATCGCCAAGGGCGCCTCCGGCGGCGAGCTGTCCCGGGTGATGCTGGCCGTCGAGGTGGTCTTCGCGGGCGCCGACCCCGTCCCCACCTACCTGTTCGACGAGGTCGACGCGGGCGTCGGCGGCAAGGCCGCCGTCGAGATCGGCCGCCGGCTGGCCAAACTCGCCCGCAGCGCCCAGGTCGTGGTGGTCACCCACCTCCCGCAGGTCGCCGCGTTCGCGGACCGGCACCTGGTGGTGGAGAAGACCCACGACGGCACCGTCACCCGCAGCGGCGTGAAGACCCTCAACGACGAGGAGCGGGTACGCGAACTGTCCCGGATGCTCGCCGGGTTGGAGGACTCCGAGCTGGGCCGGGCGCACGCGGAGGAACTGCTGGAGGCCGCCCGCAGCTCCCGGGCGCGCTGACCGGCGCGGGCGGACCCGGAGGGGCCGGCACCGCCGCGGGCGACGCGCCAGCGGCGGTGCCGACTGTCCAAGAGGTGGACGGACCTGGCATCGTGGCGAGCGGACACCAGCTGACAACGAGTCGGAGCGAGACAGACGTGGACCATTCCGCCGCCCGGGCCGCCGCCGCCCCCCAGCTGCACGTGGTGCTCGTCCTCGCCGCCGCGACCGGCGGCATCGGCGCCCACGTGCGCTCGCTGACCCGGGGGCTGGTCGCGCACGGCGTCACGGTCACGGTCTGCGCGCCCGAGGGCACCGACCGGCTGTTCGGCTTCTCCGCGGCCGGCGCCCGGCCGCACACCGTCGACATCACCCCGACCTCCGGCGCCCGCAGCGACGCCACCGCGATCGGCGAGCTGCGCCGCGCCTTCACCGGCGCCGACATCGTGCACGCCCACGGCCTGCGGGCCGGCCTGCTGTCCGACCTGGCGCTGCGTACCGCAGGGCGCTTCCCCGGCATCCGCCCGGAGACCCCGCTGGTGGTCACCTCGCACCACGCGCTGCTCACCACCGGCCTCGACCGCCGCCTGCAACGCCTGATGGAGCGCCGGGTGGTGCGGGCCGCCGACCTGGTCCTGGGCGCCTCCTCCGACCTGGTCGCCCGGGCCCGCGAGCTCGGCGCCACCGACGCCCGCCTCGGCCCGGTCGCGGCCCCGCCGATGCCGCCCGGCACCCTCGACCGGGACGCCGCCCGCAAGGCGCTGCCCGGCGGCGACGACGGCCGGCCGGTGGTGCTGGCGATCGGCCGGCTCGTCCCGCAGAAGTGCTTCGGGCTGCTGCTCGACGCCGTCCCGCACTTCGCCGCGCCCGGCGGCCCGGCGCCGCGCGTCCTGCTGGCCGGGGACGGCCCCGAGCGGCAGGCGCTGCGCGAGCGGATCGCCGCCGAGCGGCTGCCGGTCGAACCGCTCGGCTACCGCGCCGACATCCCGGACCTGCTGGCCGCCGCCGACCTGGTGGTGCTCTCCTCGCGCTGGGAGGCCCGCTCGCTGGTCGCCCAGGAGGCGATGCGGGCCGGCGTCCCGGTGGTGGCCACCGCCGTCGGCGGCGTGCCCGAGCTGGTCGGCGACGCCGCCGTGCTGGTCCCCTTCGCCGACCCGCGGGCGCTGGGCCGGGCCGTCCGCGAGCTGCTCGCCGACCCGGGGCGCCGGGCCGGGCTGGCCGCCGCCGGCCGGGCCCAGGCCGCGACCTGGCCGGACGAGGCGGCGACCGTCGCCCAGGTGCTGTCCATCTACGACGAGCTGGCGCAGCGGGCGAACCGGGCCCGCCTCAGCCCGAGGACAGGTTGAGGCCGCCCGCCGCGGTCAGCCGCAGCGCGGTGTCGATCAGCGGGACGTGGCTGAACGCCTGCGGGAAGTTGCCGACCTGACGGCGGGCCCGCGGGTCCCACTCCTCGGCCAGCAGCCCGACGTCGTTGCGCAGCGCCAGCAGCCGTTCGAACAGCTCGCGGGCCTCGCCGACCCGGCCGATCATCGCCAGGTCGTCGGCCAGCCAGAACGAGCAGGCCAGGAACGCGCCCTCGTGCCCGGACAGCCCGTCGACGTTGTTGCCCTCGTCGTCGTGCGTGGGGTAGCGCAGCACGAAGCCGTCCTCGGTGGACAGTTCGCGCTGGATCGCCTCGATGGTGCCGATCACCCGCTTGTCGTCCGGCGGCAGGAAGCCGACCTGCGGGATCAGCAGCAGCGAGGCGTCCAGCTCCTTGCCGCCGTAGTACTGGGTGAAGGTGTTGCGCTCCGGGTCGTAGCCGCGGGCGCACACGTCGGCGTGGATCTCGGCGCGCAGCGCCGTCCAGCGCTCGATCAGGTCGGCCGGCGGGTCCTCGGTCTGGGCGAGCAGCTTCAGGGTGCGGTCGACGGCGACCCAGGCCATCACCTTGGAGTGGACGAAGTGCCGGCGCGGGCCGCGGACCTCCCAGATGCCCTCGTCCGGGTTGCGCCAGTGGTCCTCCAGGTACTCGATCAGGCGCAGCTGCAGCTGGTGGGCGTGGTCGTGCCGGGACAGGCCGGACATGGTGGCCAGGTGCAGGGCCTCGACGACCTCGCCGTACACGTCGAGCTGGAGCTGCCCGGCGGCGCCGTTGCCGGTCCGGACCGGGCGGGAGCCCTCGTAGCCGGGCAGCCAGTCGAGCTCGGACTCGGTGAGTTCGCGCTCCCCGGCGATGCCGTACATGATCTGCAGGTTCTCCGGGTCGCCGGCCACCGCGCGCAGCAGCCACTCGCGCCAGGCCCGGGCCTCCTCGCGGTAGCCGGTGCGCAGCAGCGAGGAGAGGGTGATCGCGGCGTCGCGCAGCCAGGTGTAGCGGTAGTCCCAGTTGCGCTCGCCGCCGAGGTCCTCGGGCAGCGAGGTGGTGGGGGCGGCGACGATGCCGCCGGTGGGGGCGTAGGTGAGCGCCTTGAGGGTGATCAGCGAGCGGACCACGGCCTCCCGGTAGGGGCCCTGGTAGGTGCACTGGTCGACCCACTCGCGCCAGAACCGCTCGGTGGAGGCGAGCGCGCCCTCGGCGTCCGGCGGGGCCGGGGCGGGCTCGTGCGAGGCCTTCCAGGTCAGGCCGAAGGCGATCCGCTCGCCCGCCGAGACGGTGAAGTCGGCGTACGTGGTCAGGTCGCGCCCGTAGGTCTCGGCCCGGCCGTCCAGCCAGACCGAGTCGGGCCCGGCCACGGCGACGGTGCGGTGCCCGACCTCCGGGTGCTCGACCCGGTGCACCCAGGGGACGATCCGGCCGTAGCTGAAGCGCATCCGCACCGCCGAGCGCATCCGGACGGTGCCGGCCAGGCCCTCGACGATCCGGACCATCTGCGGCACGTCGGGCGTGCCGAGCAGGTGGCGCGGCGGCATGAAGTCGATCACCCGGACGGTGCCGCCCTGGGTGTCCCACTCCTGCTCCAGGACCAGCGAGTCGCCCCGGTAGCGGCGCCGGTCGCAGGGCACCGCGGGCGCGGCGGCGGTGACCGGCGGGAGCGGCGGCTCCCCGGCGTCGAGCGGGCCGGGGCGGGGCCGCTCGGGCCCGGGCCCCTGCGGGTCGACCGGCAGCGCCGGGCCGATCCGCCAGAAGCCGTGCTCGTCGGTGCCGAGCAGCCCGGCGAAGACCGCGGGCGAGTCGAACCGGGGCAGGCACAGCCAGTCGACCGCGCCGTCCCGGCTGACCAACGCGGCGGTCTGCATGTCCCCGATCAGCGCGTAGTCCTCGATGCGACCGGCCATGGTTCTCCGTTCCGTGCGGGCCCCGCGGCGGACGGTGCGCACAGGGTCGGGCGAGGATGTCGACGTTTGAGCAGAATACGTGGGTTCGGGTGGTTCGGTCGCCCGCACGCGCCCCCGGCGCGTGCCCGCGCGCGCCGCACCCCATGCCGGGCGGGCCCGGTCCGAGCAGCCCGGATGCGCCGTCCGGCCGATCCGCCGGGGGCCGGGGTACCCGGACGCGGGCGAGCACTCGCCGGGGCACTGATACGCTGGTATCCCGTGGAACTGGTGGGAACGAGGGCCGGGAGCCCCTCCACCGGCGTCACCCTCCGACACGCGACCCACGGGAGCCCCCTCTTGGCACAGCCCCATTCCGGCAAGTCGGCCAACGGCCGTGCCGTGACGACCAAGCACCTCTTCGTCACCGGGGGTGTCGCCTCTTCGCTCGGCAAGGGCCTCACCGCCTCCAGCCTCGGCGCCCTGCTCAAGGCCCGCGGCCTGCGAGTGACGATGCAGAAGCTCGACCCGTACCTCAACGTGGACCCGGGCACCATGAACCCGTTCCAGCACGGTGAGGTCTTCGTCACCGACGACGGCGCCGAGACCGACCTCGACATCGGCCACTACGAGCGCTTCCTCGACACCAACCTGCACGGTTCGGCGAACGTCACCACCGGCCAGGTCTACTCCACCGTGATCGCCAAGGAGCGGCGCGGCGAGTACCTCGGCGACACCGTCCAGGTCATCCCGCACATCACCAACGAGATCAAGTCCCGGATCCGCCGGATGGCGACCGAGGACGTCGACGTGGTCATCACCGAGGTCGGCGGCACCGTCGGCGACATCGAGTCGCTGCCGTTCCTGGAGGCCGTCCGCCAGGTCCGCCACGAGGTCGGCCGGGACAACGTCTTCTTCGTGCACGTCTCGCTGCTGCCGTACATCGGCCCCTCCGGCGAGCTGAAGACCAAGCCCACCCAGCACTCGGTGGCCGCGCTGCGCAACATCGGCATCCAGCCCGACGCGATCGTGCTGCGCGCCGACCGCGAGGTGCCGCAGGCCATCAAGCGCAAGATCTCGCTGATGTGCGACGTCGACGAGGAGGCCGTGGTCGCCGCGATCGACGCCAAGTCGATCTACGACATCCCCAAGGTGCTGCACGGCGAGGGCCTGGACGCGTACGTGGTGCGCCGCCTCGACCTGGCGTTCCGCGACGTGGACTGGACGGTCTGGGACGACCTGCTGCGCCGCGTCCACGAGCCGCAGCACGAGGTGAAGGTCGCGCTGGTCGGCAAGTACATCGACCTGCCGGACGCCTACCTCTCGGTCACCGAGGCGCTGCGGGCCGGCGGTTTCGCCAACAACGCCCGGGTCCAGATCAAGTGGGTCGCCTCGGACGACTGCGTCACCCCCGAGGGCGCGCAGGAGCAGCTCGGCGACGTGGACGCGGTCTGCATCCCCGGCGGCTTCGGCGACCGCGGCGTGGACGGCAAGGTCGCCGCGATCACCTACGCCCGCGAGAACAAGGTGCCGCTGCTCGGCCTGTGCCTGGGCCTGCAGTGCGTGGTCATCGAGGCCGCCCGCAACCTGGCCGGCCTGCCCGAGGCCAACTCCACCGAGTTCGACGCGGCCGCGAAGTACCCGGTGGTCTCGACCATGGCCGAGCAGCTGGCCATCGTCGACGGCAAGGGCGACCTGGGCGGCACCATGCGGCTGGGCCTGTACCCGGCGAAGCTCGCCGAGGGCTCGATCGTGCGCGAGGTGTACGGCGGCGAGCAGTACGTCGAGGAGCGCCACCGCCACCGCTACGAGGTCAACAACGCCTACCGCGCCGACCTGGAGAAGACCGGCCTGCAGTTCTCCGGCCTCTCCCCGAAGGGCGACCTGGTCGAGTACGTCGAGTACCCGCGCGAGGTCCACCCCTACCTGGTCGCCACCCAGGCCCACCCCGAGCTGAAGTCCCGCCCGACCCGCCCGCACCCGCTGTTCGCGGGCCTGGTCGCGGCGGCGATCGACCGCAAGGTCGGCTGAGCGGCCGTCCGCAGCGACCGAAGCGCCCGCCGGGATCCCTCCCGGCGGGCGCTTCGGCGTGTCGCGGGGGCCGCGTCCGCTAGATTGTGTCTATCTGACGAGAAGGGGTGGTGTCCGGTGGCCGTCATTCGGGACAAGGCCGAGGAGTGGGACGTCCGGGACGGGGTCACGCCCTTCACGGGCAAGGTGACCGGCGTGCGCAGCGAGCAGGTCAGGATGCCCGACGGCAGCTGGGCCCAGCGCGACTACCAGCTGCACCCCGGGTCGGTCGCCGTGCTCGCCCTGGACGAGCACGGGCGCGTCCTCACCCAGCGCCAGTACCGGCACCCCGTCCGGCACCGGCTCTGGGAGCTGCCGGCCGGACTGCTCGACGTGCCCGGCGAGAACCCGCTGCATGCCGCGCAGCGGGAACTCTACGAGGAGGCCCACTGCAAGGCCGCCCGCTGGCGGGTCCTGGTCGACTTCTACACCTCGCCCGGCGGCAGCGACGAAGCGGTGCGGCTGTTCCTGGCGACCGGGCTCTCCGAGGCCGAGGAGGAGCGCTACGCGGCGCACGGCGAGGAGCTCGACCTGGAGACCGCCTGGGTGCCGCTCGACGAACTGGTGGACCTGGTGCTGGCCGGCGAACTGCACAACCCGACCCTGGTGACGGGAGTGCTGGCGCTCAGCGCCGCGCGGGCCCGGGACGCGGTCGACGCGCTGCGGCCGGCGGACGCAGAGTGGCCGGCCCGGCCGTTCTGAGACCCGCCCCGCGGCACGGGGGCGCGCCCGGCCGCGCGGTTCCCCGCGCCCCCGGCGGGCGCGGTCCTTGGGCCGCCGGGGTGATTCGGCGGTTGGTCATACCAGGGCGTCCGGACGGGGCGGGGTGGGCGAACTACGCTTCGCGGACAGGGCCCGCGGTGGGCGGGCCCGGGGCGCTGGGCGACGGGTCGGGAGTGGCGCGGTGGCGAGGCAGACGGCGGTGGTGGTCGAGGCGGCCGGGATCTTCGACGCGCTGCCCGCGGGCGCCCGTCCGTTCGCGGGACGGGGCGGCGAGCTGGCGGCGCTGGGGGTGGCCGCGGGACGGCCCGCGCAGGGACGCGGCCGGCTGCTGGTGCTGGCGGGGCGGCCCGGCTCGGGGCGGACCGCACTCGCGGTGCGGTGGGCCAGGTCGGTGGCGGGCGACTACCCGGACGGGCTGCTGTACGCGCGGCTGTCCGCGCCGGACGGCGGGCGGGTCGGGGCCGGCCGGGCCGCCCGGGTGCTGCTGGACCAGCTGGGTGAGCGGCCCGGCGCGGCGCTGCTGCCCGGCGCCGCCGAGGAGGACCCGGCCTGCGAGGCGCTGCGCGAGGCGCTGGGGCAGCGCCGGGCGCTGGTGCTGCTGGACGACGTGAAGGACGCCGGGCAGGTGTGGCCGCTGCTGGCGGAGAAGACCTCCTCGCTGCTGCTGGCCACCACCTCGGGCCCGCTGACGGGCATCGAGGGGATCGACCCGGTCATCCTCGGCGGGATGGACCACCGGGCGGCCGTCGAGCTGCTGGGCGAGCTGGTCGGCGGGACGCGGGTCTCCTGCGACCCGGTCGGCGCCGCCGACCTGGCCGAGGCGTGCGCCAACCGCCCGGCCGCGCTGCGGCTGGTCGCGGGCTGGCTGCGGGGCGAGGCCCGGCTGGCCGTGACGGACGCCGCCGTCCGGCTGCGCGAGGTCCCGCCGCCCGCGCCGGCGGCGGTGGAGGGGCCGGTGAAGCCGGTCGACCCGGAGCGGGAGACCGTGCCGGTGGTGGAGGGCGACCCGCTGCGCGGGGCGTTCGAGCTGGCCTACCGGCGGCTGCCCGCGGCGCGGGCCCGGCTGCTGCGGCTGTGCACGCTGGCGCCGGGCCAGCAGGTCGACCTGCGCACCGCGTCCGCGCTGGTGGGCTGCCCGGCCCCGGAGGCGGGCGCCTCGCTGGCGGCGCTGGCCGAGCTGGAGCTGCTGGAACGCGAGCCGGACGCCGCGGACGGCACCGAGCGCTACCGCGTCCCCGGCCGGCTGTACGGACGGCTGGTGGAGCTGCGGGCGGAGCTGGACCGCCCGTCCGAGGTGGAGCTGGCCCGGGCCCGGCTGCTGGAGCGGCTGGTGCGGCTGGTCGACTCGGCGCGGCTGCTGCTCGACCCGGCGGCCGGCCCCCGCCCGGACCCGCTGCCCGGGCCGCTGCGGCTGCGCACCGCCGCGCACGCCGAGGGCTGGCTGCTGGGGGAGCGCGAGCAGCTGCTGGCCGCCGTCGCCGACGCGGTCGGCCAGGGCGACCTGGACGGCTCCGCGGGCCGCCTGGTGGCCGCCCTGCTGCGCGCCCTGCCGCTGACCGGCGAGGCCGCGCCCGCCGACCTGCACGCCCTGCACGAGTCGGTGCTGAAGGTCGCCGAGCGGCAGGGCAACCCGCGCCGGGCCGCCGCCGCGCTGCTGAACCTCGGCGACCTCCAGGCCGCCGCCGGGCGCTGGGAGCAGGCGGGCGAGCGCTACCGGGCGGCCGTCGAGCTGGCCCGCGGGGCGGGCGACGAGGCGGGCTGCGCCCGCGCGCTGGAGGGCGTGGGCCACGGCCACCGCGCGCTCGGCGACCCGCTGCGCGCCGCCGACGCGTACGGGCGGGCGCTGGTGCTGCGGCAGGCGCTGGGCGACCGGCCGGCCGAGGCCCGGCTGCTGGTGCGGCTGGCCGAGGCGCACGCCGGGCTGCGGCGCTTCGAGGAGGCGCTGCGCGAGTACCGGTCGGCGGCCGCGGTGCTGCGCCGGGCCGGGGACGCGCGGGGCGAGCGGGAGGTCGAGGCGCTGGCGGACCGGCTGCGGCGGCACCTGGGCCGGGAGGGCTTTCGTCCGCTTTCGGAGTAGTGTCTTAAGTGCGGAGTTCGCCCCGTAATGAGGCCTGTAGGAGCGTACAAGCCTACGAACCTGCCAATGGGTCCGGCCTATTTGGTCACTTTGGAAGGCTGACACGCCGACTCGGCTTCATTACACTCGAACTCAGTCGCGCATAGATCTATGCACCGGCCTGTCCGTTGTGCCCTTCATGTGCGTCGCCGCCGGGTCTCTCCCGGTGGGCATCCCGATGGCAAGAGGACGTGTTTATCCGTGAAGGTCGGCATCCCCCGCGAGGTCAAGAACCACGAGTACCGCGTGGCCATCACGCCGGCCGGCGTGCACGAGCTGGTCCGCAACGGGCACGAGGTCGTCATCGAGGACAACGCCGGCGTCGGCTCCTCGATCCCCAACGAGGAGTACGTGGCCGCCGGGGCGACCATCCTCCCCACCGCCGACGAGGTGTGGGCCGCGGCCGACATGATCCTCAAGGTGAAGGAGCCCATCGCCTCCGAGTACCACCGGCTGCGCAAGGGCCAGACCCTCTTCACCTACCTGCACCTGGCCGCCGACCGGGCCGGCACCGACGCGCTGGTCGCCTCCGGCACCACCGCGATCGCCTACGAGACGGTGCAGCTGCCCAACGGCGCGCTGCCGCTGCTCGCCCCGATGTCCGAGGTCGCGGGCCGGCTGGCCCCGCAGGTCGGCTCCTACCACCTGATGCGCCCGACCGGCGGCCGCGGCGTGCTGCCCGGCGGCGTGCCCGGCACCCACCCGGCGAAGGCGGTCGTCATCGGCGGCGGCGTCTCCGGCTGGCACGCGGCCACCATCGCCATCGGCATGGGCTACGACGTGACCCTGCTCGACCGCGACATCAACAAGCTGCGCGAGGCCGACAAGATCTTCGGCAACAAGATCAAGGCGATCGTCTCCAACTCCTTCGAGCTGGACAAGGCCGTCGTCGAGGCCGACCTGGTGATCGGCGCCGTGCTGATCCCGGGCGCCAAGGCCCCCAAGCTGGTCACCAACGAGCTGGTCTCCCGGATGAAGCCGGGCTCCGTGCTCGTCGACATCGCCATCGACCAGGGCGGCTGCTTCGAGGACTCGCACCCGACCACCCACGCCGAGCCGACCTTCCAGGTCCACAACTCGGTCTTCTACTGCGTGGCCAACATGCCGGGCGCCGTCCCGAACACCTCCACCTACGCGCTCACCAACGCGACCCTGCCGTACGTGGTCGAGCTGGCCAACCGCGGCTGGAAGGAGGCGCTGCGCCGGGACGCCGCGCTCGCCAAGGGCCTGAACGTGCACGAGGGCCAGATCACCTTCCCGGCCGTCGCCGAGGCCTTCGGCCTGGAGTCGGTCTCCCTGGAGAGCGTCCTCGCCTGACGCCGCCTCACCCGCTGTCGCCCCCGGCCGTCCTTCCCCTTCGCGCCGGGGGCTTCGGCATGCCCGCGGGGCGGCCGGGGGACGGCCGCCGGCGGTCGGGAGGACGGGCGGACGTCGGGCGGGTGACCTCCGGTGGTCAATTCCGGTGCGGTTTGTCACCCGCTCTGTCGACAAGGACACCTGACGGGTCCTCACGGCCCGGCGACCGCGCGGAAACGTTAGGGTCGTCTCTTGACACGGGGTGGGTGAACGGCCGACACAAGCGGCCCACTACCGTGGATTGTGTTGCTGCGAATGCCCGAAACGGCCTAGAGTCGCAAAACGTTGGCATGCTGCCACGCTGACGAATCGACATAGAGTCCTGGATGTCCAAGGAGGTAAGACGACTTGTGAATGAGTCGACATTTGCTCCCGGGGGTGGTCAGCCAGGACTGGCGGAGCTCTCCGCCGGGCAGCCGAACGAGGAAGCCCGGCAGGCCACGGTGGGCGCGCAGGAGGTCGGCTCGGTCGCGGTCCGCACCTTCGAGGCCCGCCAGAGCGCGGCGGCAGCCGCCACCGACTACGACGCCGACTTCGCGGCGTACGGCCTGGCCTACAGCGAGCTCGGCTACGGGCCCTACGACGACCCGGACGCCGAGTACGAGCCCGACCCCGAGTACGCCGCCACCCTGGCCCCCGACGCGGCCCGCCAGCGCCGCGAGCGGGTCGGCCCGACCGGCCGCCCGCTGCCGTACTTCCCGATCCCCGCGCCGCTCGCCGAGCACGGCCCCGCGCAGATCATCGCGATGTGCAACCAGAAGGGCGGCGTCGGCAAGACCACCTCCACCATCAACCTGGGCGCGGCGCTTGCCGAGTACGGCCGCCGGGTGCTGCTGGTGGACTTCGACCCGCAGGGCGCGCTCTCGGTCGGCCTCGGCGTCAACCCGATGGAACTCGACGTCACCGTCTACAACCTGCTCATGGAGCGGGGCCTGACGGCCGACGAGGTGCTGCTGAAGACCGCCATCCCCGGCATGGACCTGCTGCCGTCCAACATCGACCTGTCGGCCGCCGAGGTGCAGCTGGTCAGCGAGGTCGCCCGCGAGTCGGCGCTGGCCCGCGCGCTCAAGCCGCTGCTGCCCGACTACGACTACGTCATCATCGACTGCCAGCCCTCGCTGGGCCTGCTGACGGTCAACGCGCTCACCGCCGCGCACAGCGTCATCGTCCCGCTCGAGTGCGAGTTCTTCGCGCTGCGCGGCGTCGCGCTGCTCACCGAGACCATCGAGAAGGTCTGCGAGCGGCTCAACCCCGACCTGCGCCTGGACGGCATCCTGGCGACCATGTACGACTCGCGCACCGTGCACTCGCGCGAGGTGCTGGCCCGGGTCGTCGAGGCGTTCGGCGAGCACGTCTTCCACACCGTCATCGGCCGGACCGTCCGGTTCCCGGAGACCACGGTGGCCGGCGAGCCGATCACCACCTACGCCACCAACTCGGTCGGCGCCGCCGCCTACCGCCAGCTGGCTAGGGAGGTGCTCGACCGGTGCCGCCCCGTCGAGTGAGCCTCCCCGGGGCCGACGAGCTGTTCCGGGCAACCGGCGGAATGGCCCTGTCGCCCTCGCTCGCCCGCAACGGAAACGGCAACGGAACCGGCCCCGCGAACACCCCGGCCCCCGCGGGGCAGGACCCCCCCGCCGGCGGCCGGACCGCCGACGTCCCGGCCGCCAGGCCGGAAGCCGCCCCGGCGGCCCCCGCGGGGCGCGCGGAGGACCCCGCGGAGGCCGTCCGACGGGCGGCCCAGGCCCAGCCGGCGCCGGCCCAGGCCCAGCCCGCCCCCGGCCCCGCCCGGGGGCGCGGACGGGCCCGGCGGCCCTCCGGGCGGGAGCGGCACGACGAGAAGATCACCGTGTACGTGTCCGCCGAGGAACTGATGGACCTGGAGCACGCGCGGCTGGTGCTGCGCGGCGAGCACGGCCTGGCCGTCGACCGCGGCCGGATCGTCCGCGAGGCCATCGCGGTGGTCCTGGCCGACATGGACCAGCGCGGCGAGGCGTCGATCCTCGTGCGGAGGCTGCGCGGCCGCTGAGGGCCGCCGCGGGGCGCGCCGCGGGCGGGGGCGGGGTCGACGGCGCGACCCGGACGCGCCCGGCCGGGCGCGCGGTTCCCCGTGCCCTCGGGGCGGGGTCCGCTTCTGCCAGAATGGTGCGTCATGGCGTTCCAGGTCCGGTTGGAGAACTTCGAGGGGCCGTTCGACCTGCTCCTCGGGCTGATCGCCAAGCACAAGCTGGACGTCACCGAGGTGGCGCTGTCGAAGGTCACCGACGAGTTCGTCGCGCACATCCGGGCGATGGGGCCGGAGTGGGACCTGGACGCGGCGACCGAGTTCCTGGTGGTCGCCGCGACCCTGCTGGACCTCAAGGCGGCCCGGCTGCTGCCCGTCGCCGAGGTCGAGGACGAGGAGGACCTGGCCCTGCTGGAGGCGCGCGACCTGCTGTTCGCGCGGCTGCTGCAGTACCGGGCGTACAAGAGGGTCGCCGCGCTGTTCGCCGAGCGCTGGGACGGCGAGGCGCTGCGCCGGCCGCGGACGGTCGCGCTGGAGCCGCAGCACGCGCGGCTGCTGCCCGAGGTGGTGCTGGCGGTCGGCCCCGAGCGGTTCGCGGAGCTGGCGGCGCGGGCGTTCGCGCCCAGGCCGCGGCCGGCGGTGTACGTGGACCACATCCACGCGCCGCCGGTGAGCGTGCGCGAGCAGGCCGCGCTGGTGGTGGAACGGCTGGGCGCGCTCGGCGAGGCGACGTTCGGGCAGCTGGTCGCGGACGCGGGGAGCACGCTGGTGGTGGTGGCCAGGTTCCTGGCGCTGCTGGAGCTGTACCGGGAGCGGGCGCTGGCCTTCGAGCAGCCGCAGCCCCTGGAGGAGCTGGTGGTGCGCTGGGTGGCGGGGGCCGGGTGCGAGGTCGAGGTGACCGACGAGTTCGACCGCCCCGCGGGCGGCGAGGAAGGCGGTAGGACGTGACGGAGCGGCCCGCGCGGCGTTCCCTCGGGCTGCCGGGCGCGCCCCGGCCCGGCGAGTGGCAGCAGTCCGCGTACCCGGACGGGGAGCGGATCGAGCCGGTCGGGCGCGTGCTCGGGCCGGCGGCGGCAGCGGGGGGCGGGCTGCCGCTGCGGGCGGCGCTGGAGGCGGTGCTGATGGTCGCCGACGAGCCGGTCGCGGAGCCCAGGCTGGCCGCCGTGCTGGACGCACCCAGGGACGAAGTCGCCTCGGTGCTGCGGGAGTTGGCGGGCGAGTACACTGCGCAGGGGCGCGGTTTCGAGCTCCGCCAGGTGGCCGGCGGGTGGCGGTTCTACAGCCGCGCGGAGTGCTCGGCGGCGGTCGAGCGGTTCGTCCTGGACGGGCAGCAGGCCCGGCTGACGCAGGCCGCGCTGGAGACGCTGGCGGTGGTCGCGTACCGGCAGCCGGTGTCGCGCGGGAGGGTTTCGGCCGTCCGTGGTGTGAACTGCGACGGCGTGATGCGTACCCTGGTACAGCGAGGACTGGTCGAAGAAGCCGGCACCGAGCCCGAGACCGGAGCGATCCTGTATCGGACGACGAACTACTTCCTGGAACGGATGGGGCTGCGCGGCCTGGACGAGCTGCCGGAGCTCGCGCCCTTCCTGCCCGAGGTCGACGACGTGGAAGCGGAGTCCCTGGAGGGCACGATGATCGCGCAGGCGGTCGCCGCCGCACAGGAAGGGCCGAGGCCGAACCAGGCCGACCAGACGGATATCGACGTACGGACATTTTGATGCGTAGCAGTGGCAACGGTGGCAACGGCAGGAACAGCGGCGGACAGGGCCGGGGCGGGCAGGGCGGCCGAGGCGGCCAGCAGGGCGGGGGCCGGGGCGGCTCGGGCTCGTACGGCGGCGGCCAGGGCGGCCGCGGCGGCTCGGGCCCGCGCGGCGGCTCGGGCTCGTACGGCGGCGGGCAGGGCGGGAGCCGGGGCGGCTCGGGCTCGTACGGCGGCGGTTCCGGCTCCGGTTCGTACGGCTCGGGTCCGCGCGGCGGCAACGGCGGCGGTGGCGGGCGCGGCGAGGAGCGCCGCTACCCGGACCGGCCGCTGCGGCCGGAGGAGCGCAGGTACGACCGGCCCGAGTACGGCGGCGGGCCGAACGCGACGCCCGGACGCGGCGCGTACGACTCCCGCAAGCCCGGGGCGGCCCCCCGGCCGCGCCGGGAGGGGCAGGGCGCGCCCGGCGACCCGCGGCGCCAGCCGCAGCGCTCGCGCGAGCTGCAGGGCCGGATCGAGGACCGGGTACTGGCCCGGCACGAGGGCCCCGGCAAGGAGGTCGGCGAGGACGGCGAGCGCCTGCAGAAGGTCCTCGCCCGGGCCGGCATGGGCAGCCGCCGGGCCTGCGAGGAGCTGATCGCGCAGGGCCGGGTCGACGTCAACGGCGAGACCGTGCTGGAGCAGGGCCGCCGGGTCGACCCGGTGAAGGACGAGATCAAGGTGGACGGCCTGACCGTCGCCACCCAGTCGTACCTGTTCTTCGCGCTCAACAAGCCGGCCGGCGTGGTCTCCACCATGGAGGACCCCGAGGGCCGGCAGTGCCTGGGCGACTACGTGACCAACCGGGAGACCCGGCTGTTCCACGTCGGCCGGCTGGACACCGAGACCGAGGGCATCATCCTGCTCACCAACCACGGCGAGCTGGCCCACCGCCTCACCCACCCCAAGTACGGCGTCACCAAGACCTACCTGGCCGCGATCCAGGGCCCGCTGCCGCGCGACCTGGGCCGGACCCTCGCCAAGGGCGTCGAGCTGGAGGACGGCTGGGCCCGCGCCGACAGCTTCAAGGTGATCTCCAACCTCGGCAAGAACTACCTGGTCGAGGTGACCCTGCACGAGGGCCGCAAGCACATCGTGCGCCGCCTGCTGGCCGAGGTCGGGTTCCCGGTCGACAAGCTGGTGCGCACCGCGTTCGGCCCGATCACGCTGGGCGACCAGAAGTCCGGCTGGCTGCGCCGCCTGACCAACCCCGAGGTCGGCACCCTGATGCGCGAGGTCGGCCTGTAGGCGGCCGACCCGTCCGGAGCCCGTCCGCCGTGCCACGGCGGACGGGCTCCGTCGCGTGCGCGGACGGACTTTGCCGGGTCTTGACATGTGAGGCGCACCGCACGGCCTTGCTATCGTTCCGCCCGGTGGCAGAAGATTGCCACCGAAGTTCGCCCCGGCGCGTGGCGGAAATGCGCCACCGCGTCAGGCCACCAGGGCGGCGGGGGAAGGAACCACCACCATGCTGGACGCATTCACCGTGCTCGGCCTAGGCCTCCCCGACGGCCAGGTGTACGCGGCGCTGGTCGTCGCACCCCAGTCCACCGCGCAGGAGCTCGCGGAGCACTGCGGGCTGACCCTGGAACAGTGCCGGGCGGCCCTGGACCGGCTCGCCGAGCAGGGCATGGCCACCCGCGCCCCCGTCGACCGGGAGCGCTACCTGGCGGTCGCCCCCGACGTCGCCATCGGCACCCTGATCGGCCACCGCGAGGCCGAGCTGCGCTCCGCCCGCGCCGAGATGCACCGGCTGATGGACGCCTTCCGGGAGGCCTCCCGGTACACCGACCCGGCGCACTCGGTCGAGGTGCTCACCGGCGGCGAGGCCATCGCCCAGCGGCTGGAGCACCTGATCGAGTCCAGCCAGTACCAGATACGCGGCTTCGACTGCCCCCCGTACGTGCAGGACCCCACCGTCGAGCAGCCCCGGCAGCGGGCCAAGCTCAAGGCCGGGGTGCGGATCCGCACCGTCTTCGACAAGGAGGCCATCGCCTGGCCCGGCCGGCTGGAGCAGGAGATCCTCACCGGCGTCGAGGACGGCGAGGAGGCCCGGGTCCGGCCGGTGCTGCCGATGAAGATGATGATGGCCGACGACAAGATGGCGATCATCCCGATCAGCGTCGGCGACAGCGTCCTGGACGCCGCCTACGTGATCCACCCCTCCGCGCTGCTGCAGGCCCTGGACGCGCTGTTCGAGGCCGAGTGGGAGCGGGCCGTGCCGCTGCAGACCGTGATCGGCGACGGCGAGGGCCCCGGCCCGGAGGCCGACCACCTCAAGCTGCTCGGCCTGCTGGCGGCCGGCCTCACCGACGAGTCGATCGCCCGCTCGCTCGGCTGGAGCGCCCGCACCACCCAGCGCCGGCTCCAGGGCCTGATGCGCGAACTCGGCGCCACCACCCGGTTCCAGGCCGGGATGGCGGCCCGCGAGCGCGGCTGGCTCTGACGGGCCGCCACCCGGCCGCCCGGCCCCCCGGTCAGCTCCAGGGGCGCAGGGCCGCCCAGCGGCCGTCCGCGCCCCGCTCCAGCTTCTCCAGGCCCAGCACCGCCGTCCGGTTCAGCCGCCCGTAGATGTGCGGGAACAGCGCCCCCTCGGTGGCGCCCGGCGGCGGACCGCCGGTCGCCGCCTCCCACTTCACCATCGGCTCGACCAGCCGCTCCTCGATCAGCAGCGCCATCAGCGGGTCCCGGGCGTCCCGGAAGAACAGGTTGGCCACCGCCAGCGCCGTCGGCTCGTCCGGCGAACAGTGCAGGAAGCCCTCGGTCAGCAGGGACGCGGCGGTGTACGGCCGGCCCGGGTCGCGCAGCCAGTCGTCCAGCGGGGCGAGGTGGTAGATCATGCCTCTTTTCTACCCTTCCGGGGTCGGGCGGCGGGGCGTCCGGCACGGCTCACAGGCCCGCGACCTTCGCCGTCGCCGCGATCTCGTACACCAGGGTGACCGTGCGCCGCCCGCCCGGGGCCAGCGGGACCTCCCAGCGGGCGATGCCCTCCGCGTCCAGCTCGTCCGGCGGCGGGGAGCAGCGCTCCTCGCGCAGCCGCACCTGGACGGCGGACACCTCGGAGACCGGGATCCGCTCGCGCACGGTCACCACCCGGTCGGCGTCCTCGCCCGGGGCGGAGAAGCGCGACAGGTGCAGCCGGACCGTCCGGGTCACCAGGGTGCGCTGGCCGCCCAGGCCGGTGCCCTCGCGGCGCTCGTCCGCCTCCCGGACCACCCGCAGGCCGTCCGAGGCGCCGAACGCCAGCCGCACCGGGGCGCCCGGCGCGGCGAACTCCAGCGCGCCCCGGCCGGTGTGGCCCGAACCGCGGACCAGGTCCACCGGGCCCGCCAGCAGCGCGTGCCCCGAGGCGTTGCGGAACGACACCACCTCCGTCACCGCGTCCGAGAGCTCCGGCGCCGCCGCGAACTCGCTGCGCGCCGCCGTCTCGAACGCGCTCACCGGCACCCGGTGCGCCCGCCCGTCCGAGGGCACCGACACCGGCCCGTGCGCCCGCAGCACCCGCACCTCGCCGCCGTCGTCCACGCCCGGCAGGCCCGGCTCCAGCGGACCCGCGTCGGCGATCACCTGCTCGCGCAGCTCCACCTCGACGGTCCTCTTCTCCTGCGCCGTCCGCTCCCGCAGCACCAGCCGGTCCTCGGCCAGCGCCGGCGGCTCGCCCGCCGACGCCGAACGCGCCGTCGACAGCGTCAACCGCACCCCCGACCAGTCCTCGCCGGTGCGCTGCCACACCACCGCGTCGCTCTCCAGCCGCAGCGTGCCGCCGGCCAGCTCGGCCCGGTACGCCGGACGCCACAGCGCGCACGCCGTCAGGTGCCCCACCCGGGCCAGGAAACGGCCCGGCGCCGCGCACTCCACCGACAGCTCCACGAACGCCAGCAGCTCGGCCGGCTCCCGCTCGGCCAGCGCCAGCGCCGCCTCGGCCCGGTTCAGCTCCCGCGCCAGCTCCTCCGAGCGCAGCAGCGAGGCGCGCAACCGCTCGCCGCACGACTCGCGCTCCGCGTCCACCCGGTCCAGCTCGCGCGACCAGCGGGCCTGCTCCAGCTCGCCGCAGCCCGCGCCCTCGCCGATCTCCCGCAGCAGGTCCGCCGCCAACTGGCCGAGCAGCGCCAGCCGGGCCCGCAGCCGCTCCTGGCGGCGCGACTCCGCCAGCTCGTCCCGCTCCAGCCCGTGCACCCGGCGGCGCAGCTCCGAGTCGTCGGGGCCCGGCTCCAGCGGCGCCGGCGGCTCCCAGGACCGCACCAGGCGGACGTCCAGCACCTTCGCCGCGTCGGTCGGCGCGCCGTCCGGGCCGACCAGCGCGGCGTGCAGCGAACGGTCCACCGCCAGGGCCGTCACCGGGCCCAGCCGCAGCCGGTGGACGCCCGGCGCCAGCTCCAGCTCCGCCGTCCGCTCCAGCTGCGCCCGGTCCTCCAGGCACGTCACCGAGGTCACCGGAAGGGGGAAGGTCTCCTCGTCGTACACGTCGCTCAACTCCTCCGGTTCCCGCCCACCACGGCCTTGCCGGCCGGGATGCGGATCACGTAACCGCCCGTCAGCTCCACCGAACCACCCGCCGGCACCACCACCCGGCGCAGCCGGGCCGAGGCGGGCACCTCGGCGGACGGCTCGTCCGGCGGCGACCAGCCCGGCCGCTCCTCGATCCGGACCTCCCCGTCGGCCGACACCGGGACCCGCTCGCGGACCTCCACCGACGCCTCGTGCGGCAGCCGGTTCACCAGCTCGATCCGGACCGCGTGGTCCAGCACCGTCGTCGAGTTCAGCACCCCCGACGTCGACTCCCGCACCTCGCTGTGCCGGGCCACCCGCAGCTCCTCCGCCCGGCCCAGGCCCAGCTCCCGCACCCCGCCCGGCGCCAGCGTCGGCAGGCCCGCCGTCAGCAGGAAGTCACCGTCCACCGTCACCTCCACCGGGCCGGCCAGCAGCGCGTGCGCCGTCGCGTTCGACAGCTCCAGCACCCCGTACACCGCCTCCTCCACCGACGGCACGCACACGTAGCCGGTGCGCACCCCCACCGGCAGCTCCGCCACCGCCACCGTGTGCCACACCCCGTCCGACGGGACGTCCGCCGGGGCCTGCGCGTCGAAACGGTGGTCGAACGACCCCGCCGACTCGCGCGGCGACGCCCCGAACCTCGGCAGCGGCAACCGGCCCACCGCCTCCGCCCCGCGCAGCGCGCCCGACCGGGACGGCGCCGGCCGCGGGAACAGCCGGCCCCGGCGGTACGACTCCTCCTCCGGGCCCGCCAGCACCATCGCCGCGTAGTCCAACTGGTCGGTGGACGGGCGCGGGTCGGCGGGGAGCGCGGGCTCGGGCGGCGGCGGGGCGAAGGCGGCCCGCGGGGCGGGCGCGCCGTACGCCATCGGCGCGCCACCCGTCGGCGGCGGCGGGACGGCCGCGGCGACCGGCATCATCGGCATCGGCATCGGTGGCGGCGGTCCCGCCGGGCCCGCCGGTCCCGCCGGGCCCTGCGGCACGAAGCCCGGCGCGGCCGGGGCGCCCGGCGCGGCCGCCGACCGGGCCCGCCGCGCCACCGGCTGCGGCCCGCGGGGAGCCCCGGCCGCGCCCCCGGCGGCACCCACCGCCACCGGCAGCGCCGACTCCGCCGGCTCCGGCTTCGACGCCTGCGCGTCCTGCCAGCCCTCGAACAGCCCCGCCAGGCCCTCCGGCTGCGCGCGCCACCCCGACGGCGCGGGCGCCGCCTGGCGGCGGCCGATCCGCAACGACGCCAGCTCCGGCAGCCCGCCGGGACCGGTCAGCCGCGCCGTCGACAGCGCCAGCCGCACCCCCGACCAGTCCTCACCCGTCCGCTGCGCCACCGACGCCCGCAGCACCAGGCGCGCCGAACGCTCGCCCCGGCGGTGCGCCAACCGGTACGTCGGCACCCACACCGCGCCCGGCACCGCGTACTCCACCTCCAGCTCCACCGGGCCCGCGCCGCGCACCGTCACGTCCGCGCAGGCCCCCACCTCCACGCCGCCCGGCAGGTCGCCGTCCGACCCGGACCGGACCCGGGCCAGCGCCACCTGGTGGGCGTGCTCGGCCAGCCGCAGCTCCTGCGCCAGCTCCACCGCCCGCTCCTGCAGCACCTCCAGCCGGGCGTCCACGAAGTCGGCCAGCGCCAGCACCGCGTCCGCCGGCGCCCGCCGGTGCCCGTCCTCCCGGCGGCGCTGCGGCGGCACCGCGCGCAGCCCCGCGACCTCGGCGATCCGCGCGTCCAACCGGTTCCGGCGCTCGGCCAGCCGATCGACCTCGTTCTGCAGATCGGTCAACTCCTGTTCCCAGGAGGGCCGTTCGTCCGGCCGGCGGACCCGGGCCGGATATTCGAGGCGGGCCTCGGTGACCTTCCCGTCACCCGACAGCACCCGCACCCGCAACGACCCCTCCGCCGCGAGCCGGGGCAGCCCCGCCACCCGCACCCGCCCGTCCGGCGGCAGCACGCCCGACGCCCGGCGCCGGCACACCGCGCCCTCCGCGTGCACCACCACCGCATCCAGCCCGGAGTCCCACACCGCCCGTTGCCCCGCCACCTGGCCCCCTTCGCCCGTACCGGCCCGCACCCCGGACCCGGGCGCCCAGTCTGCACCCAATCCCCGTCACCACACCCGGATTTCCGCTGCGCGTCGGGACGGGGCGCGGTACGGGGGGCCGGCCGGCGTACGAGAGGATGGGGGCCGACAGCCGTCGAGACCTGGAGACGAGAAGCCGCCATGCGCACAGCCGCCGTCATCGGCACCGGACTGATCGGCACCTCCGCCGCGCTCGCCCTCACCCGCCGGGGGATAAGCGTCCACCTGGAGGACGCCGACCAGGACGCCGCCCGCACGGCCGCCTCGCTCGGCGCCGGCACCATCGAACCCGCCGAAGGCCCCGTCGACCTCGCCGTCATCGCCGTCCCGCCCGCCCTGGTCGGCAAGGTCCTCGCGGACTGCCAGCGGCGCGGCCTCGCCCGCTGCTACACCGACGTCGCCAGCGTCAAGGCCGGACCGCGCGGCGAGATCGCCGCGCTCGGCCTCGACACCGTCCACTACATCGGCTCGCACCCGATGGCCGGCCGCGAACGCTCCGGCCCGCTCGCCGCCACCGCCGACCTGTTCGAAGGCCGGCCCTGGGTGCTCACCCCCACCGCCGACACCGACACCGAGACGCTCAACGCCGCGCTCGAACTCGTCGCCCTCTGCGGAGCCATGCCGATCGTCATGGACGCCGCCGACCACGACCGGGCCGTCGCCCTCGTCTCGCACGCCCCGCAACTGCTCTCCTCGCTCGTCGCGGCCCGACTGGAACACGCCGAGGAGACCGCCGTCCGGCTCTCCGGGCAGGGCGTGCGCGACGTCACCCGGATCGCCGCCTCCAACCCCGCGATGTGGATCGACATCCTCTCCGCCAACGCGGGCGTCGTCGCGGACGTCCTCGACGACCTCGCCGCCGACCTCGCCCAGACCGTCAGCGCGCTGCGCGCCCTGCAGGCCGCCGACGAGGACACCCGCCGGGAGGGCGCCGCCGGGATCGAGGCCGTCATGCGCCGGGGCAACACCGGGCAGGCCCGCATCCCCGGCAAGCACGGCGCGCCGCCCACCCACTACGAGACCGTCACCGTCGTCCTCGGCGACCAGCCCGGCGAGCTCGGCCGCCTCTTCGGCGAGGTCGGCGCGCTCGGCGTGAACATCGAGGACGTCACCATCGAGCACTCGACCGGGCAGCAGGTCGGCCACGTGCAGTTGGCGGTGGCGCCGGTGGCGGCGCGGGGGTTGGCGGCAGGGTTGCGGGAGCGTGGGTGGGGGGTTCGGGAGTAGGAGGGGTTCTCCGCTGCGCGGGGCCGGTGGGGTGGGGGAGGGGGCAGTAGGTCGGCCATGTGCGGTTGGCGGTGGCGCCGGTGGCGGCGCGGGGGTTGGCGGCGGGGTTGCGGGAGCGTGGGTGGGGGGTTCGGGAGTAGGAGGGGGTTTGCCGCTGCGCGGGGCCGGTGGGGTGGGGGAGGGGGCAGTAGGTCGGCCACGTGCGGTTGGGGGTGGCGCCGGTGGCGGCGCGGGGGTTGGCGGCGGGGGTGTGAGGGGGGTCTCCGGTGGGGGGACGGGTGGTCGGGTCGGGGGTGGGTGGGCGTCCATTAACCTTGAGGGTGAGTACGTGTGTCGTGAGAGAGAGGTTCGTCCCGTGGACAGTGTCGACCGAGCGTCGAGCGGCCCGGTCGTCGTCGCCATCGACGGGCCTTCGGGGTCCGGGAAGTCGACCGTGTCGCGGGCGGTGGCCGCGCGGCTGGGGCTGAGCTTCCTGGACACCGGCGCGATGTACCGGGCGATGACCTGGTGGATGCTCGCCAACGAGGTGGACGTCGACGACGCGGAGGCGGTGGCGATCGCCTGCGGGAAGCCGGTGATCGTCTCCGGGACGGACGCCGCCGGGCCGACCATAACGGTGGACGGGCAGGACGTGTCCGGGCCGATCCGCGGGCCGGAGGTGACCGCGAAGGTGAGCGCCGTCGCGGCCGTCCCGGCCGTCCGGGCGCGGCTGGTGGAGCTGCAGCGCGGCTGCGCCTCGCACGCCGAGCGCGGGATCGTCGCCGAGGGCCGGGACATGGGCTCGGTGGTGTTCCCGGACGCCACCGTGAAGGTGTTCCTGACCGCTTCCGAGCGGGCCCGCTCCGAGCGCCGGGCCGCCGAGCTGCGGGCGAAGGGCGTGGACGAGGCGATCATCACCGCGATGGCCGCCGACCTGGCCCGCCGGGACGCCGCGGACTCCTCGCGGGAGACCGCCCCGCTGACCCAGGCCGCCGACGCGGTCCTGGTGGACACCAGCGAACTCACCCTGGACCAGGTGATCGACACGATCACCGCGCTGGTCGAGGAGCGGGCCGGCCTGACCGCCGCCTGACCGATCAGGGCGCAGACCGCAGATCACAGACCACAGACAGACGACGCTCCGACCGCGCGAGATCCGCGCGGTTCGCGCTGCCCGACGGGCAGGTACGCACGGCACGCCCCTGGGAAGGGCCGGGCCGGGAAACGGAAAACGGAACATGAGCAACGACACCACCGCCCACCACGGCGAGCTGGGCGACGCCGAGTACGCCGAGTTCATGGCGCTGGCCGCCGAGGAGGGCTTCGAGGGCGACGAGGTCGACGCCGACCTGGCGGGCCAAGGCCCGCTGCCGGTGCTGGCCATCGTCGGCCGCCCGAACGTCGGCAAGTCGACCCTGGTCAACCGCATCATCGGCCGCCGCGAGGCGGTCGTCGAGGACCGCCCCGGCGTCACCCGGGACCGGGTCAGCTACGAGGCGATGTGGGCCGGCCGCCGGTTCAAGGTCCTCGACACCGGCGGCTGGGAGATCGACGTCCTCGGCCTGGACGCGATGGTCGCCGGGCAGGCCGAGCTGGGCATCGAGCAGGCCGACGCGGTGCTGTTCGTGGTGGACGCCAAGGTCGGCGCCACCGACACCGACGACGCCCTGGTCCGGCTGATCCGCCGCTCCGGCAAGCCCGTGGTGCTGTGCGCCAACAAGGTCGACGGCCCGTCCACCGAGGCCGAGGCCGCGTACCTGTGGTCGCTCGGCCTGGGCGAGCCGTACCCCGTCTCCGCGCTGCACGGCCGCGGCTCCGGCGACCTGCTGGACGCCGTGCTGAAGGTGCTGCCGGAGGCCCCGCCGCAGCTGTTCGGCGACGGGCTGGCGCCCGGCGGTCCGCGCCGCGTCGCGCTGATCGGCCGGCCGAACGTCGGCAAGTCCAGCCTGCTGAACAAGGTCGCCGGCGAGGACCGGGTGGTCGTCAACGAGCTGGCCGGCACCACCCGCGACCCGGTCGACGAGCTGATCGAACTCGGCGGCAAGACCTGGAAGTTCATCGACACCGCCGGCATCCGCCGCCGCGTCCACCAGACCGCGGGCGCCGACTTCTACGCCTCGCTGCGCACTTCCGCCGCGCTGGACAAGGCCGAGGTCGCGGTCGTCCTGGTCGACGCCAGCGAGACCCTGGCCGAGCAGGACACCCGGATCATCTCGATGGCCGTCGAGGCCGGGCGCGCCGTGGTCATCGCCTACAACAAGTGGGACCAGCTGGACGAGGAGCGCCGCTTCTACCTGGAGCGCGAGATCGAGCGCGACCTCGTGCAGGTGCAGTGGGCGCCCCGGGTGAACGTCTCGGCGAAGACCGGCCGCCACATGGAGAAGCTCGTCCCGGCGATCGAGACCGCGCTGGCGGGCTGGGAGACCCGGATCCCGACCGCCCGGCTGAACGCCTTCCTCGGCGAGCTGGTCGCGGCGCACCCGCACCCGATCCGCGGCGGCAAGCAGCCGCGCATCCTGTTCGGCACCCAGGCGGGCACCCGTCCGCCGCGGTTCGTGCTGTTCGCGTCCGGCTTCCTGGAGGCGGGCTACCGCCGCTTCGTCGAGCGCCGGCTGCGCGAGGAGTTCGGCTTCGTGGGCACCCCGATCTCGATCTCGGTCCGGGTCCGCGAGAAGCGGACCAAGAAGAAGTAGGAAGAGAAGCAGGAAGAAGCGCAGAGGGCCGCGGACCGGTGTCCGCGGCCCTCTGCGTCGTGGTGGCTAGCCCTCCCGGCCCGGGGGCAGCGAGAGCACCGAGCGGTGCCGCCCGCCCGTGGTGCCGCCCGTGGTGGCGGGCTGCGGACCGAGGTAGCCGGAGGCGACCCAGCCCTGGCCGTTGGCCTGGGCGGGCATGAACTGCGGGGCGCCCGGGAGCTGCCCGGTGTACGTGTCGAAGGACTGGTGCTGCTGCGGGTGCGGGTGCGGGTAGCCGAGCGGGCCCGGCTCGCGGGCGGGCGCGGACGGCTGGGGGGACGTGGACGGCTGCGGTTCGCGGACCGCGAAGCCGGTGAACTTCATCCCCTCCTCGCCGGAGCGGTCGCCGGGCAGCGCGCGGAACATCCGCCGGTACTCGGAGTACAGCGTGTCGTAGATCGGCGTGGTCGACACCGGGTGCTCGGCGTCGTACGACGGGCGCATGTTCGGGATCGCCCGGCCGGCGCCGCCGGGGCCGGGCTGGGCGGAGGGACGGCCGGAGGACGCGAGGTCGTAGCTGTACACGTAGGAGCCAACGAGCGAGACCGGCTTGGGATGCGGGGGCGCGGCCCCCAGTCCTATCCCGGTCGTGGTGCCGGTGCCCTGGTCAACGGTGGTGCGGGCGGGCGGGGTTGGCGGTGCGTCGGCGGTCGGTTCGGTGGCGGCCGGGTCGTTCACGGGGTCGGTCATCGGCCCGCCCCGCTCAGGTGCCGGCCAGCGGGAGCATGCCGGCGGCGAGCAGGCCGCCGGCGGCGGCCCGGTCCATCGCGATCCGCAGCAGGTCCTCGCGGGGCTGGCGGCCGATGGTGCCGGCCGGCACCGCGTACATGATCACCTCGGACTTGCGGGCCGCCGCCGCCCGCCACCCCGGGGTGACCTGGAGCGGCTGGTGCGCCTGCCACCAGGCGGCCGAACCGCCGGTCGCCGAGGGCTGCAGGATCGCGTGCAGCTGGCCCATCGCCATCAGCACCGACCAGCCCGCGCGCGGCCGGGTCGGCGCCTGGTTGACGTCCTGGACCAGCTGGAAGCCGTGCTCGGTCAGCAGCGACAGGAACTCGTCCTCGCCCTGCGCGCTGCCCGGCCGGCCGACCGGCCCGGTCGGCTCGACCACCAGCGCGGCGTGCTGGGTGTCGCCGCACAGCACGATCCCGCAGGTCACGCCGAGCACCGCGGGCTGCGGCTGGCCGGGCGGCGCGACCGGCGGGGCGGTGATCGGCTCCGGGATCGCCACCTCGACCACCGGCTCCGGCGCGACCGGCTGGGCCGGCACCGCCGCCCCGCCCTGGCTGATCGACTCGACGGCGCCGCGCAGCTGCTGCTCGTCGACCGGCACCACCTGGGACGGCACGCAGCGGGCGTGCGCGAACGCCAGCACCGCGGTCTCGTCGCCGACGAACAGGACCGTGCTGGTCGGCTCGCGCAGCGAGTCACCCGGTTGTCGGCAGGAGGTGCAGTCGTACGCGTCCGGGGCGTGGGCCCCCGCCAACAGGCTCTCGGCCTCGTCGTCGCCGATCTCGGCGCGTACGTCCTCGCTCACCTCAAGCATGCGCGGCACAAAGACTCCTCGTTCGCCCTGACGTTCCAGGTGCTCGTTCGGGTGCCCCCGGGCGGGACGTCCCGGGCGCGCGGCGCGGGGAGCGCCGACCGCCATTACCAACGGGAGGTTGTGGCTGGAGTCACGGGTGCGGCTCCGGGAGACGGGATTTGCACGGCTTCTGATAGCTCTGGGTGTACGGATGGTCGCAAACTGTCGACGCTGTGCCCGACCTCACACGGGACAAACTGTGACCGGAGCCATATTTCCGGACGGCTTGATCTTGGTAAAAGCGGATGAAAGGGACATTTGGTTTCGATTGGCATGATCGATACCGCCGGTAACGCCGCTTTGACCTGGGGTGTCCCGAAAGTGTTTGGCGCTCGGCCGCCCGAATCGTAGGTTTTTGCCCGGTGCATCGAGCACCTCCCGGGTTCACCCCCGACGCACGGCCCGCCCTCCGGCTCACCCCGGAGACCGGCTCACCCCGGAACGCGGACCGGGCGCCCACCGGCGCGACGGCAGCCAGCCGCCGCCGGGGATGCGGACAGGTGGCCGGGGCGGCAAGCGGCACGTCCGACACGTGCACGGCCCGCCCACCGGACTTGGCGAGCGAACACGGCCCGGCTGGGGCCTGGTTCCGCCTGCCCATCCCGGGAATGTCGAGAGGAATCTCATGACCTTCCGTAACGAGACCGCCGCTGCCACCACCACCCCCAAGCGCAACCGCGTCCGCGCGGCTGTCGTGGGTGGCGCCCTGCTCGCCGCCCCGGTGGCCGGCCTCGTCACGGCCAACACGGCCTCCGCCGCGGACGTCTCCACGTGGGACAAGGTCGCGATGTGCGAGTCGACCGGCAACTGGTCGATCAACACGGGCAACGGCTTCTACGGCGGCCTGCAGTTCACCTCCTCCACCTGGGCCGCCTTCGGCGGCACCGCCTACGCCCCGCAGGCCAACCTGGCCACCAAGGCGCAGCAGATCGCCGTCGCCGAGAAGGTGCTGGCCTCCCAGGGCCCCGGCGCCTGGCCCGTCTGCTCCGTCAAGGCCGGTCTGACCAAGGGCGGCGCGCCGGCCCAGGTCGACACCTCCTCGTCGAACGGCTCGGCCTCGTCCTCGAAGTCGACCTCGTCGAACACCTCGACCTCGAAGTCGACCTCCTCGAAGTCGACCTCCGCGAAGTCGAACAGCACCGCCTCGGACGACTCCGCCAAGGCCTCCCGCTCCGAGTCCCGCGCCCAGGCCCCGAAGGCCGCCGCGCAGGAGACCCCGAAGCAGACCTGGAAGAACAAGTCGACCTCGGCGACCACCACCAACACCGCCAAGACCGGTGGCGACTACACCGTGAAGGCGGGCGACACCCTGTCCAAGATCGCGGACAGCCTGGGCGTCGACTGGCACACCCTGTACACCAGCAACTCCGGTGTCATCGGTGGCAACCCGGACCTGATCTACCCCGGCCAGGTCCTGTCGGTCTGACCCACCCCCCCCCCGGAAGCAGCGCTTCCACCGGGACCGCCGGACGGTCCCACCCTGTCGGCGTGAAGCCGCCACCCCGCACCCGCGGGAGTGGCGGCTTCCGCCGTTTCCGGGACCACCCGCTCGGCGGCGCCCGGAGGGTGCGGCGGCGGGCGCCGTGCGTAGCGTCAGGGCATGCGGATATCGCGGACGGCACTGCGGGGGTTCGGAGCGCACGGGGGCAGGGCGCGCGGATCCGGGGCGCGCGGGGGCGGGGGGTTCCGGGGGCTCGGGGGCTGCGGGCGGGCGCTGGTCGTGCTCGGGCTGCTGCTCCCCGCCGCCGTCACCGCGACGGCCGGCACGCCCGCCGCCGCCCGGCAGGCCGCGTTCGACCTGGTGTGGGACCGGCTCGCCGACTGCGAGAGCGACGGGGACTGGGCGGCCGACACCGGCAACGGCTACTACGGCGGGATCCAGATCTGGCCGCCCACCTGGCGGGAGGCGGGCGGCCTGCGCCACGCCGACCGGCCCGACCACGCGAGCCGGCGGCAGCAGATCACCGTCGGCGAGGAGATCCTGCGCCGCCAGGGCTGGCAGGCGTGGGGCGGCTGCGCGCGGGAGATCGGGATGCTGTAGCCGGCCGTCCCGGCCCGTCCGCTACCAGGCGCGGCCCTCGGGGAGGGCGGACAGCTCCGGGGCGGAGAGGTGCGGGACGCGGAAGACCGCCGTCGAGCCGGCCGGGTCGGCCGGGTCGGCCGGGTCGGCCGGGGTGGCGGGCGCGGTGGTCCGGAGGACGAAGCGCAGCAGCTCCCAGCGGGCCGGGTCGAGGGCGAGGACGGCGGTGTGCACCTCCGGGCGGCGGGCCAGTTCGCGCAGCTCCCCGGTGGCGCGCTCCACGTGCGCGGCGAGGGCCAGCGGGTCCGGGTCGGTCGGAACGGCGGTCAGGCGGCGGGTCGCGACGGGCGGGACGGCGACGGCGGTGCGGGCCGGGCCGGCGAAGTGGGCCAGCACCGTCCAGTGGTGGACGGTGGGCCGGCCGAAGTCCCGGACGATGTTCTCGAAGCCGCCGCCGCCGACCAGGAAGCGGGCCGCCGCGCCGTCCGAGCGCCACACGTAGAACGGCGCGTACTGGTTGACCGGCGAGCCGTCCGCGCCGCGCTCGCGCAGCAGCCAGGCCTTGAAGCCCAGCCCCGGCCGGTCGTCCAGCAGCGGGGCGCCCGCCCGGATCCGGCGGCGGATCACGTCGAGGTCGTAGTCGGCGGGCAGGGTGATCTCGTACTGCTTGGCGAGCACGGGCCGTCCTTCGGGAGGTGTCAGCGGGCCGGGGAGAGGAGGGCGAGCAGGCCGGTGACGGCCTGGTCGAACGGGGCGGGGTCGCCCGCCGCGCGGGCCAGCACGTAGCCGCCCTGGAGGACGGCGACCACGGTCGCGGCCGTGCCGGACGGGTCGACGGACGGCGGGAGCTCACCGCGCGCCCCGCCCTCCGCCAGGACCTCCGCGAGGCGGCCGCGCAGCCAGCCGAGGGTCTGCTCGACCGGGGCGCGCAGCACCGGGTCGGCCATCACCTCCGGATCCTGGGTCAGTCGCCCGATCGGACAGCCGCGCAGCACGTCGCGCTCCCGGCGCAGGTAGGCGGTGACCCGCTCGACCGCCGTGCCCGGGCCGGACAGCAGCTCGTCCGCGCGGGCGCGCAGCTCCTCGGCGGTGCGGGTGATCGCGGCGAGCGCGAGGTCCGGCTTGCCCGCGAAGTGGTGGTACATGCTGCCCTGCCCCGCGCCCGCGCGCTGCTGGATGGCCTTGGGGCTGGTGCCGGTGTAGCCGCGCTCCCAGAGCAGGTCGCGGGTGGCCTCGACGAGGCGGTCGGCGGTGGGCGAGGACGGGGGATCGGTGCGCATGGGAGCACTGTACATACCAGTAGGTACAGCAGGTAAGTGGAAGGCGGGTGGGCGGTGCTCCGGTCAGGCGGCGGCCGGTGCGGCGCGGGCGGCCCGGACGGCCGGGCCCACGGCGGACGGCAGCGCGGCGGACGGGTGGCGGTGCAGCAGGGCCGCCGTGACGGCCTCCGGGCCGGCGGGCTTGCCCAGCTCGGTGGCGAACGCGCGCAGGTAGTCGGCGGTCCAGCGGAGCGGGTCCGGCGCGGGGCCGGCCGGGGAGAGTCGGCGGTGGCCCGCGACGGCGCGGGACGGCTCCAGGGCGGCCATCTCGTCCAGCAGGTCGATCCACGCCTCGCGCTGGGCGGCCCGGGGCACGTCGGCGAGCCACGGGTGCACGTCCTGCCAGAGCAGCTGACCGCCGAGCAGGGTCCGGCTGCGGTGCTCCCAGAGGTAGTGCAGGTCCGGCAGGACGAGGGAGGCGCCGCGCAGCTCCAGGCGGTGGTCCTCCAGCTCGACGGTGTCGCCCGGCAGCGGCTCCAACGCGACCAGGCGGGACGGGAGTTCCTCCCCGAGAGGGGCCCACGCGGCGTGGACGGCCGGGTAGTCGCGCTCGATCCTCTCCCGCACCGGGGCCGGGGCCAGGACGCCCGCCTCGGGGAACGCCTCGCGCAGCACCTCCGCGGCGAGCCAGTACTCCGGAGCGTGGTGCGGCACCAGGACGGCGCTCAGCCGCCGCCCCGAGCGCGAGACCTCACGGACCAGCCGCCGCCCGTCCGAGAGGCGCAGCCCCGCACCGAGGAGCACCGCCCGGTGCTGCCCGAGCACCAGCGTCGCGGTGGCGTGCAGGGAGGCCTCGGGAAGGTCCAGTGCGCGGAACTCCAGCGGGTGCATCACGCGACCTCCTCCGGCTGGGGAACGCCCTTCCACCAGGGTCCGCCGGGAGGGGGGAGGGCGCCATGCGGGGAGGGGCGCCTGCGGCGGGCCGGGGTGGGTACGGGGCGGAGGAGAGGGGGAGGAGGGAGGCCGGGAAAGGGGAGGGCGCATGTGGGGAGGGGCGGGGAGGTAGGGGGCCGGGGGGCCTGCGGCGGGCTTGTGGAGGGGAGGGGGCGGCCGGGAGCAGGGCAGGACCGGCGTTCTCCGGGGCTCTGGGGGCGGGGTGGTGGGAGGATGGGGGGATGCGTGGTGGCGGGGTGTTCGTGGGGGAGCTGTTCGGGCGGGGGCGGGAGGAGCCGGCGGGTGGGGCGGTGGTGCTGCCGGGGTGGTTGGGGGCGGCGGAGCAGCGGGAGCTGGTGGGGGCGTGCCGGGAGTGGGCGCGGCCGCCGGCGGGGATGCGCGGGGTGGTGCTGCCCGGGGGCGGCGTGATGTCGGTGCGGACGGTGTGCCTGGGGTGGCACTGGTACCCGTACGGCTACGCGCGGACGGTGGTGGACGGGGATGGGGCGCCGGTGAAGCCGTTCCCGGGGTGGCTGGGGGAGCTGGCGCGGCGCGCAGTGGCGGAGGCGTACGGGGAGCGGGTCGGGGAGGTGGCGGGCGCGGCGGGGTTCGCGCCGGACGTCGCGCTGGTGAACCACTACCCGCACGGGGCGCGGATGGGGCTGCACCAGGACCGGGAGGAGCGGGTGGACGCGCCGGTGGTGTCGCTGTCGCTGGGGGACGAGTGCGTGTTCCGGCTGGGGAACGCGGAGGGGCGGGGCCGGCCGTGGACGGACCTGCGGCTGTGCAGCGGCGACCTGCTGGTGTTCGGCGGGGAGAGCCGTTTCGCGTACCACGGGGTGGTGCGGACGCTGCCCGGCACGGCCGACCCGGAGCTGGGGCTGACCGGGCGGCTGAACGTCACCGTCCGGCAGTCGGGGCTGGGGGCGGCGGGCCGGTAGGCGGGAGGCCCGCGTGCCGGAGGGCGGGAATGTCCGGCGGGCGCGGAGACTTGTGCTGGACGGACGAGGCGTTCGGCGGCACACCCCTGCCCGTCGGCCGTCCGCCCGGACGTTCGGAGAGGGAGCGATACATGGGAACCCCCGTCGACCAGCTCGTCGACCTGCTCGACCTGGAGCGGATCGAGCTGAACATCTTCCGGGGCCGCAGCCCCGAGGAGTCGCTGCAACGCACCTTCGGCGGGCAGGTGGCCGGGCAGGCGCTGGTCGCGGCGGGCCGGACCGTCGACGAGGACCGGCCGGTGCACTCGCTGCACGCGTACTTCCTGCGTCCCGGCGTGCCCGGCGTGCCGATCGTCTACCAGGTGGACCGGATCCGGGACGGGCGCTCGTTCACCACCCGGCGGGTGCTCGGCATCCAGGACGGGCGGTCGATCTTCGCGCTGACCGCCGACTTCCACAGGCCCGAGCCCGGCGGCATCGAGCACCAGTTCCCGGTCCCCGAGGTGCCCGCCCCCGAGACGCTGCCCAGCGCCCTGGACGAGGTCGGCGCCCGGCTCGGCGAACTCCCCCCGTTCATCAGCCGCCGCCAGCCCTTCGACATCCGGTACGTCGACCGGCTGAAGTGGACGCGCGAGGAACTCGACGGCGTCGAGGCCCGCAGCGGCGTGTGGCTGCGGACCAACGGCGCCCTGCCCGACGACCCGCTGATCCACGTCTGCGCGCTGACCTACGCCAGCGACATGACGCTGCTGGACGCCGTCCGCGCCCCCGTCGAACCGCTGTGGGGCGAACGGAACTTCGACATGGCCTCGCTCGACCACGCGATGTGGTTCCACCGCCCGTTCCGGGCCGACGAGTGGCTGCTGTACCGGCAGGAGTCGCCGATCGCGCACGGCGCGCGCGGCCTGGCCCGGGGCGAGATCTACGACCGGGAGGGGCGGCTGGTGGTCTCGGTGATGCAGGAGGGGCTGTTCCGTCCGCTGAAGCGCTGACGGACGGGGACTCCCCCGAAGTGACGTGAGAAGTGACGTGAGGGCGGAGCGGCTCGGAGCGCCGCGCCGCGGAGCGACTTGGGAGGCAGACCGATGACCGACACCGCAGCCGAGGACTGGCAGCGCTGGACGGAGGCCCGGAGCGCCGCGGCGGGCGCGCCGCACGGGCCGCTGGCGCTGACCGGCACCCACTGGTTGGAGCCCGGGCCCGCGCCGGTCCCCGGCCTGCCCGGCACCTGGTGGGCCGAGGGCGGCGCGGTCTGCGCCGAACTGCGCGCCGGGGACGGCGTCCGGATCGAGGGCGAGGAGCGGGAGTCGACCGGCCGGGTCGCGCTCCGGCCCGACACCGACCGGCACCCGCAGATCGCCGTCCGCGACCGGCTGCGGCTGGTCCCGATCGAGCGGGAGGCCGAACTCGCGCTGCGGGTCTTCGACCCCGACGCCCCCGCCCGGGCTGCGTTCGCCGGCATCTCGGTCTACCCGTACGCCCCCGACTGGGCGGTGCCCGCCGTGTTCACCCCGTTCGAGACCGGCGCGCGGGCCGTGCTGGTCGAGAACGCGGACGGCCGGGCCCGGCCGCTCGCCGTCACCGGCCAGGTCGCGTTCACGCTGGCCGGGCAGCCGCACACGCTGACCGTCAGCGGCGCCGAGGGCTCCGGCGGGCCGCTCAGCGCCGTCATCGCGGACCGCACCAGCGGGCGGGAGACCTACCGGTTCCGGTTCCTCACGCTGCCCGCGCCCGACGCGGACGGCCGCACCGTGGTCGACTTCAACCGGGCGTTCCTGCCGCCGTGCGCGTTCGCCGACCACTTCATCTGCCCGTTCCCGCCGCCCGGCAACCGGCTGACCGTCGCCGTCGAGGCGGGCGAGCGGCAGGTGGTCACGGTCTGAGGACGCCGGGGAGCGGGTTTCTGAGAGCGCTCTCGGGCCGGGGTGGCGGGCGCTAGGCTGCTCGCAGCAGGAACGCGATCACCCGCCCGCGCGCACCGCGCACGGGCGGCGGAGAGGAGCCCACGGTGACCGAGGCCGAAGCGGGAACGGGCGGGCGCCCCACCCTGGAGTCGGTGGCCGAACTGGCCGGCGTGTCCCGGGCCACCGCCTCCCGGGTGGTCAACGGCGGCGCGGGCGTGCGCACCGCGCTGCGCGAGAAGGTCGAACGGGCGGTCGCCGAACTCGGCTACGTCCCCAACCTGGCCGCCCGGACCCTGGTCACCCGGCGCAACCGGGCGATCGGCGTGGTCGTCGCCGAACCCGAGGCCCGGTTCTTCTCCGACCCGTTCTTCGCCCAGCACCTGCGCGGCATCAGCCGCGAACTCGCCGCCGCCGACAACCAGATGGTGCTGCTGCTGGCCGAGGACGAGCGCGACCACGAACGGATCGGCCGCTACCTGGCCGGCGGCCACGTCGACGGCGTCCTGCTGTTCTCGCTGCACCGCTCCGACCCCACCCCCGAGACCGCCCAGCGCCTCGGCCTGCCCTTCGTCATCGGCGGCCGCCCCGGCTGGCCCGGCGCCGAGTCCGACCGCGACCTGGTCTACGTCGACAACGACAACCGGGGCGGCGCCCGGCTCGCCGTCCAGCACCTGCGCTCCCTCGGCCGCACCCGGATCGCCACCATCACCGGCCCGCTCGACCAGACCTCCTCCGTCGACCGCCTCGACGGCTACCGCGACCTGCTCCCCGACGGCGACGCCGACCTGATCGCCGTCGGCGACTTCACCGCCGACGGCGGCATCCGTGCGATGACCGAACTCCTCGACCGCAGACCGGACCTGGACGCGGTCTTCGCCGCCTCCGACGCGATGGCCTCCGGCGCGCTCCGGGTCCTGCGGGCGGCCGGGCGCCGGGTGCCCGAGGATGTCGCGGTGGTCGGCTTCGACGACGTCGAGTCCATCGCGGCCTGGACCGAGCCCACGCTCACCACCGTCCGGCAGGAGATCGAGGAGATGGGGCGGCTGATGACCCGCCTGCTGCTGCGGCGGCTCAACGACCCGACGGCCTCGGCCCCGTCGTCGGTGATCATTCCGACCGGGCTGGTGGTGCGGGAGACGGCGTAGCGGGCGGGTGGGGGCCTGGGGTGTGGCTGGGCGCAGGGGGCTGCTTCAGGGGAAGGTGGCGGCCAGGAGGCGGGCGGCGACGGCGAGCGGCTTGAAGGGGAAATAGAGCGGGAACGGCTCGTCCGCGCGGTGGTGGACCGTCGTGCCGCTGCCGGTGTCGTGGGCGAACACGCCCAGCCTCGCGCCGTGGAGGGCGGTTGTGGCGGCGAGCGGGTGGCGGCGGGTGGGGTGCGGGGGCATCCGGGTTTCTCGGGGTGGGGCTGGGCTCACCACGAGGGGGCCTTACCGCTGCCGGGGGGACGGGCCGTCCGGGTGCCGGTGGTGGGCCAGGACGCGTTCCAGCGCGGCGCGCCCGGCCGGACCCCAGGAGGGCTTGCCGCCGGGGAGGCCGTGCAGGCCGGCCCGGCCGATGCCCAGCAGTACGAGGCCGCGCAGCACCGCCCAGCCGCGGGCGCGGCGGACGGTGGCGGTGGCGGCGTCCTGCCGGTCGGCGGGCTGGGCGGTGCGCCAGCGGGCGAGGCAGGGGCGGTCGGCGCCGTCCGGGAGGAGCAGCCAGGCGGCGGAGAGGTCGCAGGCCGGGTCGCCGGTGCCGAGGGAGTCGAAGTCGACGACGCCGCCGAGCGCGCCGTCGACCACCACGACGTTCGCCGGGTGCAGGTCGGAGTGCAGCCAGACCGGCGGGCCCGACCAGGCGGGGGCGGCCAGCGCGTCCGCCCAGACCGCGCGCAGGTCGTCGGCGCGGACGCCGGGTGCGAGGGTGTGCAGGGTCCGCTCGAACTCGGCGATCCGGCGCTCGACGTCGGCGGCGAGCGGGGCGAGCGGGCCGCAGCGGGGGGTGGTCGCGGGGGCGTCGGCCGGGGCCGGGCGGTGCAGCGCGAGCAGGAAGTCGGCGAGGAGTTCGGCCGAGCGCCGGCCGTGGGCGGCGGCGACCGGGGTGAGGTCGGCGGGCTCGCCGGGCACCCAGGAGAACACCGCCCACGGGTACGGGTAGCCCGCGCCCGGCACGCCGTCGCGGTGCGGCACCGGCACGGGCAGCGGCAGCCCCGGCGCGAGCTCCGGCAGCCAGCGGGTCTCGTTGGCCAGGCAGGCGGGCGTGTGCCGGTCTCGGGGAAGGCGGACGGCGTGCTCCTCGCCGAGCCGCCACATCCGGTTGCCCCAGCCGCCCTCGACCCGGCGCAGCGCGAGTTCCGCGAGGTCCGGGTGCTGCGCGCGGAGCAGCGCGCGCACGGTGTCGGCGTCGACGTCGAGTCGGCCGTCGGGGTCGAGTCGGCCGTCGGGGTCCGCGGTGCGGGCGGGTGGTGAGGCGTCCATCGGGCCCGACCCTACTACCCGGCCGCGCGAGGACGTCGGGGCGCAGCCGGGTGACGGCGGTGGCGGCGGCGGTGGGGACGGGCTCAGCCGACGACGCGGTAACTGACCGCCGGGTACGGGAAGTTGGCCCAGTGCAGGCTGCCGAGGGCGTAGGAGGTGCTGCCGGTCTTGCCGGGCAGGCCGGTGGCGCAGTCGGCGTTGAAGAAGACCTGGATGTTCGCGGCGGTGAAGTCGACGGCGGAGAGTGCGGCCGTCGGGAGGTCGTGGCAGCCGGTGTCGGCGGTGTCGACGGCGTAGTGGGTGCCGGTCAGGTTGCCGCCGGTGGCGAAGTAGGCGACGGCGGAGTGCGGGAGTTCGACGGCGGCCGCGGGCTGGGCGAGGGCCGCGCCGAGCAGCAGGGCCGCTCCGGTGGCGGCGGTCGCGGTGAGGGTCCTGGTGCGGAGGAGGGCGGTCATGGGGGACTCCTTCGTCGCGGGGTTCGTCGCGGGTTCTCCGCGTGCGCGGGGGCAGGCGTGACGGGCCGGCAGGCGGGGGTGCGTGCGGCCATGTCAGTTACATCTTCAACAACCCGTGGCGATCTACGCAAGACCCCGGCCCCGGGTGGTGCGGACGCGAAGGGCCCCCGGGGCCGGGCGGACCTGTCGGAATCCGCGCCGGCCCCGGGGGCCCCGTCCGGGGTGGGTCGGGTCAGTCGAAGGGGATCCGCAGGACGGAGGCGCTGCCCTGGGACTGGGTGGCGCCGGTGCGGAGTTGGGCCGGGGCGGCGCCGAGGGCGGGCCAGACCTCGATCCTGACGGTGCCGTTGCTCAGGTTGGCGAGCGGGGCGCCGGTGGTGGAACTGAGGCCGGCGGCGGTGGCGCCGTAGCGCTCCCAGCCGGGGACGGGGTCGGTGGCGAAGTAGCGGTAGGTCTCGGTCCGGTCGACGGTGCCGTTGCCGTCGAAGTCGTAGGAGACGCGGGCCTGTTGGGCGAGGGCGACGGTGGAGCCGGCGTCGACGTACAGGTCGAAGTCGGTGCTGCCGCCGGCCCGGGCGGTGCCGGTGAGGTGGCTGAGGGTGTAGGTCAGCGGCTGGTAGGGGGTGCCGTCGTGGTTGGCGCCGCCGCCGGACGGGATGGTGCTGCCGGTCGCGCCGGTGCCGTAGGCGGGGGTGAGGGTGCCGTCGGGCTGCAGGTACAGGGTGCCGGCCCGGGTCTGCGGGACGGTCGCGGACGGCGAGGGGGAGGCCGACGCCGAGGGGGAGGTGGACGGCGAGGGGGAGGTGGACGGCGAGCCGGAGGCGGAGGCGGACGGCGACGGGGAGGTGGTGGTGCCGCCGGTGCCGCCGTCCGGCTTGGTGCCGCGTTCGGAGGCGGTGGAGCGGGCCGGGACGGTGAGGGTGTAGCCGTCGGAGAAGCGGACGGTGCGGGCGGTGGTGGTGTAGTTGTGCGCCACGTGGGTGCGGGTGGCGCCGTTGGCGAAGACCGCGGCGGTGGGGGTGTCGGCGGTGGTGGCCGGGTCGAGGGTGCCGAGGGTCGCCAGGTTGTAGATCCAGTGGTAGGTGTGGGCCCTGGACTCGCCCTCCTCCGGGGTGTATCCGGCCCTGCCGGCGTCCCAGTCGGCCTTCGCGGCGGCCGGGTCGGTCAGCGCCTCGGCCTCCCAGAGCAGGTCGCGCCAGTCGGTGAACGCGCCGCCGTTGCCGGCCTTCAGCTCGGCGAGGTTGGCGGCGAGGTCGTCCTTGCGGCGGGCCAGGTAGAGCGAACCCGAGGTGACCGGGAGGAAGTTGATGCCGTGGATCATGCCGGGCGCGGCCGTCCACCAGGTGGAGTAGGCGGCGCCGGAGCCCCAGACCATGCCGACGGTGGAGTGCTGGAAACCGGCCGGGAAGACCCGGTGGTCGGCGTCGAACCAGTACTGCTGAACGGCGTTGGCCTCGGTGGTGTACAGGTAGACGCCGAGGTCGCGCAGCGCGGTGTCGCCGGTGGCGGCGCCGAACAGCAGCAGGCCGGCGCTGAAGTTCAGCGACTCGGAGGAGGACTCCTCGTTGTTGCCGGCCGCGAACCCGGCGTGGCCGGAGGCCCAGCCGTGGCCCGCGTACGGGTCGAAGTTGCGCAGCCAGGGGAACCGGGCGTCGGCGCGGTCGGTGTTGGCGGCGTCCTTGGCCAGCAGCTTGACCATGCCGCCCCACTGCGCGTCCGCCGCCCAGGCGGTGTCGTAGCGGGCGACGGTGGCGGCGGCCTGCACGAAGTAGCCGTAGTGGAAGTGGTGGTCGTTGAGTTCGGCGTCGGTGCCGTAGGAGGCCGGGTAGCCGATCAGGGTCTTCCAGGTGGAGTCGTACGCGAAACCGGGCGAGCCGGTGCCCGCGAACCAGGTCTGCAGTCTGCCCTTGATCAGCCCGAGCAGCTTGTCGCGGGCCGCCGTGTCACCCAACTGGTCGGCGATCGGCACCAGTTGGGCGAGCTGCCCGAGCGCCTTGCCGACCCAGTAGGTGTCGGTGGCCCCGTTGAACGGGTCGCTCGCGTCGGCGACCTGGTGCAGGTAGGCGCCGAGCGCGGCGCGGTCGTACGCGCCCGCGTCGGGCAGCGAGGGCAGCACGCCGGTGACGGTCTGCACGGTGGAGAAGGACGTGCCCTGGCGGACCTTCATGGTGCCGCGCGGGGAGGTGTACGTCAGCGCGGTGAGGGCGTCCGGAGTGGCCTGCCACTGCTGCGGGTAGAGCGCGAGCAGGGTGCCGCCGCCGGAGCCCTCCTGGGCGGCGGTGGTGGCGGTGAAGGTGGTGGTGAGCCTGCCCGCGGCCTGGTCGTAGGCCCAGCCGACCCTGGTGTCGGTGACGAAGTTGTAGGCGTACGTCCGGAACAGGGCCAGGTCGGCGGTGGAGGGCAGCAGCGCGACCGAGTAGTAGTCCTTGCCGCCGAGGTTCGCCGTCAGGGTGCTGCCGTTGACGCTCCAGCTGCTGCCGCTGGGCGCGAACAGGCCGTAGGCGTGCCCGCCCACGGTGATGCCGAGCACGCTGCCCTGGTTGCTGAAGACGGTGGGCGCCGAGGCGGTGGTGACCTGCGCGGCGCCGCCGGTGGCGTGCGCGAACACGTACGGCAGGCCGTGGCCGACCGTCGCGCTGAAGGTGTGCGCGCCGTCCGCCCAGTACGGGGTGACCGTCCAGTCCGACCAGCCGTCGACCTTGGTGTCGGGGGAGTTCAGGCCGGCCACGCCCAGGGTGAGGTCCCGGGCGTGGGTGTAGTCGTACTGGCGGCCGTCGGAGGTGATGGTCGGCGCGGTCGGGTAGCCGACCTCCAGGCCGGCGGCCTGCGCCTTGAAGGTCATCGGGTGGGCGTACAGGTTCTCCGAGTACGGGTTGCCCGCGTAGCGCTGGTAGATCAGCGAGGACCACCAGTCGTTGGTGGGGGCGGCCTGCCCGGCCATCCGCGCGGTGACCTTGGGGGTGACGGGCGCGCCGTCGGAGTTGCTCGGGCCGACGGTGCCGGCCGGGCGGGCGTCGCCGTAGCCGCCGAGGCCGACCCGGACGGTGGTGGCGGCGGAGGCGCTGCCGGCGCCGAGGGCGGCGGTGAGGGTGGCGGCGGCGGCCAGTGCCAGCGTGGTCAGGGCGGCCGTGGGGCCGCGCAGGGAGCGGAGCTTCATGGGCGTGTCCACCTTGTGTGGGGGCGGGCGGGAAGTATGAGAGCGCTCTCAGCGGGTGGACCGTACGGGCGGGCCTGAAAGGGTGTCAACCACCGTGACGCAGACTGTTGCGTTCAGGAGTCGAAAGCCCAGGTCGTGCTCTTCCGGAGATTACGTTCAGGTTTCGGGGTCTTGACGAGGGAAGTTCCGCCCCGGCACTCTCTCGGCATCGGTTGAGAGCGCTCTCAGAAAATTGGGCGTCCACCGACCGCCCGGCTTTCCCGCTCCGCACTCCACCCACGCTCCCGCCCCGCCCTGGAGGCCTTCGCATGGCTACCCCGAGAGTCCGCCGCTCCACCGCTGCCCTGGGCAGCACCGTCCTCGCCACCGCGCTCCTGCTCACCGCCTGCAGCTCCGGCGGCACCGGGTCCAAGGACTCCGCCGACGGCAAGGTGACCATCACGGTGGACCTGTTCGGCACCTTCGGGTTCAAGGAAGCCGGCCTGTACGACGAGTACACGAAGCTCCACCCGAACGTCACCATCAAGCAGACCGACACCCAGGACGAGGGCCAGTACTGGCAGGCGCTGCAGACCAAGCTCGCGGGCGGCGGCGGCCTCGCCGACGTCCAGGGCCTGGAGGTCGGCCGGGTGGCCAGCGTGGTGCAGAAGCAGGCCGACAAGTTCACCGACCTCAAGACCCTCGGCCTCGGCGACGTCAACGACGGCCTGGTCCCGTGGAAGGGCGCGGCGATCAAGACCGCGGACGGCAAGGTGCTCGGCGCGGGCACCGACATCGGCCCCGAGGCGATCTGCTACCGCACCGACCTGTTCAAGGCCGCCGGCCTGCCCACCGACCGCGCCGAGCTCGCCGCCAAGTGGTCCAGCTGGCAGGGCTACCTCGACCTCGGCAAGCAGTACGCCGCCAAGGCCGAGGCCGGCAACGCCTGGACCGACAGCGCCGCCGGCATGTTCACCGCCGAGGTCGGCCAGCAGAAGGTCCGCTACGCCGACGAGTCCGGCAAGGCCGTGTACGACAGCAGCCCGGCCGTGAAGACCGCCTGGACCGACGCCACCGCACTGGTCGCCGACGGCCTCTCCGCCAAGCTCGCCCAGTGGACGCCCGAGTGGAACAAGGCCTTCACCACCGGCAAGTTCGCCACCCTCTCCTGCCCCGCCTGGATGATCGGCTACATCAAGGGCCAGGCCGGCGAGGCCGGCGCGGGCAAGTGGGACATCGCCCCCGGCCCCGGCAAGACCGGTAACTGGGGCGGCTCGTACCTGACCGTCCCGCGCACCGCCAAGCACCCCAAGGAGGCCGCCGAGCTGATCAAGTGGCTGACCGCCAAGGAGCAGCAGGCCACCCTGTTCACCAAGCAGGGCTCCTTCCCGTCCTCCACCGGCGCCCAGGACGCCATCAAGGACGTCACCGACGCGTACTTCAACAACGCGCCGATCGGCCAGATCTTCAGCGAGTCGGCCAAGGCGATGCCCGCCCAGGTGCTCGGCACCGACGACGGCGTGATCGGCAAGGCGTTCACCGACGCCCTCGGCGAGGTCGAGCGCACCGGCACCGCCCCGGACACCGCCTGGAAGCACGCGCTGGACAACGTCAAGAAGGCCAACGGCAACTGACGCTCCGTCGGACCAGGCAGTCAACCCGGTCGGCCCGCCCCGTCGTTCCCGTGACGCCGGGGCGGGCGGCCCCCGTCGAAGGACCCTCGAAGGACCCCGCCCATGGCCCTCAGCTCCACCGCCCGGCTGCCCGTCGGCCGACCCGCCGCCAAGCGGCCCGGCCGGTTGCGCCGCCGACTCGCCCCGTACGGCTTCCTCGCCCCGTTCTTCGCGCTGTTCGCCGCGTTCGGGCTGTTCCCGCTGCTGTACACCGCCTGGGTGTCGCTGCACCGGGTCGAACTCCAGACCTCCGACCGGATGGACTGGCTCGGCTTCCAGAACTACACCCGGCTGCTGGCGGACCCGTTCTTCTGGAACGCGCTGCGCAACACCTTCACCATCGGCGTGCTCTCCACCGTCCCACAGCTGCTGATGGCCCTGGGCCTGGCCCACCTGCTCAACTACCGGCTCCGCGGCCGCACCTTCTTCCGGGTCGCGATGCTGATGCCGTACGCCACCTCGGTCGCCGCCGCCACCCTGGTGTTCGCCCAACTCTTCGGCCGTGACTACGGGTTGATCAACTGGGTGCTCGACAGCATCGGCCTCCACCCGGTCGACTGGCAGGCGGACACCTGGGCCTCGCAGTTCGGCGTCTCCGCGATCGTCACCTGGCGCTGGACCGGCTACAACGCGCTGATCTACCTGGCCGGCATGCAGTCCATCCCCGGCGAGCTGTACGAGTCCGCGGCCGTCGACGGCGCCTCGCGCTGGCAGCAGTTCCGGCACGTCACCGTCCCCGGCCTGCGCCCCACCATCGTGTTCACCGTGGTCGTCTCCACCATCGGCGCCACCCAGCTGTTCGGCGAACCCCTGCTCTACGAGGGCAACTCCGGCGGCGGCATCTCGCACCAGTACCAGACCCTCGGCCTCTACCTGTACGAGCAGGGCTGGACGTTCTTCCACCTCGGCCGGGCCGCCGCCGTCGCCTGGGTGATGTTCCTGCTGATCGTGCTGCTCGCCCTGCTCAACGCGGCGATCGCCGCCCGCCGCAACCGTACGGACCGGTGACCCGATGACCCACGTGACCCAGGCGACCCAGGCGACCCAGGTGATCGACAAGCCCGCCGCCGCGGACGGCGACCGGACCCCCGCCAAGGCGCGCAGGGCGCGCTCGCCGCTGCACGGCGGGCCGCTCGCCTACGCCGTGCTGATCGGCGCCACCCTGCTCGCGGTCTTCCCGTTCTACTGGACGCTGGTCGCCGCCAGCCGCTCCAACTCCGAACTCAGCGGAGCCACACCCGCGTTGACGCCCGGCCCGAACCTGTTCCACAACATCGGCGAGGCGCTCCAGCAGGCCGAGATCGGCAAGGCGCTGCTCAACTCGCTGATCGTCTCCGGCGTGGTCACCGCCGGCGTGGTGCTCTCCTCCACGCTCGCCGGGTTCGCCTTCGCCAAACTGCGCTTCCGCGGTCGCGGCGCGCTGCTCGCGCTCACCGTCGGCACCATGATGATCCCGCCGCAGCTCGGCGTGATCCCGCTGTTCATGGTCATCGTCAAGCTCGACCTGCAGAACAAGCTGCCCTCGGTGATCCTGCCCTCGCTGGTCTCCGCGTTCGGCGTGTTCTTCATGCGGCAGTACCTGGTGCAGGCGCTGCCGGACGAACTCGTCGAGGCCGGCCGGATGGACGGCGCCTCGCTGCTGCGGATCTTCCGCTCCATCGTGCTGCCCGTGGCCCGCCCCGGCATGGCCGTGCTCGGCATGCTCACCTTCATGGCCACCTGGAACGACTTCTTCTGGCCGATCGTCGCGCTCAGCTCGCAGAACCCCACCGTGCAGGTCGCGTTGAAGTCGCTGGGCCAGGGCTACGTCCCCGACCAGTCGGTGGTGATGGCCGGCACCCTGATCGGCACCCTGCCCGTCCTGGTGGTGTTCGGGCTGCTCGGCCGGCAGATCGTCGGCGGCATCATGCAGGGCGCGGTCAAGGGCTGACGCCCGCCACCGCCCCGCTGCTGCCCGCTGCCGGCCCGCCGCGCCGACACACCCCCAACTCGTCCGAATGGAACGTGACATGACCGTCGACACTCTCCCCATGACCACTGCCTCCAACGCCGCCGAGTCCGCCGGATCCGCCGAGCCCGCCGCCGAGCCCGCCGCCGAAGCCGCCCGCTTCCCGGCCGGGTTCGTCTGGGGCGCCGCCACCGCCGCCTACCAGATCGAGGGTGCCGCCGACCAGGACGGCCGCACCCCGTCGATCTGGGACACCTTCGCCCGCCGCCCCGGCGCCGTCCGCAACGGCGACACCGGCGACATCGCCGCCGACCACTACCACCGCTACCGCGACGACGTCGCCCTGATGTCCGAACTCGGCCTGCGCGCCTACCGGTTCTCGCTCGCCTGGCCCCGGGTGCGGCCCGGCGGCCGGGGCCCCGCCAACGAAGCCGGACTCGACTTCTACGACCGGTTGGTCGACGAACTCCTCGGCGCCGGCATCACCCCCGTCGCCACCCTCTACCACTGGGACCTGCCCCAGGAGCTGGAGGACGAGGGCGGCTGGACCAACCGCGACACCGCGTACCGCTTCGCCGAGTACGCGAGCCTCGCCGCCGGCCGGCTCGGCGACCGCGTCCCCACCTGGACCACCCTCAACGAGCCCTGGTGCAGCGCCTTCCTCGGCTACGGCAACGGCGTGCACGCCCCCGGCCGCACCGACCACGCCGCCGCCCTCGCCGCCCACCACCACCTGCTGCTCGCCCACGGCCTCGGCACCGCCGCGCTGCGCGCCGAACTCCCCGACACCGCCCAGGTCTCGCTCACCCTCAACCTGGCCGCCGTCCGCCCGCTCTCCACCGACGCCGCCGACCTCGACGCCGCCCGCCGGATCGACGGCCTGGCCAACCGGATCTTCCTCGACCCGGTGTTCCGCGGCAGCTACCCCGAGGACGTCCTCGCCGACACCGCCCACGTCACCGACTGGTCCTTCGTCCGGGACGGCGACCTCGCCGAGATCTCCCGCCCCATCGACTCGTTGGGCATCAACTACTACACGCCCACGGTCGTCGCCGCCGAGGAGCGGTCGGAGACCGCCGCGGACGGCCCGCGCGGCGACGGCCACCAGGGCGACAGCCCCTGGCCCGCCGACCAGGGCATCCGCTTCCTGCCCGCCCCCGGCACCCGCACCGCGATGGGCTGGCCTGTCGACGCCGACGGCCTGTACGAACTCCTCACCCGGCTGCGCGACGACCTCCCCGGCGTCCCGCTGCTGGTCACCGAGAACGGCGCCGCCTACGAGGACTACACCGACCCCACCGGCGCCGTCCACGACCCCGAGCGGATCGACTACCTGCACACCCACCTCGCCGCCGTCCACCGCGCCATCACCGACGGCGCCCCCGTCCGCGGCTACTTCCTGTGGTCGCTGCTCGACAACTACGAATGGGCGTACGGCTACAGCAAGCGCTTCGGCATCGTGCACGTCGACTTCGCCAGCCAGCGCCGCACCCCCAAGGACAGCGCGCACTGGTACGCCCGGGTGATCCGGGACGGCGCCCTGCCGCGGTAGGGGCCGGCGGGTCCTCCGACCGGCGGGAGCCCGACCCGCTCGCGGCGCCCGCCGCGGCGACCGCCGCGCTGCCCGCCGGTCGGAGGACCCGCAAAATGCGGTGACGGCGGGCGGACGGCGCTCCTAGACTCGGCTCGCTGGACGACGCCCGGGCCCGGAGAGGCCGCCGGGCGCACCGTGACGTGAGTGGAGAGGGAGGGACCGGTCGTGCGTGGCACCGCTGTCGTCGTTCCCCCGTCGCGGTTCGAGGTGATCCTGGTGTCCCGGGCCGGCCGGTGCCCGCTGCGCGGCCGGTGCCGGTAGGAACCGCGAAGTCCCCGTCCCACCCCCTTCGTCGGCCCCCGTTCCGCCTGCCCGTCCGACGCGGCAGGCGCCGTCCGGGCGGCCGCGGGGCCGCGGGACGCCCCTCGTGGTGCCGTGAATCGCGCCGTCGATTCCAGGAGCGAACTCCGAAGGGCCACCGGCCATGCGCACCGACCTCAGCACCACCGTTCCCACCACTGCCGTTCCCACCACTGCCGTTCCCACCACTGCCGTCCCCACCGCTGCCGTTCCCACCGCCTCGGTTGCCGCCGCCCCGGTCGTCGCCACGGTCCGCAACCTCGGCATCCTCGCCCACGTGGACGCGGGCAAGACCACCGTCACCGAGCGGGTGCTGTTCCTGACCGGGGAGACCCACAGGCGCGGCGAGGTCCACGAGGGCACCACCGTCACCGACTTCGACCCGCAGGAGCGCGACCGCGGCATCACCATCTTCGCCGCGGCCGTCAGCTGCCGGTGGGACGGCCACCTGCTCAACCTGATCGACACGCCCGGCCACGTCGACTTCGCGGACGAGGTGGAGCGCTCGCTGCGCGTGCTGGACGGCGCGGTGGCCGTGTTCGACGCGGTCGCGGGTGTCGAGCCGCAGAGCGAGTCGGTGTGGCGACAGGCGGACCGGCACGGCGTGCCGCGGATCGCCTTCGTCAACAAGATGGACCGGCCCGGCGCCGACCTGGACGCCGCCGTCGCCTCCATCCGGGACAGGCTCCACCCCGTGCCGCTGGCCGTGCAGGTGCCGATCGGCCGGGAGGGCGGCTTCGTCGGCGTGGTCGACCTGGTCGACCTGCGCGCGCTGACCTGGCCGGACGGTGCCGAGCCCGGCGACGGCTACCAAGTCGGGGACGTACCCGAGGAGTTGGCGGCCGAGGCGACCCGGCGACGTCAGGATCTGGCCGAGGCGGTGGCCGAACTGCACCCCGCCGCGCTGGAGGAGTACTGCGCCACCGGCACCCTCACGGCCGGCACGCTCACCGGTGCACTGCGCCAACTCACCGCCGACGGGCAGGCGGTGGTGGTGCTGTGCGGCTCCGCGTACCGCAACCGCGGCGTCGAGCCGCTGCTGGACGCGGTCACCGCGTACCTGCCGTCGCCGCTGGACGTCCCGCCGGTCCGTGGCGAGTACGCCGGCGTACCGCAGGAACGCGCCGCCGACGCCCGACAGCCGTTCTCCGCCCTGGTGTTCAAGGTCACCGCGAGCACCACCGGGCGGCTCAGCAGCCTGCGCGTCTACTCCGGCACGCTACGGAAGGGGGACACCGTGCTCGACGCGCGCACCGGCCGCACCGAGCGGATCGGCCGCATCCTGCGGGTGCAGGCCGACCGGCACAGCGAGACCGACCACGCGGTGGCCGGCGACATCGTCGCCGTGGTCGGCGCGAAGCACGCCAGGGTCGGCAGCACGCTGTGCGCCCCGCACGCCCCGCTGGTGCTCGAACCGGCCGCCGCCGCCGACCCGGTGGTGACCGTCGCGGTCGAGGCCCGCCGCACGGTCGACACCGACCGGCTGGCCGCCGCGCTGGCCCGGCTCACCGAGGAGGACCCGTCCCTGGTGGTCGGCACCGACCCGGAGAGCGGGCAGCGCACGCTCGCCGGCCTGGGCGAACTCCACCTGGAGGTCGCGGTGGAGAAGCTGCGCCGGGCCGGGCTGGAGGTCACCGTCGGCCGACCGGAGGTCGCCTACCGGGAGACCCTCGGCGCGGCGGTGGCCGGCCTCGTCCTGCGGCACGTCAAACAGGACGGCGGCTCCGGGCAGTTCGCGCACATCGTGGTCGACGTCGCCCCGCTCGGCGAACCCGGCACGGACGGCTTCGCGTTCGGCTCCACCGTCACCGGCGGGCGGGTGCCGCAGGAGTTCGTGCAGGCCGTCGAGGCGGGCTGCCGGGACGCCCTCGCGGAGGGCCCGCTCGGCCACCCGGTCACCGGCGTCCGGGTCACCCTCACCGACGGGGCGACCCACGTCAAGGACTCCTCCGACCTGGCGTTCCGCACCGCCGGGCGGCTCGCCCTGCGCGAGGCGCTGCGGCGCGGCGGCCCGCTGCTGCTGGAACCTGTCGTGGAACTCACCGCGACGGTCCCGCCGGACAGCGTCGGCGGCGTCCTCGGCGACCTGTCCGCCCGCCGGGGCCGGGTGCACGGCTCCGAGCCGCGCGGCGGCAGCGCGGTGCTGACGGCGACCGTCCCGCTGGCCGAACTCTTCGGCTACGCGGGCGCGTTGCGCGGCCGCACGCAGGGCCGGGGCACCTTCACCACCCGGCCCACCGGGTACGCCCCCGCGCCGCGCGCGCAGCAGTAGCGACCGGGGCTTCGGCCCGGCCCGGTCCGGACCCGGTCCGGCCCCGTCCCGCCCTCCCGGCGGGGCGGGGCCGTCGTCGCGGGGCGCCCGTTCGCGCGGGCGTCCGTTCGCCCGTTCGCGCGGCCCTCGGGTCAGTGCAGCCAGCCGCGTTCGGCGGCGCGGGCCCCGGCCTGGAAGCGGCTGCGGGCGCCCAGCACCTCCAGCGCCTCCGCGGTCAGCCGGCGGACGGTGCGCTCCGAGACGCCCAGCTTGCGGGCCGCGACCACGTCGGTGTCGCCGCGCTGCAGGATCCGCAGCAGCGCGTAGTGCTGCGCCGTCATACCGTTGAGGTCGCGCCCCCGGGGGTGGCACAGCGGCGCGGCGCCCTGCCACAGCCCGTCGAACAGCGCGCACAGCGCGGCGACCGGCCCGCGTCCGTGCAGCACGGTGGCGGTGTCGGCGCGCTCGGGGTCGAGCGGCAGGACGGCGTCCTCCCGGTCCAGCACGACCATCCGCAGCGGCAGCGAGCCCACGGTGCGGACCTGGCCGCCCAGCCCGACCAGCCACCGGGCGTACTCCACCACCTGCGGGCGGTTGCGCACCGCGTCGACGAACAGCACCCGCAACTCGACGCCGCGCAGCAGCAGTTCCTCGACCGGCAGCCCGACGGGGTCGGCCGGGGCGGCCGCGCCGCTCGGGCCGCCGCTCGGACTGCTGCCCGGGCCGCTGCCGGGGAGGTCGTTCGGGACGAGGGCCAACACCTGGGAGGTGGCCGCCGCCCCGAGTTCGGCCAGCCGGTCGCGGATCGCGTCCGCGCCGAGCAGGCTCTCGCCCCGGGTGTGGTGGCGGTCCGCCTCGGCCTCGGCGCGCAGCTGCCCGTACGCGGCCCTGGCCTGCTCGAACTCCTGCCGGTGCAGCAGTAGTTCGGCCTCGCGGCGGGCGAGCAGCGCGGCCAGTCCGAGCTCCGGCACCACCGGGCGGAGCAGGGTCCGGTCGTCCCGGGACGGACGGAGCAGTCCGAGTTCGGTCAACTCGACTCGGGTGGCGGTCAGTTGTTCGCCACTCAGGCCCAGGCGGGCGGTCAGCTCGCCGTCCGCGGCGTCGGGCGCGCGCAGCAGCTCGCGGTACAGCCGGTCGGCTCGGTCGCTCAGGCCGAACGCCTGGAGGGCGACGGGCATCTCAGCCGAGGCCCGGGGCGCGGCCGTGGCGGTGACGGTGTCCGTCGTGGCGTCCGGGGCGGGTCACCGTGTGCATCGACGCCGTTCCTCCGTCCGCCTGTTCGATGACGTCGAGGTAGGTCTAGACCATTGGGGCGCCTGGTGTCAAAGGGCGCGGGCCGTGGCCGGTGCCCCGGCCGGAACCAGCGGCGCAGGGTTCGGACACCCTCCGCTCCGGCGGGCCGGCCGGAGCGGAGGGTGGGGCGCCGGAGGCGGTGGACGTGCCCCGGCCACCCGGTCCGGACGGTCAGTAGGTGAGCAGGCCCGGGTCGGAGAGCGACGGGGCGCCGGTCTCGACGTGCCCGGCCAGGCGGCGGACGAAGTCGGCGCTCTGGTCGGAGGTGACGGTGAGGTCGTACCAGCGGCGGCATGTGGAGAGGTCGACGGTGAGGGTGACGGTGCCGCCGCGGCGGACGGTGACGGCCCGCGGGGAGCCGGCGTAGGCGTTGGTCACGGTGAGGACGGCGTCGGCGCCGGCCGGGTTGGTGAAGGTCAGGACGAGGTTGCCGGTGGCGGCGTCGTGGCGGGCGGTGACCTCGGGGCCGGCGGTCTTGCCGGGGTTGCGGAAGCGGCGCAGGAAGCCGTTCGGGCCGAACACGGTGAGGTCGGTGACGCCCTTGGAGTAGCTGGTGTTCCAGGCGTCGGACAGGGTCTTGCCGGCCTCGGTGGTGTACGTCCACGGGCCGTCGGTGCGGTTCGCCGAGGTGACCAGGAACTGGGCGCCTGCGGCCGGTCCGCCGCTGAACGCGAGGGCGTACTTGCCGGTCGAGACGTCGGCCGAACCGTCCACGTACGGCGCGTACTTGAGCGGGCGGGTGGGCTTGGCGCCGGCCTCCTGCCGCGGCATCGTGCCGGTCGCGGGCGGGGCCGGGACGTAGTCCGGGTGCCGGTTGCGGTCGGCGGGCAGGTAGGCGGCGGTGGACGGCAGCACGGCCGGGGCGGTGTTGCTCGCCGTGAAGTCGAAGGCGGAGGTGAGGTCGCCGCAGATGGCCCGCCGCCAGGGGGAGATGTGCGGTTCGGCGACGCCGAAGCGCCGCTCGATGAAGCGGATGATCGAGGTGTGGTCGAAGGTCTCCGAGCAGGTGTAGCCGCCGGTGCTCCACGGCGAGACCACCAGCATCGGCACCCGCTGCCCGAGACCGTACGGCCCGGCCGCGTAACTCGCGTTGCCCGCGAACCAGTCGGCGCCGGTGGCGACCGTGGACAGGCCCTGGTTGGCGGAGGCGGGCGGGAACGGCGGCACCACGTGGTCGAAGAAGCCGTCGTTCTCGTCGTAGGTGATGAACAGCGCGGTGCGGGCCCAGACGTCCGGGTTCGAGGTCAGCGCGTCCAGCACCTGCGCGACGTACCAGGCGCCGTAGTTCGCGGGCCAGTTGGGGTGCTCGGTGTACGCCTCGGGTGCGACGATCCAGGACACCTGCGGCAGCGTGCCGGCCGCGACGTCGCGGCGCAGCTGGTCGAACAGGCCGTCGCCGGCCTTGGCGTTCGTACCGGTCCGGGCCTTCTCGTACAGGGCCGAACCGGGCTGCGCGTTGCGGTAGTTGTTGAAGTACAGCAGCGAGTTGTCGCCGTAGTTGCCGCGGTGCGCGTCGCCGATCCAGCCCCAGGAGCCGGCCGCGTTCAGGCCGTCGCCCACGTCCTGGTAGATCCGCCAGGAGACGCCGGCCGCCTCCAGCCGCTCCGGGTAGGTCGTCCAGGAGTAGCCCGCCTCCTGGTTGCCCAGCACCGGCCCGCCGCCGGTCGCGTCGTTGCCGGTGTACCCCGTCCACATGTAGTAGCGGTTCGGGTCGGTGGAGCCGATGAACGAGCAGTGGTAGGCGTCGCACAGCGTGAACGCGTCGGCCAGCGCGTAGTGGAACGGGATGTCCTGCCGGGTCAGGTACGCCATCGTGGTGGCCGTCTTGGCGGGCACCCACTGGTCGTACTTGCCGCCGTTGAACGCCTTGTGGCCGCCCGCCCAGTCGTGGTTGAGGTCCTGGAGGAACTGCATCCCGAGGTCGTTCGCCTGCGGCCGGAACGGCAGGATCTCCTTCTTCGAACTGTTCGCCTGGTACCAGACCGGCTTCCCGCTCGGCAGCGTCACCGGCCGCGGGTCACCGAAGCCGCGCACCCCCTTCAACGCGCCGAAGTAGTGGTCGAACGACCGGTTCTCCTGCATCAGCACCACGATGTGCTGCACGTCCTGGATGGTGCCGGTGGCGCCCTGCGGGACGATCGAGGCGGCCCGCGCGATGCTGGGCGCCAGCGCGGAGAACGCCAGGCTCGCACCGGCCAGTTGGAGAAAACGACGCCGGCTCGGCTCGCTCGGCTCGTTGGGTTCGTTCGGCCGGTTCGGCTCGTTCGGCTGATTCGGCTCGTTCGGTTCAACAGTCACGGGAGACACGACCTCTGGACGGGGACGGACGGAGGGTGCCCCCCAGGACAGCGCGCCCGGGGTACCGCCCGTCGTCCCGCCCGTGACCGCCCGGCGTACGCCGGACGAACGCCTCGACTTGTCCGGACAAGTGCGCCCGGTTCGCCGCCAAGTTGTGCAGACAAGGCCAATTCGGCCGCGAGGGCGGGGAGCCCGGCGCGGTCATCGGCCGGTCCCGTGCTCAGGCGGCGGTGATCGGGCGGACGGTGGTGCCCGTGGCGGTGCCGGTGGTGTGGGCGGTGACCAGGTGGCGCAGGGCGCGGTCGGTGGCGGGGTCGGCGGGGGTGAGGGTGAAGAGGTGGTGGTCGCCGGTGGTCAGGATGTCGTAGTGGAGGCGGAGCAGGCCGGCCTCGGGGTGGTCGACGCGCTTGGTGCCGGCGGAGCGTTCGAGCACGGTGTGGTCGTCCCACCAGAGAGCGAACTCCGGGCTCCTGGCGCGCAGTTCGGCGAGCAGGGCGGCCAGGCGGGGGTCCTCCGGGTGACGGGCGGCGGCGGTGCGCAGGTGGCCGACGGTCTCGCGGGCGACCCGGGGCCAGTCGAGCTGGGTGGGGCGGGTGGCCGGGTCGAGGAAGAGCATGCGGGCGGTGTTGTCGGTCGCACCGGTGCCGAACGCCGGGCCGAACAGGGCCCGGGCGGCCGCGTTGTGGGCCAGCACGTCGAGCCGGTGGTCGGCCAGGTACGCCGGGAACAGCGGCATGCCGTCCAGGAGTTGGCGCAGCGAGTCGCGGATCCGGGGAAGCGGCGCGGGAGCCGCGGGGCGGACCGGCGTCTCGCCGCGGGCGATCCGGTGCAGGTGGCGGTGCTCGTCCGGAGTGAGCCGCAGCGCCTCGGCGAGGGCGTCCAGGACGGCGCCGCCCGGAGTGCCGACCCGCCCCTGCTCCAGCCGGACGTACCACTCGACGCTGACGGCGGCGAGCTGGGCGACCTCCTGGCGGCGCAGCCCCGGGGTGCGGCGGCGCGGACCGTGCGGCAGGCCGACCTCCTCGGGCCGCAGGCGGGCGCGCTTGGCCCGGAGGAAGGCGGCCAGCTCGGCCTGCCTGGGCACGGGGGCCCGCCTGGGCGCCTGCGGGGACGGTGCGGGCTCGGTCATGCCCCCGATCATCGGTGCGGCCGCGGCGGACCGTCCAGTCCGGACCCTGGTACGCCGGGTACCACCATCCGGCGGGCCTCCCCGGCGGGCGGGCGGCGGACGAGGGTGGGGGCATCCGAAGCCGGACCCGACCACCGACAGGGAGCCCCGCGCCATGTCTCCTTCGCCTCGTACCGCCGTCACTGCCGTTCCCGAGGCCACCACGCTCCCGACCGCGGCCGCGACCGCGACCGCCACCGCCACTGCCACCGTCGGCCGGCGGTCGCGCCGGGCCCGGACCGCGGCCGTCCTGCTGTCCGCCGCCACCGTGCTGACCCTGCTGGGGGCCGCCGACTCGAGTGCCCAAGCGGGCCGGAAGGCAACGGACTTCGGGCGGGTCTCGGTCCGCTCCGGGATCCCGGTCGGCGTCGAGCGGTTCGCGGTGAGCAGCCCCGATCTGCCCAACGGCCGCTTCCCGCAGGAGCACTGGGCGAACTCCTTCGGCTGCGAGGGCGGAAACCAGCCGCTGCGCCTGGAGTGGCACGGCGCCCCGGTCGGGACGAGGAGCTTCGCCGTCACCATGTTCGACCCGGACGCGCCGACCGGCTCCGGCTTCTGGCACTGGCTGGTCTGGGACGTGCCGGCCGCCACCACCACCCTGGGGAGGACGCTGCCCGCCGGTGCGGTGGACGGCACCAACGCCGCCGGCGCGCAGGGCTACATGGGCCCCTGCCCGCCGGTCGGCGACCGCACGCACCGCTACCGGATCACCGTCTACGCCCTGGACACCCCGAGCCTGGGGCTGCCCGCCGCCACCCCCTCCACCGTCACCGCGTTCACGATGGGCGGCCACGTCATCGGCTACGCGCAGACCACGGCGCTGGCCGCCCGCTGAACCGCCTCCGCCGGGCGGCTAGTCGAGGGAGGCGAGGCGCAGGCCGCCGTCGGTCTCCAGGACGGTGCCGGTGAGGTTGCGGTTGGTCGCGGCCAGCACGACCGCCTCGGCGACGTCCGCCGGGGAGGCGATCCGGCGGGTCGGCAACCGGTCGGCGGCCTGGGCGAAGTAGGCCTCCCGGGCCTCCTTCGGCAGGCCGTCCCACCAGGGGGTGTCGACCAGTCCGGGGGAGACCGCGTTGACCCGGCGCGGCGCCAACTCGGCGGCCAGCGGCCGGATCATCGCCTCCAGCGCCCCGTTCACCGCGGCCAGGCCGGCGGTGCCCGGCATGCCGGTGCGCGCCGAGACCGCGGTGACCAGCGTGATCGACCCGTCCGCGGCCAGGTGCGGCAGCGCGGCCTGCACCGTCGTCAACTGCCCCCAGAACTTGGCCTCGAAGGCGTTGCGCAGGGTGCCGAGGTCGAGTTCGGCGAACGGCCCGGCGCCCTCGCCGCCGCTCAGCGAGACCACCAGCCAGTCCAAGGTGCCGATGGCGGCGAGGAGTTCGGCGATCCGGGCGCGGTCGCCGCCGTCCGCCCGGTGCCCGATCAGCTCCGGGTCGCTCCCCGCCAGCGCCGCCAGCCGCTCCTCGCTGCGGCCCGCCACGTGCACCACGGCCCCGCGGGCGCGCAGTTGGCGGGCGGTCTCCAGTCCGATGCCCGACGTGCCGCCGACCACCAGTGCGGTGCGCTCACTCATGCGTGCTCCCTCCCCTGTGTCCTGTCCGCGAGCCGCCGGTCCGCAATTTCGAACCGCGACGTCTCGTCTCGAATTAAGGTAGCGTGGTCGCCGTGATCGAGCAAGCGACCCCAGGACCGACCGGGCCGACCGGGCCGACCGGTGCGGCCGCACCGACCGGATCGGCCGCACCGACCGGATCGGCCGAGCTGACCGGACCGGCCGGTGGAACCCCGACCCCCGTGCGACCGGGGCGCCGACGCAGCGAGGAGAGCCGGCGGGCGATCCTCGCCGCCGCGTACGAGCTGCTCGCCGAGGCCGGCTACGCGCGCCTCACCGTCGAGGGCATCGCCGCCCGGGCCGGCACCGGCAAGCAGACCGTCTACCGCTGGTGGCCCGGCAAGGCGGACGTCCTGCTCGAAGCCGTCACCGCGCACGCCCGGCAGCACGTCCCGCTGCCCGACACCGGCGACCACGCCGCCGACCTGCACGCCTTCCTCGCCGCCACGTTCGCCGCCGCCACCCCGCCCACCACCGACGCCCTGCGCGCCCTGATGGCCGAGGCCCAGATCGACCCCGTCTTCGGCGAACGCTTCCGCGACACCCTGCTGCGCCCCCGCCGCGAAGCCCTCGGCACCCTGGTCGACCGCGCCCACGCCGCCGGCGCCCTCGCCCCGCACCTCACCCCCGCCACCGCCGTCGACCTCGCCTTCGGCCTGCTCTGGTACCGCCTGCTCGCCACCGGAGACCCCCTCGACGAACCGCTCGCCGCCCTGCTCACCCGCACCCTGCTGCGCTGAGCCGCCCGCGGCGCCGGGCCGTCCCGTTTGTTGCGCCGCGTGTCCGGGGCCACCCCGGGCGCGGGGCCGTCGAACGGCTGGACGAGCATGGCGGGGTGCCGACCGAAACGCCCTCCCGCCCGTCCCCGCAGCCCGGGCCCGCCCCGTCCGGGCTGCGCCGCCTCACCCGCGGTGCCTTCGCCGACCTCACCCCGCTGCGCGCCAGCCCCGACTACCGGCGACTCTGGTTCGGGCAGACGGTCTCCTCGATCGGCCAGCAGATGACCGCCCTCGCGGTCGGCATCCAGGTCTACGCCCTCACCCGCTCCGCCTTCCTCACCGGACTGGTCGGCCTCTTCTCCCTGGTGCCCCTGATCGTCTTCGGCCTGTACGGCGGCGCCATCGCCGACCGGGTCGACCGCCGCCGCCTCGGCCTGCTCGGCTCCGCCGGCCTCGCCGCCGTCTCCGCGCTGCTCGCCGCCCAGGCCCTGCTCGACCTGCGCTCCGTTCCCCTGCTGTACGCCGCCGTCGCGCTCCAAGGCGGCTTCTTCGCAGTCAGCTCGCCCGCCAGGTCCTCGATGATCCCGCGCCTCGTCCCGCGCGAGCAGCTGCCCGCCGCCAACGCCCTCAACACCATCGGCATGAACCTCGGCCAGACCGTCGGCCCGCTGCTCGGCGGCGTCGCCGTCGCCGCGTACGGGGCGCAGAGCGCGTACCTGGTCGACACCGTCGCCTTCACCGCCACCCTCTACGCGATGTGGCGGCTGCCCGCGATGCGCCCGCAGAGCACCACCGGCAAGCGCGCCACCGTCCTCGACGGCCTGCGCTTCCTGCGCGGCCAGCCCAACCTCCGCACCTCCTTCGCCGCCGACCTCGCCGCGATGATCTTCGGCCTCCCGCGCGCCCTCTTCCCCGCGATCGTCCTGCCCTTCTACGGCGGCGACGCCGGCACCGTCGGCCTGCTCGCCGCCGCCCCCGCCGTCGGCGCCCTCGCCGGCGGCCTCTTCTCCGGCTGGATCGGCCGCATCCACCGCCACGGCGTCGCCGTCCTCGGCTCCGTCACCGCCTGGGGCCTGGCCATCGCCGCCTTCGGCGTCGTCCACAACCTGCCGCTCGGCCTGCTCCTGCTCGCCGCGGCCGGCTGCGCCGACACCGTCTCGATGATCTTCCGCAACACGATGATGCAGGTCGCCGCCCCCGACGAGATGCGCGGCCGCCTCCAGGGCGTCTTCATCGTCGTCGTCGCCGGCGGCCCCCGCCTCGGCGACTTCGAATCCGGCACCGTCGCCGCCCTCACCACCCCCACCGTCTCCATCCTCACCGGCGGCCTCGCCTGCGTCGCCGCCGTCCTCTACCTCGCCGCCCGCCGCCCCGCCTTCCTCCGCTACGACGCCCGCCACCCCACCCCCTGACCCACCCCCGCCCGCCCCCGGCCCCGCCCGCCCGGCACGCACCCGAAACCTGGCAGCGAGCACCCCCCGACGTGCTGTATTGTTTTCCACGTCGCCGAGAGATCGGCGACAGGGTCAGAAAGCCAAGGAGCCCACCAGGGCCACCGGGCGGACGACCACGGGACGTGGCGCAGCTTGGTAGCGCACTTGACTGGGGGTCAAGGGGTCGCAGGTTCAAATCCTGTCGTCCCGACTGTGAAGTCGGTTGTGGGAGCCGGTACTTGGGAAACCGAGTGCCGGCTCTTTCTGTTGCGGTGTCAGGTGGTGGTCGCATGGTGGTGGCCGGACCACATGGGCCATTTCTCGGTGGGGTCGTCGAGGCGCGGGGTGCGGTTGGCGGGGCGTCGCCGGTGGGGGCGGGGGTGCTGGCGTACGGGTCGGCTGGTGCGGCAGACGGGGGTGCCGAGTTCTTCGCGGTCGGCGTTGTCGAGGATCCAGGCGATGCCGTCGGCGCCGGCGCGGGCGGCGCGGGGGGTGAGTTCGGCGTAGATGTTGGCGCTGGTGGACAGGGTCCGGTGGCGCAGGGTCTTGGACATGATGGGCAGCGGGACGCCTGCGGCGAGTCCGAAGCTCGCGGCGAGGTGGCGCAGGTCGTGGAGGGCGATGCGGGGGACGCCGGCTTTGTCGCAGAGCAGGTGGAAGTGGTCGAGGACGTTCTTGGGGTGCAGGGGGCGGCCGTGGCGGTGGAAGACGTAGCCGGTGGGGTCGGTGTTGCCGAAGGGGCCGGGGTCGGCTTGGTTGTCGAGGGCGGCGGCTGCGCGGTGGGAGAGGGCGACCCAAGCCCTGCTGTATTTGGTCTTCGGGGTGGTGAGGAGGAGCTGGTTGTTGTCGACGACGGAGAGGGTGTGGCGCACGAACAGGACGCCTTCGGCTTGGTGGACGTCGTCCCAGTGGAGGGCGAGGGCTTCGCCCTTGCGCAGGCCGGTGGTGATCATGAGTTCGGCGAGGTCGGCGTAGAGGGGGTCGGTGGCGCGGGTGAAGCGCAGGAAGCGGACGGTCTGGGCTTCGGTCCACAGGTGTCGGGGTGCGGAGGCGGGGCGTGGCAGGAGTGGGGGTTTGGCGGCGTTGTGTGTCAGGCGGTCGCTGGAGAGGGCGCTGGAGAGGGTCGCCATGATGCGGTAGACGGTCACGCGGCCGCGGCCGGCCTTCAGCTGGGCGGTGACGTAGGCGTGTAGGTGCTGGCGGTCGAGGTCGTCGAGGGGGATGTCGCCGAGGGCGGGGATGAGGTCTTTTTCGACGTAGTCGCGGTAGCGGGCCATGGTCGTGGCCTTGCGGTAGAGGGCTTTCTCGTCGAGCCACTGGTACAGGTAGTCGGCGGTCTTCTGCCGCGGGTCGGCGATGAACCCCAGGGCGAGGGCCTCGTTGAACTTGCGGAGTGCGATGCGCGCTTCGATCTCGTCGGGGAAGCCGGCGCGGCGCAGGGTGCGTCGGCGGCCGGTGAGGGAGGGGGCGTCGACGGCGAACGCCCAGCTGCCGTGGCCGGGATCGGCCAGGCGCGGGCAGCGGGTGCCGAGCTGGCGGCGCTGGGCGTCGCGGCAGCCGCAGCGCCGGTAGACGCGCCCGCGGTCGGGGACAGGGGTGCGCATGGTGATCGCCTCGGAAAAGGGCCGGGTGCGCGAGGGCCTGCCCTTCCCAGTGTGCTCCCGCGAGGCGACCACCGTGCGACCACCAGGACGGGAAAATGCCCCCTGACCTGCGGATCTCCCCTGACCAGCGGCAAAGGGAGATCCACGGCTGCCCCGCTGCGCGGTGTCGGTCAGATGAGGCGGTCGCGGTGCGCGGCGGCGGCTTCGCGCACGAGCCGGGCGAAGCGCTCGTGGCTGCGCCGCTGGTGCTCCTCGGCCTGTTCGTCGCCCCGAACCTCGGCAGCGCCGAGGTCTTCGTCATCCTCGTCGTCCTCGCCGGATTCGCTGTGCAGGAGCCAGCAGCCGTGGATGCCGATCAGGAGGTCTTCGAGGAGGTCGCGGGCTGGTCGCTCAGGGGGAAGGGGCCAGCAGGATGCCGTGCTCCGGGCCGAAGGGCTGTAGGAGCCGGTGGCCTCGTCCTGGATGTGGGTGCCACGGTGGATGCCGCAGTGTGGTGTGAGTGTCGAGGACGGCGGACGACGGCTTCGGGTGCCTTCCCCCGTCAGGTTGTAGGCCTGACCATGGATATGCCGGTGATCAAGTATGGCCTCGGACAGCAGGGCGGGCGGTATCGGGCAGCGCTCCGCAGAGTGGGTGCCACTCTGATGGGTGGGGGAGCCCGAAGGTGCGGTGGCAACGCGACGGCGGGCGGTCGATCCGTCCCCCTCGGACGGAGGTCGACCGCCCGCCAGCTTCGGAGGGGAGGGTGCCTCTGGTGGGATTCCCCCGTTCCTCGACGGGGTGGCCGCGGCCCCGAGGCGGGGGTCGCCTGGCTCGGGGCCGCGGTGGGGTGGACACGGATCTCCGGACGTCGCAGGGGCTTGGTGAACGGCCGGAGGGTGTCCGGGGACGGATCGCGCCCTGGGGCCAGGGCGCGATCCGCCGGTTCGGGAGCCGGGCCCGGCTCAGGACCAGACGGTGAAGTTGACGGAGACGCTGGAGGTCTTGCCGGTGGCGTCCGTCACGGTGAGGGTGGCGGTTCGGAAGCCCCAGGTGGTGGGGGTGCCGGTGATGGTGCCGGTGGTGCGGTTGATGGTGAGGCCGGCGGGCAGGCCGCTGGCGCTGTAGGCGTAGGGGGTGGTGCCGCCGGTGGTGGTGAGGGGGATGCTGACCGGCGTGCCGACGTAGACGTTCTGCGCGCCGGGGTTCTTCAGCACGGGGCTGGTGCCGTTCTGGGTGGAGGTGACGAGGCTGACGTTGAACTTGGTGAGGGCCTCGTTGACGGGCTGGAACATGGTGAACGGGTCGGTGCCGCTGCTGCAGGTGGCGGTGCCGCCGCCGGAGTGCAGGCCGACGGCCTTGCCGCCGGTGGCCGTGACGTAGCTGCCGCCGGAGTCGCCGCCCGCAGAGCAGGCGCTGGAGTAGGACAGGCCGTTGACGGTCACGTTGGGGTAGACGACGCTCTGGTCGACCTTGGTGACCTTGCCGCAGTGGTAGCCGGTGGTCTGTCCGGAGTGGCAGACCGCGGTGCCCACGACGGCGTCCGCGGAACCGGTCACGGTGACGTCGCCCCCGCTCCCGCCCCAGCCGCTGACCTTGCTGCTGAGCGCCCACTTCGAGTCGGTGACGTCGACGATGCCCATGTCGCCCTCGGAGCCGTTGACGCTGCCGACGCCGCCCTTGTTGGACACGCCGAGGAAGGTGCCGTCCTTGCCGTAGGCGTTCGTGTCGGCGTCGGTGGTGCAGTGGCCGGCGGTCAGGAAGGCCTTGGCACCGTTGGCGCGGGTGACGGGGAAGCCGATCGAGCAGACCCACTTGGTGCCGACCAGCCACTTCTCGCCGCCGACGACGGTGCCGCCCTGCTGGTGCGGCACGTCCGTGCTCTCGGTGACGTGGACCAGGTCGCCGAGCGGGGCGAAGGAGGCCAGGAAGGCGGAGGTGGCGTCGGTGGAGCGGGTCGGGTCGACGGTGATCTCGACCCGGTCGGCGCGGACGTCGGGGCCCCAGGAGACCACGCCGGGTATGCCCGCGGCCTTGGCGGCCACCGAGGCGAGGGCCCGGTCGAGGTCGGCCTTGGAGTGGGCCACCTGGTGGGCGACGGCGCCGGCGGCGCGGGCGGTCCTGGCGTCGGCGTCGGTGGTGACGGCGGTGTGCAGGTGTCCGTCGGCCTCGTCGAACCAGACGCCGGCGACCCGGTCGCCCAACTGGGCGTTGACCGCGGCCGCGGTGCGGCTCGCCGAGGCCTCCTGGGCGATCCGCTGCTGCAGGCCGCTGTCCGACAGGTGCAGGTCGCGCATCATCGCGGCGCGGATGGCTTCGGGGACGGGCACCGACGCGGCGGCGTCGGTGGGGGTGTTCTTGGCCTGGGCCGGCAGGGAACCGGCGCTGATGAGGGCGGCGGTCACCACGGCGGTGGCGAGGGTCGTCCGGACGAGGCGAACGTGCATGGGTGGGGGAGCCCTTCTCGTGGGGGAGCCGGCGCGGAGGAAGCCGGTGGGTGCTGCGGGCCCGCGCCGTTGAGGGCCCGCAGCACGCGCTCCGGCAGGAGGCGGCCGGCGGGAAGGCGGTCACCCGTCCTGGGAGCGGACACCACCGTCGCGGCTGCGGCCCCCGGCCGTACATTGGGGAAAACCCTCGCGTTGCACCGGGTTTACCGGTCGGACGGGAACGGCGGCGCGCAGCGGCGCAGCCGCGAACGCCCCGGTGGAGTGCGGCGTTTCGTCGCTGTGCGAAGGCGTTGCCCCGGCACCGCAGGGCTCTCAGGGGGCGGGGAACCGTGGGCAGGCCGAAGGTGCGGGCGGCGTCACGTCGGCGAGGAGGGTGCGGCGAGATGCCGGACCTGCGGCGGGGCGCGTTTCCGCCCGTGCGGGCGCGCTCGTCCTGCGTTCCACGCCGGCGGTCCGGTCAGAAGACGGAGAGGCCGGTGAGGGTGGTGAAGCGGTCGAGGGCCCACAGGCCGGCCACCGAGTTGCCGTGCCGGTCGAGTCCGGGGCTCCAGACGCACAGCGTGCACACGCCGGGGACGACGGCGATGATTCCTCCGCCGACGCCGCTCTTGCCGGGGAGCCCGACGCGGTAGGCGAACTCGCCGGCCGCGTCGTAGGTGCCGCAGGTGAGCATGACGGCGTTGACCTGCTTGGCCTGGCTGCGGGTCAGCAGGGCCGAGCCGTTGGTCCGCAGCCCGTGCCGGGCCAGGAAGCCGGCGGCGCGGGCCAGGTCCGCGCAGGAGGCGGCGATCGAGCACTGCCGGAAGTAGGCGGCCAGCAGGTGGCGGACCGGGTTGGTGATGTTGCCGTAGGAGGCCATCAGGTGGGCCAGCGCGGCGTTGCGGTCGCCGTGGGCCGTCTCGGAGGCGGCGACCTCGGGGACGAAGTCGACGGCCGGGTTGCCGCTCTCGTCGCGCAGCAGGTCCCTGACGCGCCCGGCGGCGTTCCCGGTCAGGGTCTGGAGCCGGTCGGTGACCACCAGGGCGCCGGCGTTGATGAACGGGTTGCGCGGGACGCCGTTCTCGTACTCCAGCTGCACCAGGGAGTTGAAGGGGTTGCCGGAGGGCTCGCGGCCCACCCGCCGCCAGATGCCCTCGCCGTCGAGGGAGAGCACCAGGGCCAGGGCGAAGACCTTGGTGAGGGACTGGGTGGAGAAGGCGTCCTGCCAGTCGCCGACGCCGTGGACCGTGCCGTCCGGTTCGGCGAGCGCCATGCCGAAGCGCCGGGGGTCGGCCTCGGCGAGCAGCGGGATGTAGTCGGCCGGGCGGCCGCGGTCGTGGATCTCGGCCACCTCGTGCTCGATGCGGTCCAGGACGGCGCGGAAGCGCCGGGCCGCGGGCGCGGGGTCGGTTCTGCCGCGGAGAGGGGTGTGGAGCACCGGAGTCCCTGGGGGAGGTGGGCAGGTGGAAGGGGGCGTGGTCGTCCCGGCGTCACGGGTCGCGGAGGGGTGGGGCGGTCACTCCTGGGGTCTCGCCCGGTGGCCGTCGGTGCCCGTCCACCGCGTTCGATCACCCGGAGGCCGCGGCGACCGGCGAGAGGATCCGGTTCAGAGGGTGCGTGGACCGCTGGAGCGAGGGTCGTCCGCCGCCTCGGGTCGATCGTCACGCAGCCATCGTCCGCACTGGCGGCCCCCTTCCGCATCGGGGGAATCCCTCGTCGTCACCACGGCCCTCCACCACCGCCCGCCCGGGGCCGCCCGGACCTCCTGACGTACCTCGGTGTGGTTGCTCAGGAGAAAGCGGGAGAGCGCTCTCCCAAAAATGGCGAAGGCGGTTTGCCTCATGCTTTTCCGTGGCGACATCGTGACCGGGTCATCGATTCGACTCTTGAACACAGAGCCGTTCGTTCGTGCCTCAGTGAGCGGTCTGCGCGTCGAGTCTTCCCGTGAACGTCCGGAATTCGGTATTTCCTGCACCGATTTCTGCTCATTGTTTCGGAACTTGTTCTGTTCATTGACGTGGGCGCAACAGTGGCGCAATCATCACGCACGAGAGAGCGCTCTCTCATTCCTGACCACCCCAGGAGAGATGCCGTGACAGGTAGCCCCCCACATCGCCCCCTGGTCCTCGCGTTCGTCGCCGTCCTGATCGCGACCCTCGCGCTCGCGGTGAACCAGGCCGCCCCCGCCCGCGCCGAGGGCACCCTGCTGTCGCAGGGGAAGACCGCCACCGCCTCCTCCACCGAGAACGCGGGGACGCCGGCCGCCTCCGCGGTCGACGGCAACACCGGCACCCGCTGGTCCTCGGCCGCCGCCGACCCGCAGTGGCTCCAGGTCGACCTCGGCGCCACGGACACCATCACCTCGGTCGTCCTCACCTGGGAGGCCGCGTACGCCAAGGCGTACCAGATCCAGACCTCCACCGACGGCACCACCTGGACGAACGCCTACACGACCACGACCGGGCGGGGCGGCTCCGAGACCCTGGCCGTGAACGGCACGGGGCGCTACGTCCGCGTCCTCGGCACCCAGCGCGCCACCCAGTACGGCTACTCGCTCTGGGAGTTCCAGGTCTACGGCACGGCGGGCACCGGCACCGGAACCGGCGCCTGCTCGACCACCAACGCCGCCCTGAACCGGGCCGCCACCGCCTCCTCCACCGAGAACGCGGGGACGCCGGCCGCCTCCGCGGTCGACGGCAACACCGGCACCCGCTGGTCCTCGGCCGCCGCCGACCCGCAGTGGCTCCAGGTCGACCTGGGCTCCGCGCAGAACGTCTGCGGCGTCCAGCTGTCCTGGGAGGCGGCGTACGCCAAGGCGTACCAGATCCAGGTCTCGCCGGACGGTTCCACCTGGAGCACCGTCTACTCGACGGCCGACGGCCGCGGCGCGACCGAGCTGGTCACCCTGTCCGGCACCGGCCGCTACGTCCGCGTGTACGGTACCCAGCGCGCCACCCAGTACGGCTACTCGCTCTGGGAGTTCCAGGTCTTCACCGGCGGCGGGGGCGGCAACCCGGGCGGCGCGAGGACGCTGCTCTCGTACGGCAAGCCCGCCACCGCCTCGACCTACCAGGACAGCGGCAACTGCCCGGGCTGCACGCCGGCCAAGGCGTTCGACGAGGACCCGGCGACGCGCTGGGCGACCAGCGACGTCAACGGCTGGGTCGACCCGGGCTGGATCGCGGTCGACCTCGGCGCGACCGCGCACGTCACCCAGGTCGTGCTGCAGTGGGACCCGGCGTACGCCAAGGCGTACCAGATCCAGGTCTCACCGGACGGCACCACCTGGACCAGCGTGTACTCCACCACCAACGGCAAGGGCTTCAAGGAGACCCTCGACGTCGACGGCACCGGCCGGTACGTGCGGATGTACGGCACCGCGCGCAGCAACGGCTACGGCTACTCGCTGTGGACCTTCGACGTGTACGGCACCGGCGGCAGCCCCACCGCCCCGCCCGCCCTCCCGCCGAACCCGGCCAACCCGCCGCGCCTGGTGTGGAGCGACGAGTTCAACGGCGCCGCGAACACCAAGCCGGACCCCGCCAAGTGGACCCAGGACCCGGGCAACGGCCAGAACGGCGAACTGGAGCTCTACACCAACGGCGACAACACCAACCTGGACGGCAACGGCAACCTCGTCATCGAGGCCCGCAAGGAGGCCAACGGCCAGTACACCTCCGGCCGGATCAACACCCACGGCCACCTCGACTTCACCTACGGGCACGTCGAGGCCCGGATCAAGGTCAGCGGCACCCAGGGCCTGTGGCCCGCGTTCTGGATGCTCGGCTCGAACTTCAAGTCCGGTACGCCGTGGCCGAACTGCGGCGAGATCGACATCATGGAGCACGTCGGCAAGGTCGCGGACTCGGTGTACTCCACGCTGCACGCCCCGGCCTACAACGGCGGAGGCGGCTACGGCTCGCCGTACACCCTCGCCGGGTCGGACTTCGCCTCCGACTTCCACACCTACGCCGTCGACTGGGACTCCACCCACATGACGTTCGCGGTGGACGGCCACAGCTTCTTCACCGTCGACCGCTCGACGCTGGAGCAGACCCGCGGCCCCTGGGTGTACGACCACCCCTTCTACCTCATCCTCAACAACGCCGTCGGCGGTGACTGGCCCGGCAACCCCGACGCCACCACCGTCCTGCCGCAGAAGATGATCGTCGACTACGTCCGCGTCTCGCAGTGACCCCGGGCTCCGGGACCGGCCGGTCCGGTCCCGGAGCCCCCCCCCCCCCCCCCCCCCCCCCGCCCCCCCCCCCCCCCGCGCCCGCCCCCCCCCCCCCCGGCCGGCGGCGAGGGCGTGGCCGGCCGGGGTGAGGAGGGCGGCGGCGAGGGCGAGGGTGGTGAGTGCGGTGCGCATGGGGCGGGGTCCTCGGGGGAGA
>NZ_JBVHEH010000033.1:0-75501 GCF_055562955.1 Kitasatospora sp. NPDC015121
GTGCGGCCCCCCCACCCCCCCCCCCCCCCCCGGTGGGGCCTCATTTTTTGGGGGGGGGGGGGGGGGGGGCCGGGGGGGCCCCCGGGGGGGGGGCCGGGGGGGGGGGGCCCCCGCCCCCGCCACCCCGCCCGCCCGGCGCCGTCGACGACGCCGCGGCCGCCCCCACCCCACCCCCACCCCCGTTCCCGCGCCCCGAGCCGTCGGCCGGGGTGCCCTTCCGCCGACTGGAGCCGTCGTGCGCCGTCCTCACCCGCGAACCGCCCTGGCCGGGCCGCTCGCCGCCCTCCTGGTGGCCGGGGCCCTGGCCGCCCTCGGCAGTCCGGCGGCGAGCGCCGCCGACCAGCCGTGGACCAACGCGTCCCAGACCCCCGACCAGCGGGCCGACGAGCTGCTCGCCGCGATGACGCAGGCCGAGAAGCTGACCATGCTGCACGGCGGGCCGTCCTGCGGCTACGCGGGATGCGTCCCGGCCAACACCCGCCTCGGCATCCCCGCGCTGCACTTCCAGGACGGCCCGGTGGGCGCCGGCGACGGCCTGACCGGCGTGACCCAGCTCGCGGCCCCGGTGTCCGGCGCCGCCAGTTGGGACCCGGACCTGATGCGCGCCTACGGCCAGGTGCTCGGCGCCGAGCAGTGGGGCAAGGGCACCAACGTGGTGCTCGCCCCGACCGTCAACATCGTCCGGGACCCGCGCTGGGGCCGGGCCTTCGAGTCGTTCGGCGAGGACCCGTACCTGGCCGGGCAGATCGGCGCCGCCGACATCGCGGGCCTCCAGAGCCAGGGCCCGATGGCCCAGGTGAAGCACTTCGCGGTCTACAACCAGGAGACCGACCGCAACACCCCCGCCGACAACGCGGTGGTCTCCGACCGGGCCGAGCGGGAGATCTACCTCCCGGCGTTCGAGGCGGCCGTCCGGCAGGGCGTCGACTCGGCGATGTGCTCGTACTCGGCGGTCAACGGCGCCTTCGCGTGCGAGAACGGGCCGCTGCAGAACGGCGTCCTCAAGGGCGACCTCGGGTTCAAGGGCTTCGTCACCGCCGACTGGGGCGCCACCCACTCCACCGTCGCCTCGGCCAACAACGGCCTGGACGTGGAGATGCCCGGCAGCGACTACTACGGCACCGCGCTGACCAACGCCGTCGACGCCGGCCAGGTGTCGCGGGCGACGATCGACGACCACGTCCGCCGGGTGCTGGTGTCGATGTTCCGCCGGGGCCTGTTCGACCACCCGCAGAACGGCGACCGGGACGCGGTCGTCACCAACGCCGCCAACGCCGCCGTCGCGCAGCGGGTCGCCCAGGAGGGGAGCGTCCTGCTGAAGAACGACGCCTCGGTGCTGCCCGTGGCGCCGTCGGTGAAGTCGATCGCGGTGATCGGCGAGGACGCCGGGGCGGGCGTCATGACCCAGGGCGGCGGCAGCGCCGCCGTCAACGCCCCCCACGTGGTGACGCCCTACCAGGGCATCAAGGCCCGGGCCGGGGCCGGGACCACGGTGACGTTCGCCCAGGGCGGCCCCGCCGCCGACGGCTCGCTGCCGCCGGTGCCGTCCGGCGCGCTCAAGCCGTCCAGCGGCACCGGCACCGGCCTGTACGGCGAGTACCACAACAGCACCGACCTGTCCGGCCCGGTCGTGGCGAGCCGGGTGGACGCGGACATCGACACGGTCTGGGGCGGCCGGTCGCCCGCCACCGGGGTCAACGCCACCAACTGGTCGGTGAAGTGGACCGGCACGCTGACCCCGCCCGTCGGCGGCAGCTACCAGTTCTCGCTGAACAGCGACGACGGCAGCCGCCTGCTCGTCAACGGCCGGCAGGTCATCGACAACTGGTATAACCAGGGCCCCACCACCCGCACCGGCAGCGTCACCCTGACCGCCGGTCAGCCGGTCGACATCGAGGTCGACTACTACCAGGCCGGCGGCGGCAGCAACGCCGCCCTCGGCTGGTCCGTGCCCGGCCAGAGCGCCCACGACCAGGCCGTCGCGGCCGCCCGCGGCTCCGAACTGGCGCTCGTCTTCGTCAGCGACTTCCAGTCCGAGGGCTCCGACCTGCGCGACATCGACCTGTCCGCCGCGCAGAACCAGCTCGTCGCGGACGTCGCCGCCGTCAACCCGCACACCGTGGTGGTCGTCAACAGCGGCTCCGCCGTCACCATGCCCTGGGCGGGTTCGGTGCAGGGCATCGTCGAGAACTGGTACCCCGGACAGGAGGCGGGCACCGCCGTCGCCGCGCTGCTCTACGGCGACGTCAACTTCTCCGGCAAGCTCCCCGTGACCTTCCCGAAGTCGCTCGCCGACGTGCCCGCCGCGACCACCGCCCAGTGGCCCGGCCAGAACGGCGGCGTCCAGTACTCCGAGGGCGTGAACGTCGGCTACCGCTGGTACGACGCCAAGAACAAGGAGCCGCTGTACCCCTTCGGCCACGGCCTCTCCTACACCACCTTCGGCTACTCCGGCCTGACCGTCTCCGCCCCCGACGCCGCCGGCAACGTCGCCGTCGGCTTCGACGTCACCAACACCGGCACCCGGGCCGGCTCCGAGGTCGCCCAGGTGTACGTCGGCCAGCCCGCCGGCAGCGGCGAACCGCCGAAGAACCTGCGCGGCTTCCGGAAGGTCGCCCTCGACCCGGGCGGGACCAAGCACGTCGCCCTGACCCTGGACGCCCGCAGCTTCCAGTACTGGAACGGGAGTTGGACCACCGCGCCCGGAACCCACACCGTCTCGGTCGGCTCCTCCTCCCGCGACCTGCGGCTGACCGCCACGACCACCGTCACCGGCGGCACCGGCAGCGGCGGCCCGGTCCTGCTGCCGCGCACGGGCTGGGCGGCGTCGGCCTCCGCCACCGGTGGGAGTGATGTGGCGGCGAACATGCTGGACGGGTCGGCGGGTTCGCGTTGGTCGTCGGGCGTGCCGATGGCGGCGGGGCAGTCGGTGACGGTCGACACCGGTGCGGTGCGGCCGCTGGCCCGGATCACGATGGACTCGGCCGGCAGCGCGAACGACTACGCCCGCGGCTACCAGGTGTTCCTGTCCTCGGACGGGGTGGCGTGGGGCTCGGCGGTGGCCACCGGCACCGGTACCGGCGCCCTCGTGACGGTCGACTTCCCGGCGCAGAGCGCCCGGTACGTGAAGGTCGTGCAGACCGGCACGTCCAGCTCCTGGTGGTCGATCGCCGAGTTCAACGCCTACACCTCCGGCGGCGCCGTGAGCGTGCTGCCGCGCACGGGCTGGGCGGCGTCGGCCTCCGCCACCGGTGGGAGTGACGTGGCGGCGAACATGCTGGACGGGTCGGCGGGTTCGCGCTGGTCGTCGGGCGTGCCGATGGCGGCGGGGCAGTCGGTGACGGTCGACACCGGTGCGGTGCGGCCGCTGGCCCGGATCACGATGGACTCGGCCGGCAGCGCGAACGACTACGCCCGCGGCTACCAGGTGTTCCTGTCCTCGGACGGGGTGGCGTGGGGCTCGGCGGTGGCCACCGGCACCGGTACCGGCGCCCTCGTGACGGTCGACTTCCCGGCGCAGAGCGCCCGGTACGTGAAGGTCGTGCAGACCGGCACGTCCAGCTCCTGGTGGTCGATCGCCGAGTTCAACGCCTACGGCTGAGCCGGTCCCGGGCGGGCACGGGCCGGAGGCCGGGGATCCGGGGACACGCCGCCGTCGACGGCGCCCGGGAGACCGGGCGCCGGTCAGACGAGGCGGTCGCGGCGGGCGGCGGCGGTCGCGCGGACGAGGTCGGCGAAGCGTTCGTGGCTGCGCCGCTGGCGGGCCTCGGCGTCGCCGGGGCCTTCGTCCTCGTCGGGGTCGGCGGACTCGCCGTGCAGGAGCCAGCAGCCGTGGATGCCGGCGAGGAGGTCTTCGAGGAGGTCGCGGGCGGGGCGCTTGGGGTCGAGCGGGGTGAGGCGGACGGCGACGTCGTCGAGGTCGGGGTCGTCCTCGCCGGTGTGTTCGGCGACGGTCTCCTCGAAGTCCTCCAGTTGGTCGCGCAGCGAGACGGGGTCCAGCAGGAGGCCGTCGGTGATGTGCATGGCGTGACGGACGAGCGCGGTGACGGCCTCGTACGGGGTGGCGCCGTCCTCGATGAGGCCCAGGACGAGGGTGGGGGTCTCGTGGGGGAGGGACTCGATGGTGTCGGCTTCCATGACGACCTGGGTGGGGTCCCCGCCGGAGGACCGGGCGGTGACCTCCGCCGCGGCGGCGAGCCAGTGCGCGGCGGCGACGGCGGCCGCGGTGGGGTCGACGGTGGAGAACAGCGCGGTGGGGCCGAAGGGGTCCTGTTCCAGCAGCCGGTCGGCGGCGGCGACCTGGACGGGGGAGGCGTCCTCGCGGCTGAGGAGGACGGCCTGTTGGGCGCGGCCGGTGAGGTCGCCGAGTTCGGCGTTCTCCACCGAGGCGAGTTCCAGGGCGGCTTCGGCGAGGACGGCTTCCGTCAGGGCCTCCTCGCCGAGGTCGTGGAGGGCGCGTCCGACGCGGTGGGCGGACTCGACCAGGCGGCTGTAGGAGACCATCATCGTGCCGCCGTGCGGCAGGTGCGGGTCGGCGATCGCGCCGGCGACCTTGTCGAAGGCCTCGCGTTCCCGCTCCCGGCGCCGGCCCTCGCTGTCGGGCTCCAGGGAGCCGGCGGCGCTGGCCGGGTGGGTGTAGGTGCGCCAGGCGGCGTCCGACAGTTGGGTGAGGGAGCGGGCCAGGGCCAGCAGCGTGGGGGTCCCGGCGTCGCCCGGCAGGGCGGCGATGCGGGTGGAGAGGTCGCCCTCGCCGGTGCCCCACGAGGCGATCAGTCGATGTTGGTCGAGGTCGACTCCGTAGCGTGTCATGGGTCCTACCTCCGGTGCCTGTCCTGGGAACTGCTGGCGCCGGACAAGTCTGACGCACCGGCCGGAGGTGGGGGTGGCGAATCGCAGGAGGCGGGGCGCGGCCTGCGCGGAGCGCGGTGGGAGCGGGCCGGAGGATCACCGCATCCGGCCCGTAAAGACGATAATAATAACTGGCTTGGAGCGCGACCGGGTGGCAGACCGACGCCGTGGTGCCCTCCCACTCCGGCTCACCCCGGTCCCGTGGTGACCGTCCCGGGCCACCGGTGGCCCGGGGGGGCGCGGTGCTGGGGAACTACCGGGTGGTGGGCGGGAGTTCGCCGGAGCCGCGGGGGATGAGGCGGGTGGGGACGGTGACGGTGCGGGCCCGGGTGCGGTCGCCGTCGAGGCGGGCCAGGGCGATGGCGGCCGCGGTGGTGCCGATGGCGGTGGGGTCCTGGGCGACGGTGGTGATGGCGGGTTGCAGGATCTCGGCGAAGGGCAGGTCGTCGAACGAGACCAGGGCGACGTCGCGCCGGCCGGCCCGGGTGGTGGCCAGGACGGTGCCCATGGCGGCGAAGTTGTTGGCGGCGAGGATCGCGGTGGGCGGCCGCGGGTCGCGCAGGGCGCGCTGGACGGCGTCGGCGGCCTCGGTCTCGGTGTGGCCGTCGAGGAGGAGCGAGCGGTCGTACGGCAGGTCGGCGGCGTCGAGGGCCTCGCGGTAGCCGGCCAGGCGCTCGCGGCGGGTGTAGAGGGTGGCGGGACGGTCGCCGATGAAGGCGATCCGGCGGTGTCCGGCGGCGATCAGGTGGGCGGTGCCCGCGCGGGCGCCGTCCCGGTTGGAGCTGACCACGCTGTCGGCGGCCAGGTTGGTGCCGGGGCGGTCGAGGAAGACCACGGGCAGGCCGTTCGTCCGGGCGGTGCGCAGGTGGGCGTGGTCGGCGCCGGCGGTGGGCACCACCATCAGGGCGCTGACCCGGCGGGCCAGGAAGGTGTCGATCAGGGCGCGTTCGCGGGCGGGGTCGTCGGCGCAGGAGCCCATCAGCAGGGTCAGTCCGCGTTCGCGCACCGCGCTCTCGATGCCGCCGGCGACGGAGCCGAAGAACGGGTTGCCCATGTCGGGGACGATCAGGCCGACGGTGCTGTCCGGGCCGCCGACGCGAATGTTGCGGGCCATCAGGTTGGGCTGGAAGCCGAGCTTCTCGACCGCCGCCAGGACCTTCTGCCGGGTCTCGGGGGAGGTCGGCCCGTCGCCGTTGAGCACCCGGGAGACGGTCTTGGCGCTCACGCCGACCTCCCGGCCGACGTCGGCGAGCGTCGTGCGGCGGGGCGCGGCCATGGACCACCGTTCCGGCTTCGTCGGGCCCGGGCCCGCCGCGCGGGCGGGGCCCGGTCTGGTCAGTTCGGGCGGACGCCGGCCGCCTTCGCGGCGGCATCGTCCGCCACGACAGTACCGCCGCCGTCCCGGCCGACGGTGAGCGCACCGGTCATGACCGCCGGCACCGGGGGCGGGGCGGGGTGTCGCGGGGGCGGCCGGGGCGCCGCGTCACCGCTTCGGTCCTTTGCGGGCCGGCTTCCCGTCCTTCTCCGCCTTCTGCGCCTTCTCCCCCTTCTTCCCGCTGTCGCTGCGGGGCGCCCCCGCCGGGTCGGCCTGCGGGCCGGTGCCGGGGCCGGACGGTGCCGTGGTCCGCGCGGCCGAACCGGCCGGCGTGCCGGTGTCGTCGGGGCTCGCGGTCGGCGTCTGCGGCGGGGCGGTGGAGGGGGTGGGGTCCGGTGCGGGGGTGGAGGCGGGGGCGGGCTGTCGTGCGGGCGGTCCGGCGTGGTGTCCGGTGCCGAAGGCCATGCTTCCGGCCCCGGCGGCGAGCAGCAGGCCGACCGTCCCGGCGGACAGGGCGACGCGCGTGCGCCGGGTGGTGTTCCGGCCCGCCGGTGCCCGGTGGCCGGGGGGCGGGAGCGGCGGTGTCCGCGGGTCGAGCAGGTCCGCGCAGGTCGCGGCGGACGGGCGCTCGCCGGGGTCCGTCCGGGTCATGGCGTGCAGGGCCCGGGCGAGCCGTGCGGGCGTGCCCGGGGGGACGGCGGGGGAGTGCAGCAGGCGGGCCACCGCCGCTTCCATGGGGCCGCCGGGGTAGGCGCGCCGTCCGGTGAGGCACTCGATCAGCAGCAGGCCCAGGGCGTAGACGTCGGCGGGCGGGCGGGCCCCCTCGCCGCGGAGCTGCTCCGGTGCCAGGTAGGCGGGGGTGCCGACGACGAAGCCGGTCCGGGTCGCGTCGGTGTCCTGGGCGTCCTCGTCCGAGGGGTGGCGGGCGATGCCGAAGTCCGTGAGGCGGGGGGTCCCCGCGGTGTCGATCAGGACGTTGGACGGTTTGACGTCGCGGTGGACGACGCCGTGGGCGTGGACGAACGCGAGGGTGCCGGCGAGTTCCCGGCCGAGCCGGAGGGTGGCGGAGGCGGGCAGCGGTGAGGCGCGCAGCGTGTCGGCGAGCGTCGTCCCGTCCACGAGTTCCAGGACGAGGTAGGGGCGGTCGCCGGCGCGGCCGTGGTCGTAGACCTCGACCACGCCGTGGTGCCGGAGCCGGGCGAGCGTCCGCGCCTCGGCGGTGAACCGGCGGGCGAAGTCCTCGGGAGCGCCCCGGTGCAGCACCTTCAGCGCGACCCTCCGGCCCAGGCGGAGGTCGACGGCGCGCAGCACTTCGGCGGCGCTCCCCTGCCCCAGGGTGCCCTCGACCCGGTAGCGGTCGGCGAACAGGACCGTTTCGTCGATGCTCTCCACTGTCGTCACGTTCACACCACTCTCCGTTGCCGGACGGCCGACCCCACCGTGCGGGTGGGCCGTGGTCCGCTGACGGGTACCCCCGATGGGCGGTGTGATGCCCGGCCCGGCCCGGTCGGCACGGGTGCCGGTGCCGGTGCCGCGGCCGGGCGGACGGGCGGGGAGGGGTCAGGAGCCGGCCTTGCGCTTGTTGTAGACGTCGAAGCCGACCGCGGCGAGCAGGACCAGGCCCTTGATCACCTGCTGGTAGTCGGTGCCGATGCCGACCAGCGACATGCCGTTGTTGAGGACGCCGAGGACCAGGCCGCCGATGATCGCGCCGAGCACGGTGCCGACGCCGCCGGAGGCCGAGGCGCCGCCGATGAACGCGGCGGCGATCGCCTCCAGTTCGAAGTTGATGCCGGCCTGCGGGGTCCCGGCGTTGAGGCGGGCGGCGAAGACCAGCCCGGCCAGGGCGGCCAGCACGCCCATGGTGACGAAGGCGAGGAAGACCACCCGCTTGCTCTTCACGCCCGACAGCTTGGCGGCGGCCTCGTTGCCGCCGATGGCGTAGGTGTGCCGCCCGATGACCGAGTTGCGCATCAGGTAGCCGAAGCAGAACAGCAGCACCGCCAGGATCAGCAGCACGACCGGGAAGCCGTGGTAGCTGGCCAGCAGCAGCGTGAAGACCGCCACCGAGGCGGTCACGGCCGCCAGCTTGGCCAGGAAGAAGCCCGTCGGCAGGAGTTCCAGGCCGTACGAGGCGGCCTGGCGGCGGCCGCGGACCTCCTGCAGGAGCGCGACGGCGAGGACGGCGGCGCCGAGCAGCAGGGTGAGGTTGTGGTAGTCGGTGTGCGGGCCGACCTCGGGCAGGAAGCCGCTGCCGATCTTCTGGAAGCCCTTGGGGAACGGGGCGATCGACTGGCCCTGCAGCATGATCTGGGTGCCGCCGCGGAAGACCAGCATGCCCGCCAGCGTCACGATGAACGACGGGATGCCGACGTAGGAGATCCAGAAGCCCTGCCAGGCACCGGCCGCCGCGCCGATCAGCAGGCAGGCGATCAGCGCCACCGGCCAGGGCAGGTGGTGCCGGACCATCATGACGGCCGCCGCCGCGCCGGTGAAGGCGGCCAGCGAGCCGACCGACAGGTCGATGTGCCCGGCGATGATGACGATCATCATGCCGATGGCCAGGATCAGGACGTAGCTGTTCTGCTGGATCAGGTTGGTGACGTTCAGCGGCTGGAGCAGGATGCCGTCCGTCCAGATCTGGAACAGCACCACGATCAGCGCGAGGGCGACCAGCATGCCGTACTGGCGGATGTTCCCGCGCAGCGCCCGGGCGAGGAGGGTCCGGGCGGACGGCCGTCCGGCCGCCTCCGGGGCGGCCTTCCTGGTCTGGGGGGTGGTCCCGGTCTGGGCCATGCGTCACACCTGCTCGTTCTGGGTCGCGGCGCTCACGGTCATGAGGCGCATGAGGGATTCCTGGGTCGCGTCCGCCCGCTCCACCTCACCGGTCAGCCGTCCTTCGGCCATGGTGTAGACGCGGTCGCACAGGCCCAGCAGTTCGGGGAGTTCGGAGGAGATGACCAGCACCGCCTTGCCCTGGGCGGCCAGGTCGGCGATGACGGTGTAGATCTCCGCCTTGGCGCCGACGTCGATGCCGCGGGTCGGCTCGTCGAGGATCAGCACCTCGGGTCCGGCGAAGATCCACTTGCTGAGGACGACCTTCTGCTGGTTGCCGCCGCTGAGCTTGCCGGTCTCCGCGAACACCGAGGGGGCCTTGATGTTCATGGACGCGCGGTAGTGCTCGGCGACCCGGGTCTCCTCGTGCTCGTTGATCCAGCCGCGGCGGGAGACTTTGCCGAGCGCGCCCAGCGAGATGTTGCGGCTGATGCCGTCCGCGAGGTTGAGGCCGAACTGCTTGCGGTCCTCGGTGACGTACGCGATGCCGTGGCCGATCGCCTCGGAGACGGTGCGGGTGCGGATCTCGGTGCCGTTCATCAGGACCCGGCCGCGGGTCCACCGTCCGTAGGAGCGGCCGAAGACGCTCATCGCGAGCTCGGTGCGGCCGGCGCCCATCAGGCCCGCGATGCCGACGATCTCGCCGTGCCGCACGTGCAGCGAGACGCCGTCGACGACGTTGCGGTGGTGGTCGATCGGGTGCTGGACCGTCCAGTCCTCGACGGCCAGCGCGATCCCGCCGATCTGCGGGGTGCGCTCGGGGTAGCGGTGCTCCAGGTCGCGGCCGACCATGCCGCGGATGATCCGCTCCTCGGAGACGCCCCCGGGGCCGACGGCGAGCGTCTCGATGGTGCGCCCGTCGCGCAGCACGGTGACGGAGTCGGCGACCTTGGCGATCTCGTTCAGCTTGTGCGAGATGAGGATGCAGGCGATGCCCTGGGCCTTGAGCTCCAGGATCAGTTCCAGCAGCTTGCGGCTGTCCTCGTCGTTGAGCGCGGCGGTCGGCTCGTCGAGGATGAGGAGTTCGACCTCCTTGGCGAGCGCCTTGGCGATCTCGACCAGTTGCTGCTTTCCCACGCCGATGTCGGCGACCCTGGTCCGCGGGTGCTCGTGCAGGCCGACGCGCCGCAGCAGCTCGGCGGCGTGGGTGAGGGTCCGGTGCCAGCCGATGATCCCGCGGCGGGCGTGCTCGTTGCCGAGGAAGACGTTCTCGGCGATGGACAGGTACGGGACCAGGGCCAGTTCCTGGTGGATGATGACGATCCCGCGCCGCTCGCTGGCGCGGATGTCCCTGAACCGGCAGGGCTCGCCCTTGAACAGGATCTCGCCCTGGTAGGTGCCGTGCGGGTGGACCCCGCTGAGCACCTTCATCAGGGTGGACTTGCCGGCGCCGTTCTCGCCGCAGATCGCGTGCACCTCGCCGGCGGCGACGGTGAGGTTGACGTCGGACAGTGCGGTGACCCCGGGGAAGGTCTTGGTGATCGCGCGCATCTCGAGGACGGGTCCGGCCATGGGGAATCCGTTTCGGCTGTTTCGGCGGGTGCGGGTGCGGGTGCGGTCGGCTGCGGGCGGGCGCGGGCGGGGCTACTTGAGCTGGTCCGCGCTGTACTGGCCGCCGTCGACGAGCACCTTCCGGTAGTTGTCCCTGTCCACGCTCACGGGCTGGAGCAGGTAGGCGGGGACGACCTTGGCGCCGTTGTCGTACTGGGTGGTGTCGTTGGTCTCGGGCTTGCCGCCGGTGAGCAGGGCGTCGCCCATCTGGACGGCGACCTTGGCGAGTTGACGGGTGTCCTTGTAGACGGTCTGGGTCTGCTCGCCGGCGATGATGGACTTCACCGAGGCCAGCTCGGCGTCCTGACCGGTGACGATCGGCAGCGGCTTGCCCGCGCCGCCGTAGCCGACGCCCTTGAGGGAGGACAGGACGCCGATGGAGATGCCGTCGTACGGGGACAGCACGGCGTCCACCCGGGCCGAGGTGTAGGACTTGCTCAGCAGGTTGTCCATCCGGGACTGCGCGAGCCCGCCGTCCCACCGCAGGGTGGCCACCTGGTTGAACGCGGTCTGTCCGCTCTGCACGACCAGCTTCTTGTCGTCGAGGTACGGCTTGAGGACGCTCATCGCGCCGTCGAAGAAGAAGTTGGCGTTGTTGTCGTCCGGGGAGCCGGCGAACAGCTCGACGTTGAACGGGCCCTTGCCGTCCTTGAGACCCAACTTCTCCGCGATGTAGGTGCCCTGGAGCACGCCCACCTTGAAGTTGTCGAAGGTGGCGTAGTAGTCGACGTCCTCGGTGCCGCGGATCAGCCGGTCGTAGGAGATCACCGGGATGTGCGCGTCGGCGGCCTTGCGCAGCACGTCGGTGAGGGAGGAGCCGTCGATGGCCGCGACCACCAGCAGCCTGGCGCCCTTGGTGATCATGTTCTCGATCTGTGAGACCTGGTTCTCCACCACGTTGTCGCCGTACTGCAGGTCGGTCTTGTAGCCCTTGGCCTGGAACTCCTTGACCATGTTGGTGCCGTCGTCGATCCAGCGCTCGGACGACTTGGTCGGCATGGCGATGCCCACCAGGCCGCCCTTGCCGTCGCCCTTGGCCGCACCGTCGCCGACGCCGTTCGCGCTCTGGCCGCATGCGGCCAGGGTCAGCGCCAGGGCGCCTGCGGCGAGGGCCGTCGAAAGCTTCCGCACAATTCCTCCATGGGGGCGCCCGGGCCGGGCCGGCGGGCCGGCCCCGGTGGTGAGGGAGGGCCGGGCTCGACCGACGAGCGGGTGGGCGGGGTCGGGGTGGAGCCGGACGGCGGCCGGACCGGCGCGCCCCTCCCGGGGGAGGGGACGGGTCGTCGACCCGGCGCGGCGAAGGCCCGGGGCTGGTGCGCGCGGTCCGCCCGCAGTCCGGCGTCATCAGAGTGTTAGCGCTCACAGAATCAGCGTCAAGGGGTCGCGCAGCACTGCCCGATGTGGCACCGGCTGCGGTGGAGGCTTTGCGGAGAAGGTTTGACGAAGTCATTGTTAGCGCTAACAATTCGGTGAACATGCCACGCCCGCGGAACCTCGCGATCCGGCCACGGCGCCGTGCACGCTCCGTCACGTCCCGCCCGCCCTGCGCAAACTGACCGGCCATCAGCCGCGCTCACCAACCTGAACGTGCACACCGCCGACCGGGAGAGGGGACACGGGTGCGTCGAAGCCGCACGATCACCGCACTGCTCTCCGCCCGGGCCGGCCTCCTCCTGCTGCTGACGGGACCCGCGGTCGCGGAGGGGTTCGAACCCGGCCCGCCGGCCACCGCGGCCTGTGCCGCCCCGGCACCCGAGGAGCGGACGGAGACCGAGCAGGATCCGCCCGCCGGCGTCCCCGCGCGGCACCTCTCGGCCACGGCCGCCCGGTCGGGACCCGGCACCTGGAACGGGGTGCGGTTCGCCGCGTCCGGCCGGGCCGGCGCCGGGCCCGTCCCGTCGCACGCGCCGGGGAGCGGCCCCGGCGCGCCCCCGACCCACCCGTCCGGACGGACCGGCGGCGCCACCGCCTCCGTGCACCAGGTCTTCCGCTGCTGAGCCGGCCCGGGCCGCCTCGCTCGCCCCGCCCGTCCCGCCCGCGCCGGCGGGCGCCCTGGCTCAGCGCCCGTCGGCGCAGGCCTCCGCCTCCGCCAGGTAGCGGGCCACCGGCCCCAGGGTCAGCAGTCCGCTGGCCGCGCCCGCGTGTTCGGCCCGGGCGGGGCGCAGGGCCGCCGCGGCGCGGGCGGCGGCCCCGGGCTCGCCGAGGCGGGCGGCCGCGTGGGCGGTGAGGGACCAGAGCGCCTCCTGCAGGTGGTCGCGGGGCGGTGCGGGGGCGGCGGCGAGGGCGGCGCGGGCCTCCTCGGTCCGGTGCCGGGCGAGCAGCACCAGGGGGCGGGTCCACGGGCGGTAGGGGCCCCAGTCGAGGGCGGGGTCGGTGGGCGCGGGGCGGTCGTGCAGGAGGCGCAGGCCCAGCAGGGCGAGGGCGAACAGGCCGCGGTGCAGGCCCGGCATGGCTCCCGTCGCGGCGAGCGCGTCCTCGGCGGCGCGGTAGCGGGCCGCGACGGTGGCGGCGCCCGGCCCGCCGGGGCCGGTGCTGCGGGCGGCCGCGGCCCGGGCCCCGTACCAGGCGGTGAGGACGGGCACGAGGGAGGCCTCGGTGGTGGCGGCGAGCCGTTCGGCGGCCTCGGCGTGCGCGGCCGCGGCGTCCAGGTCGCCGAGCGCGGAGGCGGACTGCAGGCGGACGAGCCGCCCCAGCACGGCGAAGTTCGGCAGGTCGTGCCGGGTGGCGAGGTCGAGGAGCTCGGCGCCGGTCGCGTCCCGGGCGGCCGCGAGCCCGGGCCGGGCGAAGGACTGGAGGAAGACGCCGTTGAGGGCGAAGGCCAGCAGGGCGGGGTCGTCCAGGCGCCGGGCCAGCGCCTCGGCTTCCCGCGCGGCCCGGGCGGCCCGCCGCAGCGCGCCGTCGGACAGGTCGGCGCTGCGGCTCTCGACCGCGACGGTGGCCAGCAGGCGGGCCCGCGAGGCGGCGGGTCCGTCGGGGCCGAGCGCGGCGAGGGTGCGTTCGGCGGCCTCGACGACGGCCCGGGACTGCCCGGGGTCGTCCGCCCGGCTCCACAGGGCGGGCACGTCGTAGGCGCCGATGACGCGGGCGGTCAGGGCGGCGTCCCCGGTGCGCTCCGCGGCCAGGGCGGCGGCGAGGCGGTCGCGCCGCGAGTGGGCCAGGGCGTCGCCGCCCGCCAGGGCCAGGGTGCGGGCCAGTTCGACGGTGGTGCGCGGGCCGAGCCGGACGCCGCCGGGCCGGGCGGGGTGCGGGGCCGGGGCCGGGGGCGGGGACGGCGGGGCGCCCTGGAGGATGTCCGCCTCCAGGCGGCGCAGTTCGGCCCCGGGGTCGAGCCCGAGCCGGTCCGCCAGCATGGTGCGGGCGCGGCGGAGGGTGGCCAGTGCGTCCGCCTGGCGGCCCGCCCGGTGCAGGGCCCGGGCCAGCAGTCCCCAGGCCGGTTCGCGCCAGGGGTGTTCGGCGACGTGGGCGCCGAGCCCGGCGACGAGGTCGGCCCCCGCGCCCGCGTCGAGGAGCAGGCGGGCGCGCAGTTCCGTCGCCTCCAGCCGCAGTTCCTCCAGCCTGGTGCGCTCGCGCCGGGCCCAGGCGGCGGCGGTCACGTCGGCGTAGGCCGGGCCGCGCCAGGCGGCGAGGGCCGCGTCGAGGCCGGCCGGCGCGTCGGGGCCGCCCGGCCCGTCGGGGGCGCGCCGGGCCCGGGCCAGGGCGTCCTCGAAGCGGTGGACGTCGACGTCCTCGCGGGGCAGCCGCAGGGCGTAGCCGGGGCCCTCGGTGACCAGCAGGCGCGGCGGGGTGCGGGGCGGACGCCCGGGTTCGAGGGCCCGGCGCAGTGCGGCGACGAAGGTGCGCAGGGCCCCGACGGCGCGCGGCGGCGGGTCGCCGGGCCACAGGTCGTCGACCAGGGTGTCGGTGGCGACCAGTCGGCCGTCGGCGGCGACGAGCCGGCCCAGCACCTCCCGGTGGCGGGGCCCGCCCAGGTCGACGGGGGTGCCGTCGTCGTGGAGGGCCCGGACGGAGCCGAGCACGTCGATGCGCATGCCCCCATCCTCCGGGTCCGGGGGCGCCGCGTCGAAGCGTGCTGATCGGCTGCTGATCGCCGTCGTCCAGGCTGGTCGCACCAGTCCCGGACCGGGTTCCCGCCGGTCCGCCGACCCCTGGAAGGGGCCTCCCGTGACGTTCACCGTTCCCGGTTTCGACCACGTCCGCCTGCCCGGCGCGGACGGGGTGGAGCTGGCCGCCGCCGTCGGCGGCGGCGGCAGTCCGGTCGTGCTGCTGCACGGCTTCCCGCAGACCCACCTGATGTGGCGGCACGTGGCCGGGCGGCTCGCCGACCGGCACACGGTGATCTGCCCCGACCTGCGCGGCTACGGCGCCAGCGACAAGCCGGCCGCCACCGGTCCCGAGGTGTACTCCAAGCGCGCCATGGCCGCGGACGTGGTCGCCCTGGCGGCGGCGCTCGGCCACGAGCGCTTCGCCCTGGTCGGCCACGACCGGGGCGCCCTGGTCGCCTTCCGGGCCGCTCTGGACCACCCGGAGGCCGTCACCCACCTGGGCGTCCTCGACGTGGTGCCGACGCTGGACATGTGGGACGTGCTGCACGGCGTCCCGGCGGCGGTCGGCTACCACCTGTACCTGATGGCGCAGCCGCCGGGACTGCCGGAGACGATGATCGCCAACAGTGCGGACGCGTTCTTCGGCTCGTTCCTGGACGCCTGGGCGAACGACCCGGCCGCGCTGCCGCCGGAGGTGCGCGCCGCCTACCTGCGGGCGAGCGCCGCGGCGGTGCCGTCGATCGTCGCGGACTACCGGGCCTCGGCCGGCGTCGACGTCGCCCACGACCGGGCCGACCTGGACGCCGGGTCGCAGCTGGCGATGCCCGTGACGGTGGTCCAGCAGGACTGGGGCGCCCGGCTGGGCTACGACGCGGCCGGGGTGTGGCGGGCCTGGGCCCCGGACCTGGACCACCGGCTGACCCGGGCCGGGCACTTCATGGCCGAGGAGGCGCCCGACGAGATCGCGGCGGCGATCCGCGACCTGCTGCTCCGCTGAGCCCCCGGCCCCCGCCCGCGCGTGGCCGGGGCGGGGGCCGGCGGCGGCTCAGCCCCGGAGGGTGGCGAGCCAGTCGGTGAGCAGCCGGTTGACCTCGTCGGGGCGCTCCTGCTGGATCCAGTGGCCGCAGCCCTCCAGGAGGTGGGAGGCGGTCAGGCCGGGGAGGGTGGCGGGGTGCGCGTCGACGGCGTCGGACATCCAGGTGGTGGAGGCGTCCAGGGTGCCGCCGATGAACAGGGACGGCTGCTCGACCGGGGCGCCGCGGTACGGGGCGAGGTCCGCCCAGTCCCGGTCCAGGTTGCGGTAGCGGTTGAGCGCGCCGGTGAACCCGGTGCGCTCGAACTCCCCGGCGTAGAAGTCGAGGTCGTCCTCGCCCAGCCAGGCCGGGCGGACGCCCGCGGGGAAGCGGTCGCGCAGCCGGCCGCCGGGGGTGAGGAAGTGCGGGTCGGGCTCGTGCGGGGCGGGCATGGTGTCGGCGGACAGGGCCGCGTAGAAGCCCGCGAGCCAGCCCCGGACGTCGGGCTCGATCTCCGCCTCGGCGCGGCCGGGCTCCTGGAAGGCGGAGACGTAGAACTCCTGCCCGGGGCCCCCGACCCGGCGGAAGACCTCGGTGGGGCGGGGGCCGCCGGGCGGTGCGTAGGGGACGCTCAGCAGGCCGACGGCCCGGAAGACGCCGGGGTGGAGCAGGGCGGAGGCGGCGGCGACGGGGGAGCCCAGGTCGTGGCCGACGACCACCGCCTCCTCCTCGCCGAGGGCGCGCACGACGGCCACGTTGTCCTCCACCAGGTCGAGCATCCGGTAGGCGTCGACCGCCGCCGGCCTGGAGGAGCGGCCGTACCCGCGCATGTCGATCGCCACCGCCCGGTGGCCGGCCGCGGCCAGGGCCGGGAGCTGGTGGCGCCAGGAGTACCAGGACTCGGGGAAGCCGTGCACGAGCAGGACGAGCGGGCCGGTGCCCTGCTCGACCAGGTGCAGCCGCCCGGCGGGGGTCCGGACGGTGCGGTGGCGGGGTGCGGCGGTCGGCTCGGATCGCACGGCTGCTCCTCGGTTCGTGGTGTGCGCGGCTGTCCGTCGATCATGCGGCGCGCCGCCCGACCGGCGCGACGACCGTTGCCGTTCTGGCAAACTCGCAGCAGGGGGCGGTGCGGGGCGGAGGAGGACGAGGGTGGCAGCCGACAGCACGCCGGACGCGATGGGACTCCGGCTGCGGGCCGCGCGCGAGCGCGGCGGGGCGACGCTCAGCGCCGTCGGCCGCGCCACCGGCATCCCCGTCAGCACGCTGTCCCGGATCGAGAACGGCCGGCGCCGGCCCACCCTGGACGTGCTGCTGCGCCTGGCGGAGGAGTACGGCGCCTCCCTGGACGAACTGGCCGGCCGGGCGCCCGCCCCCGCGCCCGAGCCGCGCGTCAGGGCGCCGCTGGGCTTCGGCGACGGCAAGGCGGTGCTGCCGCTGACCCGGTACGTCGGCGGCCTGCACGCGCACAAGCACGTGCTGCCCGCCCTCGACGGCCCGCCGGTCCGGCCCCGCCGGGCCTCCCACGAGGGCCACGAGTGGCTGTGCGTGCTGTACGGGCGGCTGTGGCTCGCGCTCGGCGACCGGGACCTCGTCCTGACCGCCGGGGAGGTCGCCGAGTTCGACACCCGGACCCCGCACGGGGTGGCCAACGCGGGCCCGGACGGCCCGGTCGAGTACCTGGCGGTGTTCGGACCGCAGGGCGAGCGGCTGCGGCCGCGCACCCCGCCGCCCGCCCGGGGCGGTGGCGGCGGGCCGACCGCCGGGTGAGCGGCCGCGACGGGCCGTGACGGGCCGCCTGCCGAGGGCTGAGGCCGCCCGGACGGGGTAGGCGGCCAACCGGACGCCGGAGCGGAGGAGCGGAGCGGGTCGATGGAGTTCGGACGCGGTCGTACCGCCCCGCCCGGTGCGGCCGGGCGGAGCGGCGGGGGCTCAGTGGCCCGCGCTGAGCGCGCTCGTGTCGGTCCGCGCTTCCGGCCGGGGGCGGAGCACCGGCGCGACCAGGCCCAGGACGGTGGCGGTGCCGGTGAGGGCCGCCAGGCGGACGAGCCGCGGAGAGGGGTTCTCCAGGTGGAAGGTGCCGCCGGCGTCGGCGATCCGGCGACGGGCACGCAGGAGCGCACCGAGTCCGGCGCAGTCGCAGAAGGACAGGGCGGAAGCCTCGATGATCATGATGCGGGGACGGCCCAGGAAGGCCTCCCGGACGGCGGCCTCGACTTCGGGGACGGTGTCCAGGTCGAGTTCGCCGGACAGGCGCAGGTGGGCGACGGTCGCGTGAACGACGACCGTCGCGGTCAGCTGCTCCGGTGGTACCGGTTGTTCGGCCATGCAGGCCTCCCTTCACCGGGCGGTGCACGAGGCGCTGCCCGGGACCGCGAGTTGCGGTCCCTCCACCCTAGAGGGAACATTTGCCCTTCGACAACATTCCACCTCCGGCAACGATTGTCGGATCGTCGCACGGAGCCGGTGCGGCCGGGCCTGGAACCTCAGGCCGTCAGCGTGCTCGGCGGGGCCTCGGCGCTCCCCCCGGCACCCACCGCGGTGCGGCGGGCCGCGACGGCCCGGAACGCCTCCAGCCCGGCCATCAGCGCACCGCGCTCGGCCGGGGACATGTCGTCGAGCACCGCCGCGAGCGCCCGCTCCCGGGCGGCGCGCAGGTCGGCCAGGAAGGCCAGCCCGGTCGGCGTCAGGTGCAGCTCCAGCTCGCGCCGGCTGGTCGTGCTGGCCGCGCGCCGCACCAGCCCGGCCGCCTCCAGGCGGTCGCACAGCCGGCTGACCGACGAGGGGCGCGAGTCCAGGGCCTCGGTGAGGGTGCGCAGGTTGATGCCGTCGCTCTCCGCCAGCACGTAGAGGACGCGCAACTGGGACACCGACACCGGCCGGGCCTCCAGCTCGCGCCCGCCGCCCCAGAGCACCTCCAGCAGCTCCACCACCGACGACGCGGTCGCGGCGTCGTCGGTGCGGTCCGGGAACGCGGGGACGAGGTCCATGGGTCCATCCTGACACCCCCCTCCCGGCCCACCACAACCCGTCGGCACGACCGGTCGACACCGAAGAGGAGAAGGAGCACCCAGGTGACGGAAAACCTGTCCGCGGTGGAGCGCGCCCTGCGCGCCGCCGCCCCGTACGCCCTGTTGGAGACCCTGCGGGAGAGCCTCGTCCGGCTGTACGGCGTACCAGAGGCCGAACTGCTGCTCGCCGACTACAGCCTGACCGTGCTCCAGCGGGTCACCGACCTGCCGTACACCGCCCCGCCGGTCCCGGTGCACACCAGCGCCCCCGGGCGGGCCTTCGGGTCCCAGCAGCCCTTCGCCGAGGCCGGGCCGGACGGCGGCCCGGCCGTGCTGCACCTGCCGGTGACCGTGCGCGGCGACCGCCTCGGCGTCCTGAGCCTCGTGCTGGACGGCGTCCACCTCACGCCGCAGCGGCAGGAGGAGTTCCGGGAGATCGCCGAGATCCTCGGCCACCACCTCGTGGTGGCCGAGCGGGACACCGACCTCTACCTCCAGGCCCGCCGCAAGAGCCGCCTCACCCTGGCCGCCGAGATGCAGTGGCAACTGCTGCCGGCCCGGGCCTGCGCCCGGGAGGAGTACGCCATCGGCGCCCAGCTGGAACCCGCCTACGCCATCCGCGGCGACAACTTCGACTGGGCCGCCACCGAGGACCGGCTCACCCTGACCGTCACCAACGGCATGGGGGAGGGCATCGACGCCGCGCTGCTCACCAACCTCGCCGTCAACGCGCTGCGCAACGCGCGCCGCGCCGGCGTCGACATCGCCGACCAGGCGGCGCTGGCCGACCAGGCCGTGTACGGGCAGTACCGGGGCGAGGTGTACGTCTCCGTGCTGCTGCTGGAGTTCCACCTGGACACCGGCCTGGTGGAGATCGTCGACGCGGGCTCCCCGCGGCTGCTCCGGCTGCGGGGCGGCACCGTCCAGCACGTCCCCTTCGAAGCGCAGCTGCCGCTCGGCCTGGCCGACGGCACCCCGTACCGGGCGCAGCGCATCCGGCTGGAGCGCGGCGACCGGCTGGTCTTCGTCAGCGACGGCGTGCACGCCGCCGCCTCGACGTCCGGCGAGGAGTACGGCGCGGCACGGCTGCCCCGCGCCATCCAGGAGACCCGGCTGCTGCCGGCGGCCGAGGTGCCGCGGGCGATCCTGACCGCCCTCGCCGCCCACCGCGACGACGAGGCCCTGGACGACGCCCTCGTCGTCTGCCTCGACTGGAAGGGCCGGCACCCCGCCCCGGCCGACGCCCCGCTCGCCTGACCTCCCTCGGGGGGCCGACGGCGGAGGCGGGTGGACGTCAGTGGAAGCAGGGGTCGAGCAGGCCGGGGCCGGGCTGCCCGGGGGCCGCCAGGCCGCGGGCCGTGCGCCAGGCCAGGTGCAGGTCGGCCTCGGCGGCGGCCTCCTCGACCCGTTCGGCCTGGCGGACGCCGGCGGGCGCGGCGCGGTAGCCGCCGAAGCGGGCGACCGGGCTCCAGGCGGGGGTGACGGGCGGCAGGGGGGCGGCGAGCGCCTCGTGTTCCAGGGCGCCGTGGACGATCCGTCCGCCGACGACGGTGAGGACGGATTCGATGTGCGGCAGTTCGGCCTCGGGGGCGGTGAACCAGTCCGCGCTGAGCACCGCGAAGTCGGCGTAGCAGCCCGGGGCGAGGCGGCCCTTGACGTCCTGCTCGCCGGTCAGGCGGGCGCCGCCGAGGGTGTAGAGCTCCAGGGCCTGCTCGCGGCTGAGGCGGTTGCGGTCGGCGGCGAGGCGGCGGCCGCCCACGGTGCGGCCGCTGACCAGCCAGTGCAGGGCCACCCACGGGTTGTAGGAGGAGACCCGGGTGGCGTCGGTGCCGGCGGCGACCGTCAGGCCCCGGTCGAGCATGGCGCGCAGCGGCGGGGCCTCGGCGGCGGCCTGGGCGCCGTAGCGGTCGAGGAAGGCGCCGCCCTGGAAGGAGAGCCGGTTCTGCACCGAGACCGCGCCGCCGAGCGCGGCGATCCGGTCGAGGCTGGCGGGGCCGACCGTCTCCGCGTGGTCGAACAGCCAGCGGCCGGAGCCGGGGAACAGGCCCTCGGCGGCGAGCCGTTCGAGGACGGCGAGGTCCCGCCGGATCGTCTCGTCGTAGGTGGCGTGCAGCCGGAAGCCCCAGCCGTGCTCCCCGAGCAGCCGGACGGCCTGCTCGAACTCGGCTTCGTAAGGGCCGAGTTCGGGACGCGGCTCGGAGAAGTTCTCGAAGTCCGCGGCGGCCCAGGTGAGGTTCTCGCCCGCGCCGTTGAGGCGTAGCCAGGCGTCGCCGTCGCCGGGGCGGACGGTGGAGGTCCAGCGGCGCAGGTCGTCGAGTTCCTGTCCGGCGGTCTGCGGGAACAGGTGGTAGGCGATCCGCAGGGTGAGCTCGCCCCGGCGGGCCAGCGCGGTGACGGCGGCGTAGTTCTCCGGGAAGCTCTGGAAGCCGCCCGCGGCGTCGATCGCCGAGGTGAGGCCGAAGCGGTTCAGCTCGCGCAGGAAGTGCCGGGTGGAGGCCTCCCGCTCGGCCTCGTCGAGGACGGGGGCCTTGGCGAGGGTGGAGTAGAGCAGCAGCGCGCTCGGGGCGGCGAGCAGCAGCCCGGTGGGCAGGCCGTCGTGACCGCGGACGATCTGGCCGCCGGCCGGGTCGGCGCTGGCGCGGGTGAAGCCGGCGGCGCGCAGGGCGGCCCGGTTGAGCAGCGCCGACTGGTAGAGGTGCAGGACGAAGACCGGTGTCCGCGGGGCGGCGGCGTTCAGTTCGGCGAGGGTCGGCAGGCGGCGTTCGGCGAACTGCTCGGCGGACCAGCCGCCGACCACCCGGACCCACTGGCCGGGCGGGGTGCGCTCGGCCTGCTCGCGCAGCATCGCCAGCGCCTGCCGGAGCGTCGGCACCCCGTCCCAGCGCAGCTCCAGCACGTAGTTGAGGCCGCCGCGGATCACGTGCAGGTGCGCGTCGTTGAGGCCCGGCACGGTGCGGCGGCCGAGGGCGTCGACGACCCGGGTGTCCGGGCCGACCAGCGGCGCGGTGTCGGCGTCGTCGCCCACCGCGACGACCAGGCCGTCCCGGACCGCGAGGGCGGTGGCGGCGGGGCGGCGCGGGTCGCCGGTGTGGATCCGGGCGTTGCGCAGGACGAGGTCGGCGGGGGAGGCGGGAGTCGCGGGGCGGATTCCGGTGACGGGCATGCTGGACAACGGGGTTCCTCCGGTCGGGGGTGGGCGGCGCACCGGGCGGTCGGCCGGTCACGGCTGGTCCCGGGCACGCTAGGTCGGCCCGGCCGGGCCGGATCGCCGCTGCGCGCACCGCGGTCGGACCGGCCGCGCACGGCTCGCGGACCGCGCCGCGGCGGTGCGCCGACGGAACAGTCGCGGGGCGCCGGAGGGCGCGCCGGGGCCCCGGCGGCGGCCTAGCGTCCTGGGGACGGCGCCGAGGGCGGTCGCCCCGCGCCGTCCCGACGCCCTGTCAACTCCCCCGGAAGGAACGACCCATGGTCGATCTCGCCGCCGTCCAGGCCGCGCCCGCCCCCGATCTGCTCACCCCGGAGAACGCGGTGATGCTCTTTGTCGACCACCAGCCGCAGATGTTCTTCGGCACCGGCAGCGGCGACCGGACCGCGATCGTCAACGCGACGGTCGCGCTGGCCAAGGCCGCCCGGGTCTTCGACGTGCCGGTGGTGCTCTCCACGGTCGCCGCCGCCTCGTTCTCCGGGCCGATCCTGCCGCAGCTGCGGTCGGTGTTCCCGGACCACGAGGTGATCGACCGCACCACGATGAACGCCTGGGAGGACCCGGCGCTGGTGGACGCGGTGCGGGCGACCGGCCGCACCAAGATCGTGCTGTCCGGCCTGTGGACCGAGGTGTGCCTGGTGCTGCCCGCGCTGTCCGCCCTCGACCAGGGCTACGAGGTGTACGTGGTCGCGGACGCCTCCGGCGGCGTCACCCCGCAGGCCCACGAGCACGCCCTGCAGCGGATGACCGCGGCCGGGGCGGTCCCGGTCACCTGGCTGCAGGTGCTGCTGGAACTCCAGCGCGACTGGGCCCGGACCGCCACGTACGGGCCGGTGACCGAACTGGTCAAGGAGCACGGCGGTGCGTACGGCCTGGGCCTGGTCTACGCCCAGACCATGATCGACCCGCACGCCGCGGGCTGACGCCGGACCGGGGAGGCGTCATCGTGAACACCGGTCTGCTGCTGCTGCGGCTCACGGTGGGCCTGCTGATCGCGGGCCACGGCATCCAGAAGGTCAGCTTCCGGCTGGGCGGCGCCGGACTGGCGGGCGGCGCCGCCGAGTTCCGCGGCGACGGCTTCCGCGGGGGCCGGCTGACCGCCTTGGCGGCCGGCGGCACCCAGGCGGGCGCCGGACTGATGCTGGCCGCCGGGCTGCTCACCCCGCTCGCCGCGGCGGGCGTCGTGGGCGTGATGGCCGTCGCGGTCACCGTCAAGCGCCCGCACGGGCTGTGGGTCCAGCACGACGGCTACGAGTACCCGCTGGTGCTGGTCCTGTCCGGCGCGGCGCTCGCCGCCACCGGGCCGGGCCGCTGGTCACTGGACGCCGCGCTGGGCCTGACCCCGTGGCCCGCCTGGTGGGCGGCCGCCGCCGACGCCGCCGGGATCGGCGGAGCGCTCGCCGTCCGGGCGCTCCTGCACCACCCCGCGCCCATCGACGCGCCAACCTGAGACCACCCGGCCGCACCCGCCCGCCCCAGCCACCGCTGCGGCGGGCGGTCCCCGTCCGCCGCCCGCACGCCCGCCGGCTTTTTGAGGGCTTGGGAGCTTGGCAGCTCAGGAGCTTGGCGGCTTGGCGGCTTGGCAGGTCGGGAGCTGGCCCGTTGGCCCGCTCGACAGCTTGTCCGTTGGCCTCCTGGCTGCTCGGTAGCTTGTCCGCTCGCCCGCTGGCCCGTTCGCCTGCTTGGCAGCTCGCCCGCTCGCTTGCTGGCCCGCTGGCCCGCTGGCCCGCTGGCCCGCTGGCGCGCTGGCGCGCTTGGTGGCACGCCCGCTGGCCTGCTGGCAGCTCATCCGTTCGGCAGCTGGCCTGCTGGCCTGCTCGCCCGCTCGCCTGCTGGCCCGCTCGGCAGCTCATCCATTGGCCCGTCCGCCCGTCCGCCCGTCCGCCCGTCCGCCCGTTCGCTCGTCCAGGAGGTCCTCCGTCATGCCCACTGCCTGGGCCCCGTTGCGGGAGCGGGTCTTTCGCGCCCTGTGGCTGGCGCAGTTCGCGTCCAACGTGGGTGGTTGGGTGCAGACCGTCGGCGCCCAGTGGCTGCTGGTGGGTCACGGTGCGCAGGCCGTCGCCCTGGTGCAGGTCGCCGCCGGGCTGCCGGTGCTGCTGCTGGCGCTGCCGGGTGGCGTGCTGGCCGACTCGGTCGACCGGCGGCGGTTGCTGCTGGTCGTCCAGGGGGCGCTCGCGGCGGTCGCCGCCGTCCTCGCCGTCCTCGCGCTGGCCGGTCGGGGCTCCCCGGCCGTCGTCCTGTGCGGCACCTTCGTGCTCGGCTGCCTCACCGCGGTCGGCGCGCCCGCCTGGCAGGCCCTGCAGCCCTCGCTGGTCCCGCGCGGTCTGCTGCGGCAGGCGTCCGCCCTCGGCGCGGTCAACATGAACCTGGCCCGGGCGGTGGGCCCCGCGCTCGGCGGCCTGCTGGTCGCCGCGGCGGGCGCGGGCTGGACGTTCGCGGTCAACGCCGCGTCCTTCCTCGCCGTCCTGGCCGTGCTGGCGCTGCGTCCGCCGCCCGCCGCCGACGCCCCGCGCCGCCGCGAGCCGGCCGCGGCCGCGCTGGCGGCGGGGCTGCGCTACGTCCGGCACGCGCCGCGGGTGCGGCGGATCATGCTGCGCACCGCCCTGTTCGTCCCGGGGGCCGGCGCGCTGTGGACGCTGCTGCCGGTCGTCGCGGCCGAACGCCTGCGTACGGGCTCCGCCGGGTACGGGCTGCTGCTGGGCGCGGTCGGCGCGGGCGCGGTCCTCGGGGCGCTGGCACTGCCCCGGATCGCCGGGCGGATCGGCGGTACGGGGCTGCTGGCGGTCGCCGCCGCGGTGACGGCCGGTGCGCTGCTGTCGCTGGCCGCGACCCGGGACGCCCGCTGGGCGGTGCCGGTGCTGGCGGCGGCCGGGGCGGCGTGGATCTGGGCGCTGGCCACCCTCAACGCGGCCCTCCAACTGGAGCTGCCCGGCTGGGTGCGGGCCCGCGCGGTCGCGGTCCACCTGGTGGTCTTCCAGGGCGGGCAGGCCCTCGCGGCGCTCGCCTGGGGCCGGATCGCGGCCCTGTGCGGGGCCGGTGCCGCGCTGGGCGCCGCCGCCTGCCTGCTGGCGGCCGGCGCGCTGACCCTGCGGCGGCTGCCGCTCCCGGCGGGCCGCGCCGACCCCGGCCCCGCCGACTGCTGGCCGGAGCCGGTCGGGCCGGGGGAGCCCGGGCCGGCCGACGGTCCCGTCCTGGTGCTCGTCGAGTACCGGGTCGCCCCCGCCGACCAGGGCGCGTTCGCGGCCGCGATGGACGCCGTCGGCGGGGCGCGCCGCCGGACCGGCGCCACCGCCTGGGGCCTGTTCCACGACCTGGCCGACCCGGGCCGCGTGCTGGAGAGCTTCACCGTCGCGTCCTGGGACGAGCACCTGGCCCAGCACGACGACCGCGGCACCGCCGACGACCGCGCCCTCGACCGGGCGGCCCGCCGCCTGCTGCGCGCCGCCCCGTCCGTCACCCACGCCCTGGCCGCCCCGCCCGTGCGCGGGCCGGCGCGCCCATCGGTCGAATGACCAGTCCTCCCCGGTGCGCCCGGCGCCGCGCCCGCCGCAGGGCCGACGGCGTCGGCGCAGCTCAGCGGCGTTCCCACCGGCCCGGCGGGCGGTCGGCGAGTCGCGCCGGGCGGCCCGGCGGAGCTTGGCCGTCCCGTCCCGGGGCCAGTAGGAATACGGCCGGGAGGTACGGGAGATGACGACGTGGATCCAGCGCGCCCGCGGGGCGAGCGAGACGGTGCAGGCCCTGGTCGACGGCCTGGCGGAGCGGCTGGGCCGCTCGGTGGTGCTGGACGACCCGCTGATCCGGATGGTGTGCACCAGCCGGCACTTCGGCGACGAGGACCCGGTGCGGGTCCGCACCCTGCTGCAGGGCACCGCGGACGCCGAGCCGGTGCGCCACGTCCTCGCCCAGGGCGTCACCCGCTGGACCGCCCCGGGCTGGACCACCGGCCGGCCCGACCTGGGCCTGCGGCCGCGCTACTGCGTTCCGCTCCGGGAGCGCGGGCACCTGCTGGGCGTCCTCATGGTCGTCGCCGAGGAGGGTGAGCCGGCCCCGGCCCAGCGCGACGCGATCGACGCGACCGGCCGCGCGGTGGCCGTCCAGCTGTACGCGGAGCGCCTCGCCGCCGACGCCGACGACCGGCGCTCCCGCGCCCTGGTCCGGGGGCTGGTGGGCCGCGACGGTCCGGCCCGCGGGGCGGCGCTGCGCGCCCTGGTCGACGACGGACCGCTCTCCGAGGGCCCCACCGCGGTCACCAGGATCGCGGTGAGCGGGCCGCGCGCCGCCGCCGGTCCGGTCGCGGTGGCGCTGCGCGGCGCCCTGGAGGGCTGCCTGCGCACCCGCACCGCCCGCGGGGTGCCGGCGGTGGACGACGACCGCGCCGTCCTGGTGCAGTGCTTCGACCGGGAGCCCGCCGAGGCCGAACTCGCCGAGCAGGCCCGCCGGATCGCCGACGCCCTCGCCCCCTACCTGGGGCCGGGTGCGACCGCGGCGGTCGGTGTCGGCGGCGTGCGTCCCACCCCCGCCGAGGCGTGGGTCTCCGGCGAGCAGGCCCGCACCGCCCTGCGGGCCGCCCGCCGCCTGCCGCACCTCGCCGGCATCGGCGTCTGGGAGCGGCTCGGCGAGTACGGGGTGCTGCTGCAACTGCCCGAGGAGACGCTCACGCCCTCCCTGGTGCCCCGGCCGCTGCGCCGCCTGCTCGACCACCCCCAGCACGCCCGGCTGACCGAGACCCTGGCCTGCTACCTGGAGAACGCGGGGTCCGTCCCGCGGACCGCGCGGGACCTCTGCCTGCACCGCACCTCGCTGTACTACCGGCTGCGCCAGATCCAGGAGGTCACCGGACTGGACCTCGACAGCGGCGCCGACCGCCTGCTGCTGCACCTGGGCCTGCGCCTGGCCGGAGTGCTGGCCGGGACCCGCCCGGTGTCGGCCGCGTCCTGACGCCCCGCCACCACGGCCGCGACAGACCGTGGAACCCCGCCCCCGCGTTCCCTACGCGCGGCGGTGGTGGCCGGGTGCGGCCGCCGCCCAGAATCGGTGGCGCGGCCCGCACCCCCACCACCCCCTCACCTCACACCCCTCACTTCACACCCCTCCTGTCCCGCCCCTCACCTCACGAACGGACCTCCCGTGCGCCTTCCGAGTACCAGCACCCTCCCGCCGACCGCCGCGCCCCGGCCGGACGCGGCGGGCTCGGGCGGCTGCCTCGACCTGCTCCCGGTGGACGGCAACCCGCCCGCCGGGCCCCGCGTCCACGTCACCGTGCACCTGACCGGCCGGGCGGCCCTGCACCGGCCGGAGGGCGAACTGCCGCTCGCGCCGGGCGACCTGGTGGTCAGCGCGGAACCCCGGCCGGCGAACCTGCTGGGGACGGCCGACCGGACGGCCCTGGTGTACCGGGTGCCGTGCGCCGCGCTGGGCGTCTCGCTCGCCGAGGTGCGCGCCGCCGGCGTCCTGCTCGCCCCCGGCGACGAGGGCGTGGGCGCGCTCGCCTCCCGCTTCCTCACCCTGCTCGCCGAGCCGGCCGCCGGGCCGCAGACGCCCGCCCGGGTCCGGCTGGCCCGCAACGCCGCCGACCTGCTCGCCCTGCTGCTCGCCGACCTGCTGGACCGGCAGGGCCCCGCCCGCGCCGACGGCACGGCGGCGCTGCTGAACCGGATCCGCGTCCACATCGAACGGAACCTGGCGGACCCGGCGCTGTCCCCGCAGTCCATCGCCCGCGCCCACCACATCTCCGTCCGCTACCTGCACAAGCTGTTCCAGCAGGACGGCGTGACGGTCGGCCGGTGGGTGCGCCGCCGCCGACTGGAGGCGTGCCGGCAGGAACTGGACCGCCCGCCGCACCGCCGGGCCTCGGTGGCGGCGGTGGCGGCCCGCTGGGGCTTCGCCAACCCCTCCCACTTCAGCCGGGTCTTCCGCGACGAGTACGGGGTGCCGCCCAGCCGCTGGCAGACCGCCCCGACCGGCCCGACCGCCCCGGCCTCGTCGCCTGCCCCGACCGCCCCGACCGCCCCGACCGGCCCGACCGCGGCCCCGCACCCGCGCTGAGCAGCGCTTTCCCCGCCCCGGCCGACCGGCCGACGACCCGCCCGTGGCAGGATGGCCGGGACGTGACGGGCCGGCAGGACGACGGGGGCGACAGCGTGGGCACCACCCGGCAGCGCACCGACGCCGCCCCGGCGCTGTTCGGCCGGGAGCGGGAGACCGCCCGGATCGACGCCCTGCTGGCCACCCTGTCCGGCGGCCCGGGCCCCTCGGTGCTCGTCCTGACCGGTGAACCCGGCGCGGGCAAGAGTTCGCTGCTCGACCACGCCGCCGACCGGGCCGCCGAGGCCGGCGCCCTGGTCCTGCGGGTGCGCGGCAGCGAGAGCGAGCACGGCATCGGCCTGGCGGGGGCGCACCAGCTGCTGCGCCCGCTGCTGCCGGGCGCCGCCCGGCTGCCGGAGAGCCAGCGCCGGGCGCTGCGCGGCGCGTTCGGCATCGGCGCCCGGGCCGGCGAACCGGTCGACCCGCTGCACCTGCGGGTCGGCGCGGCCACCCTGGTCGGCGAGGCCGCCGCCCGGCAGCCGCTGCTGCTGCTCGCCGACGACGTCCAGTGGCTCGACCTCGGCACGCTGGACCTGCTGGCCTTCGTCGGCCGCCGCCTGGACGGCGAGGCCGCCGCCCTGCTGGCCGCCGCCCGCGAGGACACCGTCCCGCCGCGCTTCGACCGGGACTTCGCCCAGGTCGCCGCCGGTCCGCTGGAGCGCGCGGCGGCCGGCCTGCTGCTGGACGCCCAGCCGGTGCCGCCGCGCGGCCGGGCCCGGGCCCGGATCCTGCAGGAGGCGGCCGGCAACCCGCTGGCGCTGGTCGAACTCAGCCGGGCCCTCGCGCACGGCCGGGCCGAGCCCGGGGACGGCCGGTCGCTGCCGCTGACCAGGCGGCTGGAGAACCTGTTCGCCGCCGACCTGCCCGACCTGCCCGCGGACACCCGCCGGGCCCTGCTGCTCACCGCCGCCACCGACACCGGCGAACTCGCCGACGTGGTCGGCGCCTGGGGCGGCCCGGACTGCCTGCGCGCCCTGGAACCCGCCGAACGCGCCGGCCTGGTCCGAGTCGAGGAGGGACGGCTGCGGTTGCGGCACCCGTTGGTGCGCTCCGCCGTCTACCGGGCGGCCCCGTTCGCCGAGCGGCGCGCCGCCCACCTGGCGCTCGCCGACGCGCTCGCCGCCCAGCCCGACCGGCGGGCCTGGCACCTGGCCGCCGCCGCGACAGGCCCCGACGCCGAGGTCGCCGACGCGCTCGCCGCCAGCGCCGACCGCTCCCGCGGCCGCGGCGGGCACGCCGCCGCCGCGGCCACCCTGGAACGGGCCGCCGACCTCACCCCCGACCCGGCGCCGCGCTGCGCGCGCCTGCTGGCCGCCGCCCGCGCGGCGATGTTCGCCGGGCACCCGCAGTGGGTCGGCGACCTGACCGCGAAGGTCCCCGACCTCACCGACGACCCGGTGCTGCGCGCCGACGCCGGCATCCTCAACGGCTGGGCGCTCGGGGTGACGCTGCGGCACGACGACGCGCTGACCGGGCTGCTGGGCGTCGCCGCGGAGCGGGTCGAGGCCGACCCGGGAGTCGCCCTCACCGCCCTGAGCATGGCCTCCTCCGCCGCGCTCGCCTCCGGCGACCCGTTCCACCGGGCCGAACTCGGCCGCCTGGCCGCGCTCACCGCCCGGGTGCCCGACCCGACCGCGCAGGCCTGGATCGGGACCGTGCTCGCCCCGCACACCGGCCGGCGCCGCGCCCTGGAGCTGCTGGCGGCCGCCCGCGCGGCGATGCCGGAGGACAGCCTCTCCGACCTCACCGTGCTCGGCGGCGCCGCCTGGTGCCTGGACGAGACGGAACTCGCGCTCGACCTGCTCGGCCGGGCCCTGGCGCACCTGCGCCGGGCCGGCACCGCGGGCAGCAACGCCACCGTCTCGCAGGCGATCGCCCTGGCCCAGTACGAGTCCGGGGCGTGGACGGCGGCCCGCTCCAGCACCGAGGACACCCTGTGGATGGCCGCCGAGGCCGGCGCCGACCTGCCCGCCACCGGCACCCGGATCCTGCAGGCCACCCTCGACGCCCGGCAGGGCGACCCGGCCGCCGCCGAGCGCGCCGAGCGGGCCGTCCACGGCGTCGACCTGGGCCGCTCGCTGGCCCTGCGGGTCCGCCACCGCGCGGTCCGGTCGATCGCCGCGACCGTCGCCGGGGACCACGCCGAGGCGTACCGGCAGCTGCGCGCCGTCTTCACCCGCGACATCAGCCCCCGGCCGGTGCACTACCACGCGTCCCCCTACTACCTGGGCGACCTCGCCGCCGCGGCCGTTCGCGCGGACCGGGTCGAGGACGCCCGGGCCGTCCTCGCCGCCGTCGAACCCGGCCTCGGCGCCGACCGCTCGCCGCGGCTGCACGCCGTGGTCTCCCGGGCCGCCGCGCTGCTCGCCGAACCCGGCGCCGCCGAGGAGCACTTCCGCGCGGCGCTCGCCGACCCGGCCGGCGCCGGCTGGCCCTTCGAACGGGCCCTGGCCCAGCTCGACCACGCGGAGTGGCTGCGCCGGCAGCGCCGGCCCGCCGAGGCGCGGCCGCTGCTGGGCGCCGCCCTGGACACCTTCCGGCGGTTGGATGCCCGGCCCTGGCGGGACCGGGCGGCCGCCGAGCTGCGGGCCGCCGGCGCGGACGTCCCGGACCCCGGCAGTGGCGGCCCGCGAGCCGAACTGACCCCGCAGGAACGGCAGATCGCCGAGCTGGCCGCCCGGGGCCTGACCAACCGCGACATCGCGGCCCGCCTCTACCTGTCCCCGCGCACCGTCGGCTACCACCTGCGGAAGGTGTTCGCCAAGCTCGGCGTCCGCGCCCGGGCCGGCCTGCGCGACGCGCTGGCGGAAACCGGACCGGGCGGACCGGGCTGAGCACGCCACCCCGTGCCCGCCCGGTCCGCCCGGAGTACCCCGCGTCGGCTCATCCGGCCGCGAACGCCAGCAGGTCCGCGACGAACTCGGCCTCGAACTCGCCGACCAAGCCGTGCGGCGCCCCGGCGTAGACCTTCAGCGTGCCCTGCGGCAGCAGCCGCACGCTCTTCTCCGCGGCGGCCGCGATCGGCACGATCTGGTCGTCGTCGCCGTGCGCGACCAGCACCGGCACGTCGATCTTCTTCAGGTCCTCGGTGAAGTCGGTCTCCGAGAACTGCGCCACGCAGTCCAGCGCCGCCTTGTGCCCGGCCTGCATCCCCTGCAGCCAGAACTCGCGGCGCTTGCCCTCCGACACCTGCGCCCCGGGCCGGTTGAATCCGTAGAACGCCTCGCTCAGCTCGTAGTAGAACCGCGAGCGGTCGGCCGCCACCCCGGCCCGGATCCCGTCGAAGGCCTCCAGCGGCGTCCCCTCCGGGTTGTCCGCGGTCCGCAGCATCAGCGGCGGGACGGCGCCCAGCAGCACCGCCTTCGCCACCCGGTCGCCGCCGTGCCGCGCCAGGTAGCGCACCACCTCGCCGCCGCCGGTGGAGTGCCCCACCAGGACGGCGTCACGCAGGTCCAACCGCTCGACCAGTTCGGCGAGGTCGTCCGCGTACTGGTCCATGTGGTTGCCCTCCCAGGTCTGGGTGGAGCGCCCGTGGCCGCGCCGGTCGTGGGCGATCGCCCGGAACCCGGCCTCGCCCAGGGCCACCGAGACCGTGTCCCACGCGTCGGCGTTCAGCGGCCAGCCGTGCGAGAGGACCACCGGCCGGCCGGTGCCCCAGTCCTTGTAGAACTTCTGCGAACCATCGGCGAGCGTCAGGTAAGGCATCGTCAAAACCCTTTCATTGCAAGCAAGTTGTCGTAGGAGAACCGGAGCCGGTCAGAGGGTGCGGCGGACGCCGGCCTGCCGTTCGAGGTCCCGCAGCTGGACGCCGAGGTCGCCCTCCACCGCGTGGTGCGCCGGACCGCTGCGCCCGATCGGCAGCACCTCGACGCCGCGCATGTCCTCCAGCATCAGCGCGAACGCCGTGTACAGCGCGACCGCCGCCAGCAGCAGCCCCAGGCCCCCGGAGAGCCGCAGCGCCCACCCGGCGCCGCCCAGCCCCGCCAGCGCCCCCGCCGCGAACCGCGGCACCGCCGCGCACAGCACCAGCCACAGCGCCCGCTTGCGCCCCGCCACCGCCGCCATCGACAGCGCGAACAGCGCGAACACGGCGTTCAGCACGCCCAGCACCCGGCCCCCGCCCACCGGGTCGAGCACCAGCACCGCCGCACTGGCCAGCCACAGCCCGGAGAAGCACCCCATCAGCGTCGCGGCCAGCACGTCCCGGGCGCCGAGCGCGAAGAGCGCGACGACCAGTTGCAGCACGAACGCCGGCAGGACCACCAGCCCCACCGCCCGCCGCGCCCCCTCCTCGAAGCACCCGAGCTGGAAGCAGCCCACCACCACCGAGGCGATGGCCACCGTCCAGAACCCCAGCGGCATCGGCGACGCGATCGGCCGCAGGTTGATCCGCGTCATCCCCCGCAGGTCCGGTTCGAACCGGCGCTCCCCGCTGCCCGTGGCCATGCTCCGCTCCGTCTCCGCCGGCTCTCTCCGGTGCCGCCGGGTCGTTCCCGCCGGCACCGCCACGCTAGGACCGCCCGCCGCCCCCGGCTGCTCCGTCCCGGCACCGCGCCACGCCTGTCGGCGCACCGCGCCCCGACCGGACGGACGGGCCTCAGGGGCGCCGGTGGACCGTGCCCGCCCGCATGACGAAGTCGACCTGGCCGGTGAGGGTGATGTCCGCGAACGGGTCGCCGGGGACGGCGACCAGGTCGGCGGCCTTGCCAGGGGCGAGGACGCCCAGGTCGTCGAGGCCGAGCAGGTCGGCGGCCACGCTGGTGGCCGCCCGCAGGGCCCGGGCGGGGGAGATGCCGGTGGAGACCATGGCGGGGAACTCCCGCCAGTTCTCGGCGTGCGGGAACATGCCCGCGTCCGTGCCGAAGGCGATCTTGACGTCGCTCTCGGCGACGGCCGTCGCGGCCTCCAGCAGGGCCTCCCGGTAGCGCCGGAACTTGGCCCGCTTGTGCGGCGGCTTGCCCGCCCAGTGGGCGTCGTCGTCGACCTGCCGGGCACTGGTCAGCACGGTGTACTGGGTGGGCACCAGGAACACCCCGCGCTCGGCCATCAGCCGCAGGGTCGCCGCGGAGGCCAGGTTGCCGTGGTCGACGCTGCGCACCCCGGCCAGCACGGCGCGCCGCACCCCCTCGTCGCCGTAGCAGTGCGGGGTGGAGGGACGGCCCAGGTCGCGGGCGGTGGCGACGAGGGCGTCCATCTCCTCCTGGCTGTAGGTGACCTGGGACGGGTCGTCGGACGGGCTGGAGAAGCCGCCCGTCGCCGCGAACTTGATCCAGTCGGCGCCCGCCCGGACCTCGGTCCGGACCCTGGTGCGGATCTCGTCGGGGCCGTCGGCCGCCGCGAGCTCCAGCGGCCGCCCGGGGCCCTGGTACTGGTCGGCGACCGCCGCGCTGAAGTCGCCGTGGCCGCCGCGCGCCGAGATCATGTGCGGCGCGACGAGCATCCGCGGTCCGGTGACCAGCCCGGCGGCCACGGCGTCGCGCAGGTCGAGGGTGTTGTAGCCGCCGTCCGCGGTCATCAGGTCGCGGACGGTGGTGAACCCGTTCATCAGCAGCGTCCGCAGTACCGGCAGCGCCCGCAGGGCGACGGCCACCGGGGAGGAGACCAGCGCCGGCACGAGGGCCGGGACGAGCGTGACGTGGGTGTGGCAGTCGATGAAGCCCGGCATCAGCGTGTGCCCGGTCAGGTCCAGCACCTCGGCCCCGTCCGGCGGCCCGATGCCCTCCCCGACGGCGGAGATCCGGTCCCCGACGACCAGGACGTCGCGCCGTCCGACCGGCGCGTCGGCCAGGCCGTCCCAGACGTCCGCGCCCTTCAGGAGCGTGGTCATGCCCTGCCTCCTCCGTCGGCGGCGTGCCTCGACACGGTCACCGTAAGCGCCGGTGGGGCGCGGCGCACCCGCCGGAGCCGATGTGCGGGGCCGGGCGAACGGGCCTTTGATGGGAGGGCGGCGCCCACGGGCCCGCGTCCGCCTGCCGGCTCCCGAGCGGAGGTCCCGCATGAGCCTGTCACCCGGTTTCTCCGGCCGCCGAGGCTTCGACACGTCCCGCCTGCCGCCCGGCCAGTACCCGACGTACGACTTCCCCGTGCTGTCCGCCGGGCCCACGCCCGAGGTCGACACCGCGGAGTGGGAGTTCACCCTCGACACCGAGACGGGGCAGCACACCGCCTGGACGTGGGAGCGGTTCCTGGCCCTGCCGCAGCAGGAGGTCACCACCGACCTGCACTGCGTCACCCGCTGGTCGAAGTTCGACACCCGCTGGCGCGGCGTCTCCCTCGACACCCTCCTCGCGGACGCCGAGACCTCGGCGGACTTCGTGATCGCCCACTGCCACGGCGGCTACACCACCAACCTGCCGCTGGAGGACGTCCTCGACGGGCGGGCGTGGATCGTCCACGAGTACGACGGGTTCCCGCTCTCGCCCGAGCACGGCGGCCCCGCCCGGCTGCTGGTGCCGCACCTGTACCTGTGGAAGTCCGCGAAGTGGGTGCGCGGCCTGACCCTCAGCCCGGTCGACGAACCCGGCTTCTGGGAGGCCGCCGGCTACCACAACCACGGCGACCCCTGGCGCGAACAGCGCACCTGGCAGGACTGACCGCCCCCGGACGCACGAGGAGCCCGACGATGGCGACACTCACCCCCGGATTCCACGGCCACCGCCGCACCCGCGGCGACCGCCTCCCGCCCGGCCAGTTCCGCACCGAGGACTTCCCGGTGCTCTCCGCCGGGCCGACCCCCGACGTCCCGCTCGACCGATGGGAGTTCACCCTCACCACGGAGAACGGCGAACGGCACCGGTGGAACTGGCAGGAGCTGACGGCCCTGCCGCAGCAGGAGGTCACCACCGACCTGCACTGCGTCACCCGCTGGTCGAAGTTCGACACCCGCTGGCGCGGCGTCTCCCTCGACACCCTGCTGGCGGACATCACCACCCGGGCCCGCTACGCCCTCGCCGAGTGCTACGGCGGCTACACCACCAACCTGCCGCTGGAGGACCTGCGGGGTGGGAAGGCGTGGATCGCCCACACCTACGACGGCGAACCCCTGGCCGCCGAGCACGGCGGCCCCGCCCGGCTGCTGGTGCCGCACCTGTACTTCTGGAAGTCCGCGAAGTGGATCACCGGCCTCACCCTCGGCCGCACCGACCGGCGCGGCTTCTGGGAGCAGCTCGGCTACCACGACTACGGCGACCCGTGGCGCGAGCAGCGCACCTGGACCGACTGAGGCGAGGCCCAGGAGATGAGCGACTGGCGCCGGGCCGAACTGCGGGCCCGGACCCCCGAGAGCGACACCGCACGCACCCTCCACCTGACCGTGGCCGGCTGGCCCGGCCACCTGCCCGGCCAGCACGTCGACGTCCGGCTCACCGCGGACGACGGCTACCGGGCGGTGCGCAGCTACTCCCTCTCCGCGCCCGCGGACGGCGACCGGATCGAGCTCTCCGTCCAGCCCGCCCCGTTCGGCGAAGTCTCCCCGTACCTCGCCGAGGACTTCCCGGTCGGCGCCGCGATCGAGGTCACGGGCCCGCTCGGCGGCTGGTTCGTCTGGAAGCCCGGACGGCCCGGGCCCGTCCTGCTGGTGGCCGGCGGCTCCGGCGTCGCGCCGCTCGCCGCCATGCTGCGCGCCCGGCTCGACCTCGGCGGCGACGGGCCCCCGTTCCACCTGGCCTACTCGCTGCGCGACCCCGGGCAGCGCTGGTTCGGCGCCCTGCTGGACGGCGTCGCCGAGGCCGAGGACCCCGCCGTCACCGCCGCCTGCCTGTACACCCGCACCGCCCCGCCCGGGCACCCCCGGCCGGTCGGCCGGATCACCGCCGCCGACCTCGACCTGCCGGGCTTCCGGCCCGCCGACGCGGCCCTCGCCTTCGTCTGCGGGCCCACCGCCTTCGTCGAGAAGGCCGCCGGCCTGCTCGTCCACCTCGGCCACCGCCCCGACCTCGTCCGCACCGAACGGTTCGGCTGACACCCTCCCGGGAGACCCCATGCGTGACGGAAACGCCCTCGCCGGCCCGCTGTCCGAGCTGTTCCTCCCCGACCCCACCACCGCCCTGCGCCTGTGCCCCGGCTGCGGCAGTGACGCCGCCCTGGCGGCCCTGCACGTCTACGACCAGGGCCCGGCCGCCGTCGCCCGCTGCCCCCGCTGCTCCGAGATCGCCTTCCGCGTCGCCCGCCACCCCGGCCAGCTGTGGTTCGACTTCGGCGGGGGCGGGGCCCTGCGCTTCCGGACCGCCTGACCCGGCCCGCGCCGACGCGCCGCACCGGCCCTCCCCCCGGGGAAGCGGGGGGAGGGCCGGTGCGGCGCGGTGCTCAGCTGTCGTGCAGGGCCTTCTTCAGGGCCTCGACGGCGAGGTGGCGGGCGACGTTGGCGGCCCGGGTGTCGCGCAGGCTGTCCAGGAGCAGGAAGTCGTGGACCATGCCGGCGACCCGGACGGCGGTGACGTCGACCCCGGCCTCGCGGAGCTTGTTGGCGTACTGCTCGCCCTCGTCGCGCAGCACGTCGGCCTCGTCGGTGATGACCAGGGTGACGGGGAGGCCGCGCAGGTCCTCCAGCGGGGTCTGGAGGGGGGAGGCGTGCGGCTCCTTGCGCTGGCCCGGGTCGGAGTACTGGTCCCAGAACCAGATCATGCCGTCGCGGGTGAGGTAGTAGCCCTCGGCGAACTGCCGGTAGGACGGGGTGTCGAAGTCGGCGTTGGTGACCGGGTAGAGGAGCACCTGGGCCTTGAGGTCCAGGCCGCCGCGCTCCTTGTTCATGTTCGCGAAGACGGCGGACATGCAGCCGCCGACCGACTCGCCGGTCACGGCGACGCGGGAGGCGTCCAGGCCGTGTTCGGCGCCGTGCTCCTGCAGCCAGCGGCCGACCGCGTAGTTCTGCTCGACCTGGGTCGGGTACTTCGCCTCCGGCGCCCGGTCGTAGACCGGGAAGACGCCGGCCGCGCCCGCGCCGACCGCCAGCTCGCGGAACAGCCGGTCGTGGGTCCTGTCGTCGCCGAACACCCAGCCCGCGCCGTGGATGTAGAACACCACGGGCAGCGGGCCGGTCGCGCCCTTGGGCTTGATGATCCGGGTGCGGACCCGCCCCCACTCGCCCGCGTCGACGGTCACCCACTCCTCGTCCACGGCCGGGCGCTCGACGCCCTCGCCGCTCTGCAGGCCCAGCAGGATGTCCCGGCCCTCGGGCGGCGGCACCTCGTAGATCCGCGGGTGCGGGTCGGTGGCCTTGGCGAGCTCGGCCGCGGCCGGCTCCAGGTAGGGGGTGATCGGCGGGGGAAGCTGCGTCATGTCGACTCCACGGTGGAGGACCACGGGCGGGCGGGGTGCCCGCCCGGCTCCGGCACGGCCGGGGCATGCAACAAACTAGGAGGAAACCGGACGAACGCCCTGCCGGGAGGGCCGAACGGGAGTCCGCGCCGACGGGGGCCGTCGTCCCCGGGCCCCGCCGGACCGGCGGCGCCCGGGGACGGACCGGTGGCCGAGGGGCCGTCAGTCGAGGGCGCCGTTGACCGTGGCCTCCGGGATGGCGATGCCGGGCACGTGGTGGGCCTCCAGGATCCGGGCGTAGGAACCGTCGTCCATCAGGGACTGGAGCGCGGCCCGGATCGCCTCCTTCAGCCCGGGGGCCGACTTCGAGACGCCGATCCCGATCGGCGAGGCGCTCGTCGGTCCGACGGCCGCCTCGCCCAGGACGGCCTCGAACGTCGCGCCCCCGTCGGCGGTGTCCGCGACGTAGCCGGCCGTCACCTCGTCGAGGAAGTCCGCCGACACCTTGCCCGCGCGGAGCGCGAGCTGCGCCTCGGAGTCCTTCGGGAAGGCGAGGACGGTGATCGGCGGCCTGCCCTGCTCCCTGCACAGCTCCTGGCGCTGGTCGAGGATCCTCTGGTGGTTGGTGCCGGTCTGCACCGAGACGTTCTTGCCGCACACGTCGGTGACGGCCCTGATGCCGTCGGGGTTGCCCTTCCGGACCAGCCAGCCCGGCCCGGCGTTGACGTAGTCGACGAAGTCGACGACCTGCTCGCGGGCCTTCTTGTCCGTCATGGCGGACATGACGGCGTCGAACTTGCCCGCCTGCACCGCCGGGAGGAGGCCGTCGAACTTCTGGCCGGTGAACTCGAACTCGACGCCCAGCCGCGCGCCGATCGCCCGGCCCAGGTCGGGGTCGATGCCGGTGATCTCGCCGCCGCCCTCGGAGGCGTACATCTCGAAGGGCGGGTAGGGCAGGTCGGTCGCGACCCGGACCCTGCCCGCCTTCCGGACCGCCTCTGGCAACGTGGCGGCGAGCTTCGGGTCGGCCGTGATCGTGACGCCCTCGACGACGGCGGTGGTCGGCGCGGCGGCCCCGCCGCCACCGGCCGGGCCGGCGGCGGACGATCCGCACCCGGTCAGCGCGAGGGCGCAGGCGGCCGCCAGGGCCAGGGAGGTGATCGTCCTGATCGTGGTGGTGCCGGGAGAGGTCATGGCAGGAGTCCTTCGGTCAGGCGCCTCCCGGGTGGGCGGCGCGAACAGAAGTTACATCTCAGCCTCTTTCGCAGATAATGTAGCGACAGTTACAGTCATGCAACGATGGCTGACCATCCGATGACTAAGGCTGTTACCCCATCGATGCGTTACCAAAGAGCCGATAGTTGCCCGCCCTGAAACGCACAGTACGAGCTGTGCGGCATCCGCGACCGATCCCGGGACACCGTGAACCCCCACCCGACACCCACCGAACCCGCCGACGCCCCCCGCCGCGTCGAGCACGACCTCCTCGGCGCGCGCGAGCTGCCCGCCGGCGCCTACATCGGCATCCACACCCTCCGGGCCACCGAGAACTTCCCGCTGACCGGGACGCCCGTCTCCGTCCACCCCGAACTCGTCACCTCCCTCGCCGCGGTGAAGCAGGCCGCGGCGCTCGCCCACCGGGACCTGGGCGTCCTGGACGCCCGCCGCTGCGACGCCGTCGTCGCCGCCTGCCAGGAGATCCGCGCCGGGCGCTGGCACGAGCACTTCGTCGTCGACGTCCTCCAGGGCGGCGCCGGCACCTCCACCAACATGAACGCCAACGAGGTCATCGCGAACCGGGCCCTGGAGCTGCTGGGGAGCGTGCCCGGCGACTACGCGCTGCTCAGCCCCCACGACCACGTCAACCTCGGCCAGAGCACCAACGACGCCTACCCGACGGCGGTGAAGCTCGCGCTGCACGCGGCCGCCCACGCGCTCCTGCCGGCCATGGGGCGCCTCGCCACCGCGCTCGCCGGCCGCGCCACCGCCTTCCAGGACGTCGTCAAACTGGGCCGCACCCAGCTGCAGGACGCCGTGCCCATGACGCTCGGCCAGGAGTTCGGGGCCTTCGCGCTCGGGGTCCGCGACGACGTCGCCGTCCTGCGCCGATCCACCCGCGCCCTGGGCGAGGTCACCATGGGCGGCACCGCCATCGGCACCGGCCTCAACGCCCACCCCGGCTTCGCGCGGGCCTGCGCCGACCACCTCGCCCGGATCACCGGAGTGCCCGTGCGCCCGGCCCGCGACCTCGTCGAAGCCACCCAGAGCACCGGGGCGTTCATCGAACTCTCCCACGCCCTCAAGCGGTTCGCGCTGCGCCTGGTCAAGCTCTGCAACGACCTGCGCCTGCTGTCCTCCGGCCCCCGGGCCGGATTCGCCGAGATCAGGCTGCCCGAGCTGCAGGCCGGCTCCAGCATCATGCCCGGCAAGGTCAACCCGGTCGTCCCCGAGGCCGTCACCCAGGTCTGCTTCGACGTCGTCGCCGCCGACACCGCGGTCTCGCTGGCCGCGCAGGCGGGCCAGCTCCAGCTCAACGCCTTCGAGCCGCTGATCGCCCACCGCCTCCTGACCGCGCAGCGCCGGCTCGCCGCCGCCTGTTCCCTGCTCGCCACCGCCTGCGTCGAGGGGATCCGGGCGGACGCCGAGCGGACGTACGGCCACGCCAGCGGGTCCGCCGCCCTCGCCACCGCGCTCAACCCGGTCCTCGGCTACGAGCTGGCCACCGAGCTGGCGCGGCGCGCGGCGGCGCGGCGGCGCCCGGTGCGCGAGGTCGCGGGGGAGGCGGGGGTGCTGCCGCCCGAGGTCCTCGACGCCCTCCTCGACCCCCGCCGCCTGGCCGGCGGGTAGCCCGCGCCCGGCGGGTCCGGCGCGCCGAACGCTGCACAGACGCTGCGACTTCCGGCGGTCGGCCCGGCGGGGGACAGTCGGTCGCGGGGGGCACCGTTCCCACCGCACGAGATGGAGCACTGTCATGGACTTCCGCGACGAGCTTCCCGTCGACCACCGGCTCGCCAACGTCTACCGGATCGGAGCGGGACTGTGCGGCGTGGCGCTGCTGGTCTTCGGCTGCCTGGGCCTGGCGGACGGCCTGGCCTTCTTCAGCACCGACGGCGAGCGGATCGCCGGGCTGTCGAGCAACGGCCTGCTCAGCCTGGTCTCCATCGCCACCGCGGTGGTGCTGATCGCCGGGGCGGTGATCGGCGGCAACACCGCGTCCACGGTCAACATCGTGGTGGGCACCCTCTTCGTCCTGAGCGGGTTCGTCAACCTCGCCCTGCTCGACTCGGGTGCCAACGTGCTGGCGTTCCGGATCCCCAACGTCGTCTTCAGCTTCGCGATGGGCCTGGTCATCGCCACGTTCGGCATGTACGGCCGGGTCAGCTCCAAGCTCCCGCTCGACAACCCGTACTGGCGGCACCGCCACCCGGAGGCGGCCCGGCCCGGCACCGCGCTGCCGCTGGGTGACCCGGCGCCCCGCCCGGGCCTCACCGGCCCGGCCCGCTGAGGCGGGCGGATCCGGCCACCGGGAAGGAGGAGGACTGTGGACGTCGACGGGGCGCGCCTGCTCGTGGTGGGCGCCACGGGGGAGCTCGGCGGGCTGGTGGCCGGGCTCGCGGCCGACCGCGGGGCCCGCGTGGTCCCGGCCGGCCGGGACGCCGGGCGGCTCGCCGCGGTCGCCCGGCGCGTCGGCTGCCCGCACCCGCAGGCGGTCGACGCGTACGACCTCGACCGCTGCGCGGAGCTGGCCGGCCGGGCCGCCGCGGGCCTGGGCGGACTCGACGCCGTCCTCGTCACCGTCGGCGTCGTGGCGTTCGGGCGGGCCGAGGACACCTCCGCCGCGACCGAGGAGCACCTGATGACGGTCAACGCGCTGGCCCCGGTCGCCGTCCTGCGCGGGGCGCTCCGGGTCGTCGGCGGGGGCGGCGGCGCCGGTGCCGTCGGCGCCGTCACCGGGGTCGTCGTCGAGCGGCCCGTGGTCTCGGCGGCCGCCTACCGCGCGTCGAAGACGGCGCTCGGCGGATGGCTGGAGACCGCCCGGCGGGAGCAGCGCGGCCGGGCGGTCAGCGTCCTGGAGGCCCGGCCGCCCCACCTGGCGACCGGTTTCGCGGAGCGCGCCGTCGCCGGGAGCCCGCCGCGGCTGCCGGCCGGGGACGACCCCGGCCGGTGGGCCGCCGCGATCCTCGACGCGCTGTTCGCCGGCGCGGAACTGCTCCGCCCGGACCCCGGCGACGGTCGGACCCCGGTGGTGGTCAGTAGACGTACAGGTGGGTGGTGAGGTTGGCGAAGGAGACCGCGGTGCCGCTCTTCCAGGCCCGGTAGCCGGCGCCCTTGGTGAGGTCGGCCTCGAAGGTGGGGCCGCTCTCGTAGCTGATGCCGTACTGGGTGGTGCTGCGGCCGGCGGCGACGAGTTCCCTGGCCATCCTGACCAGCTGGTAGGGGTGGTCGGTGGGGGAGTTCGGCGAGGAGAAGACGTCGCTCCAGCGGCTGCCGACCGTCCCGGTGGTGGGGGCGTAGGCGGGCTTGGTGGAGGTGGTGGTCCAGGTGGCGGGGGCGTAGGTGTCGCCGCTGGTGAGGTAGCTCCACTTGACGCCGTCGACCGACCAGTAGCCGCTGTGGGTGCCGACGGTGTCGCCCCGCAGGTCGAGGACGGAGACGCCGTTGGTGCCGACCACGCTGTCGGTCTCGTCGGCGGTGCCGGGGGCCGTGACGACCAGGGCGGTGTCCTCGTCGATGCCGAAGGCGCGGGTGTGGCCGGTGGCGGCGGCGAGGCGGACGATCCGGCCCTCGCGGCCGCGGGCGGCGAAGTGGGTGTCGACCAGGCCGGAGGTGAAGAAGCCGAAGCCGCCCGCGGGCCGGTAGCTGAGGTCGTCGGGGTGGCTGTCGCTGATGCTGGTGTACGGCCCGTAGCGCAGGGCGTCCCAGCTCTCGCCGCCGGTGACCATGTCGCGGCCGTTGGTGATGGTGGTGCCGGCGCTGGTGCCCATGATCGCGGCGCCCGCGGCGAACCTGGCGCGGATCGCGGCGAGCGCGGGGGAGTCGCTGTCGTCGCTCCGCAGCAGGGTGGCCACCAGCCGGCTCTGGTCGCCGCCGCCGAAGAAGAAGCCGGTCATCGAGCCGATCTGGTCGAGGACGGCCTGGCTGGAGTTGTTGCCGACGTGGTCGAGGTCGATCGGGATCCACTGGGCGTCGGCCGCGCCGTAGGTGTTCTTCAGCAGGCCGGTGTAGTAAGCGCCGTTGCAGACGGAGTTGCTGCAGGTGGCCGGGTCGTTCGCGTTCGGGTCGTCGGCGGGGACGACGGAGGCGGCGGTGATCACGCCGATCCGGGCGCCGGAGCCGCCGGACCTGGCGACGAAGGTGCCGTAGACGGCGCTGTTGGTGTCGGCGATGGCGCCGCCGCCCAGGATCAGGGCGCCGGGGCCGGTGGCGGCGTGCGCCGCGCCGGCGGGCGTGAGGACGCCGAGTGCCGCGGTGAGGGCGGCGGCGACGGTGAGGGCGGAGGTGCGGCGAGCGGTGGAGGGCACTGGCTGCTCCGAGGGGGCGGGCCCGGGCGCGGTGGGGTGCGCCGGGCGGGAGGGCCTGGGCGGCGGGGCGCGCGCAGGCGGGTGCGCGGACGGTCGGCGCGGTGCGACGATCCGTCGGCAGAAACGGAACATACAGATGTAGTGCTGATGGCGAAAGATGTAACGGATGACCGGGGGAGAACTTTGACTTTCTGAGCCCCCATCAGCGGTTTGCCGGGGGCCCGCCGAGCGTTATGCATTCGTAGCCTTCATTACATATAGCCACGAAGTTGGTTTAGCTGTAACGTCCTGGCGTGCGGCGCGGCCCCTCGGCGCCGCTCAGGTCCCCGAAAGGTTGCTCCGTGAACTCCTCAGCCACCCGCAGATCGGCCCTGCCGGCCGCCCTCGCCCTGTGCGGCGCCCTCGCCCTGACCGCCTGCGGGAGCGGCGGGACCGGCGCCCCCGCCGCCACCGCCGGACCGGTCACGGTGGCCGGCGTCGTCATCACCCCCGACCGGGCCCTGCACGACGCGCTGCCCGCCGCCGTCAGGAAGTCCGGGAAGGTCCGGGTCGCCACCGACCTCCCGTACCCGCCGTTCGAGATGTACGTCTCCGAGGGCGGCAAGGAGATGACCGGCCTCGACTACGACCTCGGGCAGGCGCTCGGCGCCAAGCTCGGCGTCCGGTTCGAGTTCCAGGCGCAGAAGTTCGACGGCATCGTCCCCGCCCTGCAGGCCGGCAAGTACGACGTCGCGATCAGCGCCATCACGGACAACAGGGAGCGCGAGCAGGTCGTCGACTTCGTCGACTACTCCGTCTCCGGCAGCGGCGTGCTGGTCGCCGAGGGCAACCCGGAGCGGATCACCACCCTCGACGACCTGTGCGGGCGCGCCGTCGCCGTGCAGACCGCCACCAACCAGCAGAAGCTCCTGGAGCAGCACCAGGACAGGTGCCGCGAGCTCGGCAGGGGGGCCGTCGACGTCCAGGCCTTCCCCAAGGACTCCGACGCCCAACTCGCCCTGCGCTCCGGCAAGGTGGTCGCCGACGTCCTCACCAAGCCGGCCGCCGGCTGGACCGCGAAGACCGCCGACGGCGGCGCCGCGTTCGACGTCGTCGACGACCCGGCCGCGCTCGGCGGCTACCACGCCTCCCCGAACGGCGTCGCCGTCGCCAAGAACCTGCCGGAGCTGACCGACGCGGTGCAGAAGGCCCTCCAGGCGCTGATCGACGACGGCTCGCTCGCCAGGATCTACGACACGTACGGCGTGGCCTCCATCGCGGTGAAGCAGGCCACCAGGAACGGCGCGGTGGACTGACGTGCCCACCACCGCACACCGCCCCGCCGACCCGGCGGCCGCCGCGACCGCCGGCGCGCAGGACCTGGTCGCCGTGCCCGTCCGCCACTGGGGGCGCTGGGTCGCCGCCGCCCTCGCCCTGGTCGCCCTCGTCGGCCTGGTCGGCTCGCTCGCCGGGAACCCGAACCTGCGCTGGGACGTCGTCGGCCACTACCTGTTCGCGGACCTGATCTTCGACGGCCTGACCACCACCCTGTGGCTGACGGCCGCCGCGATGGCCCTCGGCCTCGCCCTCGGCACCCTGGTCGCCGTCCTGCGACTGTCCGCCAACCCCGTCCTGTACGGGCTGTCCACCGGCTTCGTGTGGCTGTTCCGCGGCACCCCGCTGCTGGTCCAGATCATCTTCTGGGCGTACGCGGCCGCGCTCTACAAGCACCTGATGATCGGCATCCCGTTCACCACGGTCACCTTCGTCGAGCTCGACACCAACAGCCTGCTCACCCCGTCCGTGGCGGCCCTGCTCGCGCTGGGCCTCAACGAGGCCGCCTACGCCTCCGAGATCGTCCGGGCCGGCATCCAGTCCGTCGACCCGGGCCAGACCGAGGCCGCCCACTCGCTGGGCATGAAGCCCGCCCTGACGATGCGCCGGATCGTGCTGCCGCAGGCCATGAAGGTCATCATCCCGCCGATGGGCAACGAGACCATCAACATGCTCAAGACCACCGCGTACGTCTCGGTGATCGCCGCGCACGACCTGATGTCCAACATCCAGGACGTCTACGCCCAGAACTACCAGGTCATCCCGATGCTGGTGGTCGCCGCCCTCTGGTACCTGGCGCTGACCACGGTCCTGTCCGTGCCGCAGGCCTGGCTGGAGCGCCGCTACGGCCGCGGCACCGCCCGCGCCGGGCACGTCTCCCCGCTGCGGCGGATGTTCACCGGCCTGCCCGGCCTGCTCCCCACCACCCGCGAACGGAAGGGCTGAACCCGATGGCCCGCCCCATGGTGCACGCCGAGGGCGTGCGCAAGCACTTCGGCAGGCTGGAGGTCCTCAAGGGCGTCGACCTGACCGTCGAACGCGGACAGGTCTGCTGCCTGCTCGGCCCGTCCGGCTCCGGCAAGTCCACCTTCCTGCGCTGCATCAACCACCTGGAGAAGGTCGACGGCGGACGCCTCACCGTCGACGGCGACCTGGTCGGCTACCGGCAGTCCGGCACCCGGCTGCACGAGCTGCGCGAGGCCGAGGTCGCCGAGCGCCGCCGCGAGATCGGCATGGTCTTCCAGCGCTTCAACCTCTTCCCGCACCTGACCGCCCTGGAGAACGTCACCGAGGCGCCGGTCCGGGTCGCCGGGGTCAACCGCGCCGACGCCCGCGCCGAGGCACTGCGCCTGCTGGAGCGGGTCGGCCTCGCCGACCGCGCCGGCCACTACCCCGCCCAGCTCTCCGGCGGCCAGCAGCAGCGGGTGGCGATCGCCCGGGCGCTGGCGATGCGGCCCAAGCTGATGCTCTTCGACGAGCCGACCTCCGCCCTCGACCCCGAACTCGTCGGCGACGTCCTGGACGTGATGCGCGACCTGGCCGCCGACGGCATGACGATGGTCGTGGTCACCCACGAGATCGGCTTCGCCCGCGAGGTCGGCGACACCGCCGTCTTCATGGACGAGGGCGTGGTCGTCGAAGCCGGCGACCCGCGCAGGGTCCTGGTCGACCCGGAGCAGGAGCGCACCCGCGCCTTCCTGTCCAAGGTCCTGTGAGCGGCGCCCCCACCCGGGCCGCCGCCCCGCCCGCCGCGGAACTCCTGGACGCCGCCCGGGCCGCCCTGCCCCGCTACCTCGCCGACCTCGCCGACCTCGTCGCCATCGACTCCGGCTCCCACGACGCCGACGGCGTGAACCGGGTCGCCGACTGGTTCGAGCACCGGCTGCGCTCGATCGGGTTCACCACCAAGCGCACCACCCCCGGCCCGGTGGACGGGCGGCGCTTCGGGGACGTCCTCGTGGCCAGGCTCGCCGGCTCCCTCCCGGAGCGGGACGGGGGAGCGCGGATCGTCCTGGTCGGCCACATGGACACCGTCTTCGAGGACGGCACCGCGGCCGCCCGCCCGTTCCGCGTCCTCGACGGCCGGGCCCACGGCCCCGGCGTCAGCGACGACAAGGGCGGCCTGCTGGCCGGCGTCACCGCCGCCGAACTCCTGGTGCGCCACGGCCGGACGGCCTTCGCCGAACTCGTCGTCCTCGCCACCCCCGACGAGGAGGTCGGCTCGCCGGCCAGCCGGCCGGTCACCGAGCGGACCGCGGCGGGGGCGCACTACGCGCTCGGCCTCGAGTGCGCCCGGGAGAACGGCGACCTGGTCGTCGAGCGCAAGGGCGTCGCCGACCTGCTGGTCACCGTCACCGGGCGGGCCGCCCACGCCGGGATCGAGCCCGAGCGCGGCGCCAACGCCGCCCTCGCCGCCGCCCACCTGGTGGTCGCCCTGCAGGCCCTCAACGGCACCCGGCCCGGCGTCACCCTGAACGTCGGCGTGGTCCGCGCGGGCACCCGCACCAACATCGTGTGCCCCGAGGCCGAGCTGCACGTCGAGGTCCGGGCCGCCACCACCGCCGGCCTGGAGCACGCGATCGCCGGGATCCGCGCGGCCGCCGCCCGGACCGTCGTCGCGGGCACCGCGGCCCGGGTCGACCAGCTCGACCTGTGCCCGCCCATGGAGCACACCGCGCCGGCGGCGGCCCTGCTCGCCGCGGCCCGGCGGGCCGGCGCCGACCTCGGCCTGCGGATCCGCGGCGCCTCCACCGGCGGCGTGGGCGACGCGAACCTCACCTCGGGCCTCGGCGTCCCCACCCTCGACGGCCTCGGCCCGGTCGGCGGCGCCGACCACACCCCCGAGGAGTGGCTCGACACGGTCGGCGCACCGGACCGGATCGCCCTGCTGGCGCTGCTCGTCGAACGCCTCGGCCGCCGCTGACGGCCGCACCGGCCGCACCACCGCCGCTGCCGGCCGCACCACCGCCGGGCGGACGCGCCTCCCCGCGCGCCCGCCCGGCGGCGCACGGTTCCCCCCTCCCACGACCACGGAGCTCCCGGATGCACCGACACCTCCGCACCCACCGCGGCCGGACCGCCCTCGCCCTCGCGGCCGCGCTGGCCCTCCTCGCCCCGACCGACCAGGCCGCCCAGGCCGCCGCCGCCCGGTCCGCCGACCAGGCCGCCCGGCCCGCCGGGCCCGGGGGCACCCTGATCCTGGTCGGCGGCGGCCTGAAGGACGGCAACGCCGCGATCTACGGCGAGATCGTCGCCAGGGCCGGCGGCCCCGGGAGGGCGCGCATCGGCGTCCTGACCGCGGCCTCCGTCCCCGAGAGCCAGGACCCCGACGCCGCCGACCCGGACGCCTGCTCCAACTCCCGCTGCAACGGCCGCTTCTACGCCGACCTCCTCAAGCGGTACGGCGCCGCCGACGCCCAGTGGGTGCCGATCGACGTCGAGCACGTCGACGCGGCCGACTCGGCCGCCGCGGTCGCCCAGGTCGAGTCGATGACCGGCTTCTTCCTCGGCGGCGGCGACCAGTACCGCTACGTCACCAGCCTGTTGCACGGCGACGCCCGCACCGACTCCGCGGTCATGGCGGCCATCCGCCGCAAGCTCGCCGCCGGAGCCGTCGTCGCGGGCTCCAGCGCCGGCGCGCAGATCGCCTCCGGGCCCGACATGGTCACCGGCGGCGACAGCTACCAGGCGCTGCGGGACGGCAGCGCCCCCGGCTACTTCGCGGACCCGACCCGGCTCGGGTACCTCCCGCAGGGCGGCTTCGGCCTCTTCGACGCCGGCCTGCTCGACACCCACACCGGCACCCGGGGCCGCGAGGGGCGGGCGATCCGGCTGGCCGCCGACACCGGCCACGACCGGGTGTTCGCCCTCGACGAGGACACCGCGATCGAGGTCGAGCACGTCGGCACCCGCAGCGAGAGCCTGCGCGTCCTCGGCACCCACGGCGTCTCGGTGTTCGACCTGCACACCGCCCGCACCGGCACCGCCGGCGGGCACTGGACGATCGACGGGGTCCGCTACAGCTACCTCACCGACGGCGACCGCTACGACCCGCGCACCCGGCGCGCGCGGCCCGGGGAGGGCAAGCGCCCGCTCACCGCCCGCTCCGACGCCCCCGTGCCGCCCAACCACGACGCCTTCTCCTCCGTCGACGCCCCGGACGGCCACCCCTACTCCCTCTCCGGCACCGCCCGCGCCCTCACCGCGACCACCGCCCAGCGCACCGCGACCGCCACCACCTTCGAGTCCGCCCCCGCCTCCGAGGTCGTCCTGCGCCGGCGCGGCGACACCCGCGCGTGGACCGCCGACGGCACCGCCGCCGCCTCCTTCACCGACCTGGAGGTCGGCGTCCACCCGGCCGCCGGCTGACCCGGACCCCCGCCGGGGCACCGGACCCGCTCCGCGATCTCCGCGGCCCGGCACTTCGCTAGGCTGCGGAGACGCGCTCCGCGCCGCACCACCGAAGACCGCCCGCAGACCGGGAAGGGGAGCCCGCCCATGCCCACCGTCACGCTCGCCGAGGACATCCGCCAACGACTCGGCGACTGCAGTCCCGCCGAGCGCAAGGTCGGCAGGATCCTGCTCGCCGGGTGGCCGGCCGCCGGGTTCGAGACCATCGCCACCCTCGCCGAGCGGGCCGGCGTCAGCGCCCCCACCGTCATCCGGTTCGTCAACCGCCTCGGCTACCGGGGCTTCCCCGACTTCCAGGCGGCCCTGCGCGCGGAACTCGACGAGCGCCAGGCCTCGCCCGTGACGCTCTACAGCAGCGGCAACTACGGCGGCGCCGCGGCCGGCCCGGCGGACGTCGGGGCCAAGGCGGAGGACCTGCTCGCCCACGGCCGGGAGGTCTTCACCGCGGCGGTCGACCGCACCCTCGCGGAGGTCACCCCGCACGACCTCGACCGGGCCGTCCAGCTCCTCGCCGACCCCAAGCGGCGCGTCACCCTCGCCGGCGGCCGCTTCACGAACCTCTTCGCCCAGTACCTCGGGCTCCACCTGATGCAGGTGCGCGACGACGTCCGCTTCCTGCCCGACCGGCCCGTCGAGCGCACCGCCCTGCTCGCCTCGCTCACCCGCCGCGACGTCCTCGTCGTCTTCGACTACCGCCGCTACGAGGAGGACAAGGTCACCGCCGCCGAACTCGTCCGCGAGGCCGGGGGGCGCGTCGTCCTGTTCACCGACACCTGGCTCTCCCCGGTGAGCGCCCACGCCGAGGTCGTCTTCTCCAGCCAGGTCGGCGCCCCCTCGCCGTACGACAGCCTGGTGCCGACGCTGGCCGTCGTCGAGAGCCTCGTCGCCGGGCTGATAGCGGAGCTCGGGGACCGCGCCCACCAGCACATGCGTCACAACGAGGAGGTCGCCACCCGGGCGCACCTCACCTGAACCCCCTGCTGAGACCGCCGGGACCGCCGGGACCGCCGGGGCCGTCGGGCAACGCTGCGCGAACGCTGCGGTTCGCCCGGGCCCGGGCGGGGAGCCGACGCTGGAGGGCGGAGGCGCCCGCCTCCCCGTCGGAAGAGGGTGGCGTCATGGACCGCGGGAACCGGCGTCCGGGAGCGGCCCGGTGAGCGGGCCCCGGCCGCACTGGCTCTTCGGGGACCAGCTCGGTCCGCACTTCCTCGACCCCGCGGAGCCCGGACCGGACCCCGGGGCGCCCGTGGTGATCGTCGAGGCGCGGTCGGTGTTCCGGCGCCGCCGCTTCCACCGGGCGAAGGCCCACCTGGTGCTGTCCGCGATGCGGCACCGGGCCGCCGAACTCGGCGACCGGGCCCGCTACGTGCGGGCGGAGACCTACCGGGAGGGCCTGCGGCAGGCGGTGGGGGAGGGGGCCGTCACGGTCTGCCACCCCACGTCCAGGGCGGCGCTCGGCCTGGTCACGGCGCTGCCGCGGGTGGAGGTGCTCCCGCCGCGCGGCTTCCTGGTGCCGTTCGGGGACTTCCGCCGCTGGGCCGACGGCCTCGGCGGACGGCGGCTGCTGATGGAGGACTTCTACCGGCGGGTCCGCCGCGCCGAGCACCTGCTCCTCGACCCCGCCGGGGAGCCCGTCGGCGGCCGGTGGAACCTCGACGCCGACAACCGGGAGCCGCCGCCGCGCGGGAGGTCCGTCCTGCCCGTGCCGCCGCCCCGGTGGCCGGAGGAGGACGGGATCGACGAGGAGGTGCGGGCCGACCTCGACCGCTGGGAGCGGTCGGGCGAGGTGCGCTTCGTCGGACGGGACGGCCCCCGCCGCTTCGCCGCCACCCGCGCCGAGGCCGTCCGCGCGCTGGAGCACTTCGCCACCGCCCGGCTGCCCCACTTCGGACGCTGGGAGGACGCCGTCCTGGCGGACGACCCGTGGATGGCGCACAGCCTGCTCTCCGTCCCGCTGAACCTCGGCCTGCTCGACCCGGGCGAGTGCGTGCGCCGCGCCGAGGACGCCCACCGCTCCGGGAGCGCGCCGCTCAACAGCGTCGAGGGGTTCGTCCGGCAGGTGGCCGGCTGGCGCGAGTACGTCTGGCAGCTGTACTGGTACCTCGGCGAGGACCACCGGCACCGCGACGCGCTCGGCCACCGCACCCCGCTGCCCGACTGGTTCGCCGAACTGGACGCCGACGCGGTCCGGGCCCGCTGCCTGTCCCGCGTGCTCGCCCAGGTCCGCGACACCGGGTGGACCCACCACGTCCCCCGGCTGATGGTGCTCGGGAACTGGGCCCTGCAGCACGGCTACGACCCGGCCGCGGTCACCGACTGGTTCCACCGCAGCTTCGTGGACGGCTACGACTGGGTGATGGTCCCCAACGTGATCGGCATGTCGCAGTACGCCGACGGCGGCACCACGACCACCAAGCCCTACGCCTGCGGCGGCGCGTACCTGAACCGGATGAGCGACCTCTGCCGCCCCTGCGCCTACCGGCCCGGCGACCGGACCGGGGAGCGGGCCTGCCCGTTCACCAGCGGCTACTGGGCCTTCGTCCACCGCCACCGCGAGCTGCTGGCCGCCAACCACCGCACCGCCCGCGCCGTCGGAGGGCTCGACCGGCTCGACGACCTCCCCGAGGTCCTGGCGGCCGAGGCCGTCCGCGGGAGCGCCGCGCCCTGACCGGGCGGTCCCGCGGGGGCGGGTCCGGGGGCGGGTCCGGGCCGGCGGCGGCCGCGGCGGAAACGCTGCGCCGAAAACGCTGCGACAACGCTGCGAGTGGAACCCGGCGGCGCCGGGAGGCAGGTTCGGAGCATGAGACCCGCCACCACCCTCGCCCCGGTGCAGCCCCCCGCCGCCGACTGCCGGGCCCTGCGCGCCGAACGGCTGCGCGGCCTGGTGGCCCGCACCGCCCGGGGCGACCGGGGCGCCTACACCGGCCTCTACGAGGACCTCGCGCCGACCGTGTACGGCATCGCGCTGCGCGTGCTCAAGGACCCCGCCCAGGCCGAGGAGGTCGCCCAGGAGGCCCTGCTGGAGGTGTGGCGCTCCGCGCCGTCCTACCGGCCCGAGCGCGGCTCGGTCGCCGCCTGGGCGTGCACGATCGCCCACCGGCGCGCCGTGGACCGGGTCCGGTCGGTCCGCGCCTCCAGCGAACGCGAGCAGCGCGTCCTGCGGGAGGACCGGGCGACGCCGGAGCCCGTCGTCGAGACGGTCGAACGGGCCATGGAGGCGGCCCGGGTCCGGGACGCCCTGGCCGCCCTGGGCACGGCCCAGCGCCAGGCCCTGGTCCTGGCCTACTACGGCGGCTACTCGCAGAGCCAGATCGCCGCCGCCCTCGGACTCCCGCTCGGCACGGTCAAGTCCCGCATGCGGGACGGCCTGCTGCGCCTGCGCGGCGCCCTCCGGGACGGCTGACCGGCCCGCCGCGCCCCGCACCCGCACCCGTGCCCGACCGGCACGACCCGCCACCGCACCCGAGGAGACCGCCGTGAGGAAGACGACCGAGGGGGACGAGGCCGGGACCGCCGTCCGCGCGGAGGCGTCCGCCCCGGGGCGGCCCGGCGCGGACTCCCCGCCCGGCGCGGACTCCCCGCTGGGCGTGCCGACCGGCGCGGTCGCCCGGCGGCTGGGCGTGTCGCCCACCACGATCCGCTCCTGGGAGCGCCGCTACGGCATCGGGCCCTCCCACCGCGGAGCGGGCCGCCACCGCCGGTGGTCCCCCGAGGACGTCTCCCTGCTCGACGAGATGTGCCGGCTGACCGCCCGCGGCATCCCCCCGGCGGAGGCGGCAGGCGCGGCGAAGGCGGCGCGCTCCGCCGCGTCCAGCGCGCCCGCCGTGCCCGGCGCGCACCGGACGCCCGACGACGACCGGCTCCCGGCCGAACCCGGCACCGGGCCGGTCGCGGCCCGCCCCGCCCCGGAACCGGCGGCCACCACCCACCCGGGCGGCGGCCGCGCCATGCCGCTCGGCCCCGTCCGCCCCGAGTGCCGGGGCCTGGCCCGGGCGGCGGTCAGGCTCGACGGCCCGGAGGTGGCCGCGATCCTGCGCGGCGCCGTGGACGGCCTCGGACCCGTCCGGGCGTGGACCGAGGTGATGATGCCCGCCCTGCGCGCGGCCGGCCGCAAGTGGGCCGCCGACGGCGAACAGTACGTCGAGGTCGAGCACCTGCTCTCCTGGCACGTCGCCGCCGCGCTGCGCACCGCGGCGGTCGCCCCGGCCCGCTTCCGGGCGGCGCCGCCGGTGCTGCTCGCCGCCATGCCGGGCGAGCAGCACACGCTCCCGCTGGAGGCCGTGGCCGCCGCGATGACGGTGGGCGGCCTGCCCTACCGGATGCTCGGCGCCGCGGTGCCCGCGCGGGCGCTCCTGGACGCGGTCACCCGCCTGGGCCCCTCGGCGGTGCTGCTGTGGGCCCAGGGCCGCGCCACCGCCGACCCGCACCTCGCGGGCGAGGTGGGCCGCGCCTCGTGGGGCGCCGCCGGTGCCCGCCTGGACACGCTGGTCGTCACGGCCGGGCCGGGGTGGAACCGTCCCGACCGCCCGGCCGGACTGCCCCGTCCGCGCACCCTCGAAGCCGCCCTCGACCTGCTCCGCCGGGCCGTCGAGGACCGGGACCCGTCCGCCGCCGACCCGTCCGGACGGAGGGCCCTCCCGTGCGCCCCGAAGCGGTGACCGGCACCGCGCCGCGCCCGGTGCGGCCGACGCTGCTGTCCCAGGACTGGCGCGACGTGCTCTTCCTGCACTGGCCCGTGCACCCCGCCGCCGTCGCGCCCCTGCTGCCGCCCGGCGCGTTCCCCGACGTCCGCGGCGGCACCACCTGGGCCGGGCTCGTCGCCTTCTCCATGGAGCGGCTGGGGCCCGGCCGGGCGGCCCTGCCGTACGTCGGGACGTTCCCCGAGGTCAACGTGCGGCTCTACTCCGTCGACGGGCACGGCCGCCGGGGGGTGGTCTTCCGCTCGCTCGACTGCCCCCGGCTGCCCGCGGTGCTGGTGGCGCGCTCGGCGCTCGGCCTCCCCTACCGCTGGTCGCGGACCCGCTGGACGGCGGACGGCGACGTGCTGCACCTCGCCACCCGGGTGCGCGGGGCCGGGGGCGGCGGCGCCCGGTGCGTGCTGCGGGCCCGGGTCGGCCCGCGCCTCGAACGCCCGGGCCCGCTCGCCGACTTCCTCACCGCCCGCTGGGGGCTGCACACCCGCACCGCCGGCCGCACGGTCTACCTGCCGGTCGAGCACCCGCCGTGGCCGCTGCACCAGGCGGAGGTGGAGCACCTCGACGAGACCCTGCTGCGGTCGGCCGGGATCGAGGTCACCGGGCCCCCGGCGAGCGTGCTGTTCTCCCCCGGCGTCCCGGTCCGGTTCGGACCGGCGCAGCGCGACTAGGCCCTCTCTTTCGGGTCTTGCCGGGCGCGCGACGCCGGATCATCCCGCCTGGAAGCACCGGCCCCACACCCAAGTACATCCAGTACGAGGGCGTCGGGCCGGCACTCCCAGCCGGGCGCCCAACGCCGCGCGCTGATCCGACAAGATCCGAAAGAGAGGGCCTAGGCCCGACGGGCCGACCCGCCCGACCTGCCGTTCGGCGGGTCGGGCGGGTCGGCCGCGCGGTGGTTCAGGCTCCCGGCGCCCCTTCCGCGCGCTCGTAGCCGGCCAGCGCCAGGCCCAGCGCGAAGAACGTCGGAGCCCACTCGCCGATGAAGATCCCCCACCGGTCGGCCCGCTCCACGCCCCCGCCCTCGGTCTTCGCCGAGGCGCACCAACTCACCAGCGACAGGCCGATGGAGCCGAACGCCGCCGCGTAGGCGTGCTCGCTGCTGACACCGGCTTCGTGCAGACGACGGACGATTCCCATGACCACTCCCGGGTTCGGACGGACCTCTCGGTGTTCCCTTGCCGTTCCAGGTTCCGGTCCGCCGACGGGCCACCCCACCCGCATCGCTCCCGCACCGTTCCGGGAGCGGTGCCCCGTTCCGGAGCGGACGGCGGCCAAGCCGCGGCGGGCGCGGCTCCGAATCCCGGGGGCAGACGACCGCGGGGCCGCACCGAGGCCCCGTCCGGAGGAGGGGAACCGATGACCGCACCCACGACCCGATCCACCCGGGCGCCCGGACGGGGGAAGGGCGCCGCCGACGTGCTCGAACCCGTCCTGCACGAGCTGTTCGCCGGGCCGCCGCCCTTCGTCCTGCACCTGTGGGACGGCTCGACGACCGGCCCGGCGGACGGGCCGCGGCTGCGGGTGCGCCACCGCCGGGCCCTGCGCAGGCTGCTCTGGCAGCCGGGCGAACTCGGCCTCGCCGACGCCTGGATCAGCGGGGAGCTCGACGTCGACGGCGACCTCGCCGCCGCCCTGTCCGCCGTCCGCCGGGGCCTCGCCGGGCGGACGGTCGGCCGCCCGGCACCGCGCAGCTGGCCGGCCCTGCTGGCCGCGGCCGCCCGGCTCGGCGCCGTCGGGCCCCCGCCGCCCCGGCCCGGCGGCCGGGCGGAGGTCCGCGGCGCCCTGCACAGCCGCAGCCGGGACCGGGCGGTGATCAGCCACCACTACGACCTGTCGAACGAGTTCTACGCCCTGCTGCTCGGCCCGGCCATGGCCTACTCCTGCGCCTACTACACCTCCGACGACCAGTCCCTGCGGGCCGCCCAGGAGGCCAAGTTCGACCTGGTCTGCCGCAAGCTCGACCTGCGCCCCGGCAGCCGCCTGCTCGACGTCGGCTGCGGCTGGGGCGCGCTGGCCCGGCACGCCGCCCTCCACTACGGCGCCGCCGTCACCGCCGTCACCCTCTCCGCCCGCCAGCACGCCCACGCCCGGGCCCTGGTGGCCGAGGCGGGCGTGGCGGACCTGGTGGACGTCCGGCTGTGCGACTACCGGGAGATCGCCGCGGCCGCCTACGACGCGGTCAGCTGCGTGGAGATGGGCGAACACGTCGGCCGGGACGAGTACCCCGCCTTCGCCGCCCGCCTGCACGGCCTGCTGCGCCCGGGCGGGCGGCTGCTGGTCCAGCAGATGTCGCGCGGCGCCGTCGCGCCCGGCGGCGGCGCGTTCATCGAGGCGTACATCACCCCCGACATGCACATGCGCCCGCTGGGGCGGACCGTCGACCTGATCGAGGCGGCCGGCCTGGAGGTGCTGCACACCGAGGCGATGCGCCCGCACTACGCCCGCACCATCGACGCCTGGCGCGCCGAGCTGACCCGGCAGCAGGACCGGTTCACCGCGCTGGTCGGACGGCCGACGGTGCGGTTGTGGCAGCTCTACCTGGCCGGCAGCTCGCTGGCCTTCGCGGAGGGGCGGATGGGCGTCGACCAGATCCTGGCCCGCCGCCCCGGCGGCGCGGACGGGACCGTCCGGCCCGCCGAGTGGTACCCGCGCTGACGCGGCGTCAGCGGCGGGCGACCCGCAGCGCCCAGAGGACCAGCGGGACCTGCAGGGGCAGTCGGGCGAACGCGGCGGCGCGCAGCGGGGCCGGGCGGTGGCGCCAGTCGTGGGCCATCTGGACGTTGGCCGGGAAGACGGCGGCGAACAGCCCCGCGGCCGCCAGCGCGCCGGCGCGGCGGCCGCGCGGGTGCAGGACCGCCGCGCCGACGGCCAGTTCGGCCAGCCCGCTCGCCCTGGTCCAGGTCCGGGGCGAGCCGGGCAGGGCGCGCGGCACGATCGCGTCGAACGGCTCCGGGACGGCGAAGTGCGCGGCTCCGGCGGCCAGCAGGAGCCCGCCGAGCAGGCGGGCGGAGCGGTCGGGGCGGTCGGCGGTCATCGGCTCTCCTGGGGCGTCCGGACGGCGCGGGATGTTACCGAACAGTAGACCCGGCGGGCGGGCCGGGGGAACCCCGCGTCCGCGCCCGCCGGCCGCCGCCGCTCCCCGCCGCGCCGGACCGCCCGTCCGCCCGCCGGCCCGCCCGCCCGCCCGCCGGCCCGCCGGGGCGTCAGGTGAAGGGCAGGACGAGGAGCGGGGGCGAGGTGGGGTGGGCCGAGCCGCCCGCGGGCTCCTCGGTGACGCCGACGCCGTCGGCCCCGCCGATGGCCCCGGCCAGGACGAGGGAGCCGTCGGAGGGGAGCAGCCCGGCGGGGCGCATGGTGCCCGCGTCGTCGAACCAGAGCTGGTAGACCCGGCCGCCGGGGAGGGCGGGCAGGTCGGCGGCCCAGAACCCGGCCCGGCCGAGCGCGGGCGACCACACCGTGGTGCCCGTCCCGCCGCCGGTCACCGGACCGCTGGCGAGGCGGGCGTCCGGAGCGGTCAGCAGCGCCGTGAGGGCGGCCCGCTGCTCCCGGGCCGCCGCCGCCTCCGCGCGGGCCTGCCCGGTCTCCCGGTGCTGTTCGACGGCGAACGCGCCCGCGCCGACCGCGGCGGCCAGGCAGGCGGCCAGCGCGAACCGCTGCCAGCGCCGGGGGAGTCGGCGGCCCGGGCGGGGGTCGGCCGCGGGGGCCACTCGCGGGGTGTCCTGCCGGGTGGTGGGCAGCTCCGCCAGCACCCGGGCCTTGAGCCGGGGCGGCGGGGCGACGGCTTCGGCGGCGCCGAGCCGGGCGAGGGTGGCGGCGAACTCGGCGACCTCCCGCGCGCAGGGCTCGCAGTGCGCCAAGTGGCCCTCGAAGGCGGCGCGTTCGGCGTCGTCGAGGGCGTGGGCGGCGTAGGCGCCGGTGAGGGCGTGCAGGTCGGCGGTGGCGTTCACGATCCCACTCCCAGGCAGTCGCGCATGCGGATCAGGGCGTCGCGCATGCGGGTCTTCACGGTGCCGAGCGGGGCGCCGAGGGCCTCGGCGACCTGCGGGTAGGTGTAGCCCCGGTAGTAGGCCAGGGTCAGGGACTCCCGCTGGAGTTCGGTCAGCGTCTTCAGGCAGCGGCGGACCTGCTCGCGCTCCAGCCGGCCCTCGACCTGTTCGGCGACCTCGTCGAAGGCCGTCGTATGGGCGGCGGCCGCGGCGCGCCGGTCCCGGTCGGCCGCGGCCTGGGCGGCCCGGACCCGGTCGACCGCGCGGTGGTGGGCGATGGTCATCACCCACGGCATGACGTCCCCGGTCTCCGGCCGGTAGCGGGCGGCGGTGCGCCACACCTCCAGCAGCACCTCCTGGGCGACCTCCTCGGACTGCGCCGGATCGCGCAGCACCCGGCGCACCAGCCCGAGCACCGGCCCGGCCACCACGTCGTACAGGCGGGAGAAGGCCTCCTGGTCGCCGAGGGCGACCAGGCCGATCAGCTCCCGGAGGTCGGGCCCGGGCCGGCCGGGGTCGGGGAGGCGGACGACCGTGCTCACCACGGAGCGCCTCCGGAGTGTCGGGCGGGGAGTGCTCCCGGGGCGGTGGGGGACATGGGTGCCTTCCGTCGGACGGCCGCCGTTCGGCGACGCGGATGACAGGCTGTCGGGTGCCTGCTCGTACTGGGCGTTCGACACCGGACGGTGCACGGATTGGTCCCCGGGCCACCCCACCGTCCTCCGCGCGGAGGTCCGACCGCCCGGACGGCCCGGGCGGGACGACGGGCGCGGACGCCGGCCCGCCCTCCCAGGCTCCGGCCGGCCGTCGGCCCCGGGCCGGCACGGACGTCCGGTGTCACCCGATCGGGCGAGTCGGAAAGTCCGACCAATCCGCGCCCGCCCAGGTCCCGAAGCGGGGGTGTGACCAACCAACCGACCCCCTCCGCCGCACGGTCCCGCCGACCGGCCGGCCGCGCGCTGCCGCGGCTGGCCGGCGCGGCAGCGACCGGCCTGGCGGCGGCGGTGGCGGCGCTCGGCGCGGGCGAGCTGGTGGCGTACGCCACCGGTGCCGCCACCGCGCCGGTGATCGCGGTGGGGTCGGCGGCGATCGACCTGACGCCGACGCCGCTCAAGGAGTACGCGGTCCGCACCTTCGGCACCCACGACAAGGCGGTGCTGCTGGGCGGCATCCACCTCACGATGGCGCTGCTCGCCGCGCTGGCCGGCCTGCTGGCGGTGCGCCGCCCGCTCGCCGGGGCCGCGGTCTTCGCCGCGTTCGGCGGCCTCGGCGCCTGGGCCGCGCTGTCCCGCCCCGGCGCGGCCGCCGCCGACTGCGCCCCGGCGCTGGTCGCGGGCCTGGTCGGCGCGGTCACCGTGGTGGTCCTGGCCCGCCTCTGGCGCCGGACGTCCGCGCCGGCCCCCGCACCCCGGGCCGAACCGGACGGCACCGGGGTCACCAGCCGCCGGACGGTGCTCACCGCCACCGCCGCGACCCTCGCGACGGGCGCGCTGGCCGGGGTCGGCGGCCGGATCCTGACCGACCGCCGGTACGACGTCGGCGCCGCCCGCGAGGCCGTCCGGCTGCCCGCGCCGGCCGAACCGCTGCCGCCGCTGCCCGCCGCCGTCCACCCGAACGTCCCGGGCCTGTCCCCGTTCACCACCCCGAACGCGGACTTCTACCGGGTCGACACCGCGCTCACCCTGCCCCGGATCGACCCCCGGGACTGGACGCTGCGCATCCACGGCCTGGTCGACCGGCCGCGGCTGCTCACCTTCGACGAGCTGCTGCGCGAACCGCTGGAGGAGCTCGACCACACGCTGTCCTGCGTCTCCAACGAGGTCGGCGGCCCCTACGTCGGTACCACCCGCTGGCTCGGCGCCGCGCTGCCCGCGCTGCTGCGCCGCGCCGGGGTCCGGGCCGGGGCCGACCAGCTGGTCGGCCGCTCGCAGGACGGCATGACCATCGGCACCCCGCTGGAGTCCGTCCTGGACGGCCGCCGCGCCCTGCTGGCGGTGGCCATGAACGGCGAGGCACTGCCCGTCGCGCACGGCTTCCCGTGCCGCAGCGTGGTGCCCGGCTTCTACGGCTACACCTCCGCCACCAAGTGGCTGGTCGAGCTGGAGGTCACCACCTTCGCCGCCTTCGACCCGTACTGGGTGCGGCGCGGCTGGGACCGCACCGGGGCCGTCCGCACCGCCTCCCGGATCGAGCTGCCCGCACCGTTCGCGCGGGTCCCCGCCGGGGACGTGGACGTCGCCGGGACGGCCTGGGCCACCCACCGGGGCATCGCCGCCGTCGAACTCCGGATCGACGAAGGCCCCTGGCAGCAGGCCGAGTTGGCCGCCGACGCCGGGCCCGACCTGTGGCGGCAGTGGACCCACCGCTGGCGCGGCGCGACCCCCGGCACGCACCGCATCGAGGTGCGCGCCACCGACGCCACCGGCGCCGTGCAGCCCGAGAGCCGCGCCGCGCCGTTCCCCGCCGGGGCGACGGGCTGGCACAGCACCGTCGTCACCGTCACCTGACCACCCGACGACCACCTTCCTTCCCGCACCACTTCACCCGAGTACCGAGGAGAGATCCGCCATGTCCGCGCACACCCGCAACCGCCGCACCCTCACCGCCCTGCTCGCCGCCGGCGCCCTGGCCCTGACCCTGGGCGCGTGCAGCAGCAGCGGCGGCTCCAGCTCCTCGTCCGCCTCGGCCTCGGCCTCCGCCGCGGGCTCCTCGGCGGCGGCGACGTCCGGCACCACCGCCTCCGCGGCGGCGATGACCGACCAGCCGTTCGGCGCCGCCTGTGCCGCCGTGCCCAAGGACGGCGCCGGGTCGTTCTCCGGCATGGCCAAGGACCCGGTCGCCACCGCCGCCTCGAACAACCCGCTGCTGTCCACCCTGGTGACCGCCGTCAAGCAGGCCGGCCTGGTCGACACCCTCAACTCGGCGCAGAACATCACCGTCTTCGCGCCCACCAACGACGCCTTCGCCAAGGTCCCGAAGGCCGACCTGGACGCGCTGCTGGCCGACAAGGCCAAGCTGACCAAGGTCCTCACCTACCACGTCACCCCCGAGCGCCTGGCCCCCACCGCGCTGGCCGGCACCCACAAGACCCTGGAGGGCGGCGACCTCACCGTCACCGGCACCCAGCCGGACTTCACCGTCAACGGCAACTCCAAGGTGCTCTGCGGCAACGTGCAGACCGCCAACGCCACCGTCTACATCGTCGACACCGTCCTGATGCCGACCTCCTGACCCGCCGTCGCACCGAGGGCCCCGACCGTTCCCGGCCGGGGCCCTCGGCGCGTCCCGCCCCCCGCGTCCACGACCGGTGGCCGCGGGCTCAGGGGGTGAGCGCCGCCCGGGCGGCGCGGGCCCGCGGGGCCTGGAGGGGGTCGAACCCCGGATCGGTGGCGAGGGCCCCGGAGAGGTCGGCGCGGGCGTCGTCGGTGCGGCCGAGGGCGCGTTCGATCTCGCCCCGGTGGTAGAGGAACGGGGCGCTGCGCCAGCCGTGGGCGAGGGCGAGGTCGGTGTAGCCGAGGGCTTCGCGGTCCGCGCCGGTGCGGTGCAGGGCCCAGGCGAGGGCGTCGGCGACCAGGACGTGGTGGCGGCGGTCCCACTCGGCGCGCAGCAGCCGGACGGCCGCGGCGGGATCGCCGTGGTCGGCCTCGAACTGGCCGAGCGTCAGGTCGTCGACGACGCCGTTCGCGGCGGCGAGGTCGGCTTCGGCGCGCAGCAGCCGGTACTGCTCGGCGGCCTGTTCGCGGTGGCCGAGGGACTCGTGGAGTTCGCCGAGCTCCAGCAGGTACTGGGGGAGCGGCACCCTCGCGGCGGCCTGCGCGTAGTGGGCGAGGGCGTCGTCGGTGCGGCCGAGCGCCGCCTCGGCGCGGGCCTGTCCGGCCAGGGCGGCGGTGTGGGCGGGGTCGGCGGCCAGCGCGCGGCGGTAGCCGTCGAGGGCGTCGTCGGCGCGGCCCGCGGTCCGGTCGAGCTCGGCGAGCTGGTGCAGGCAGAACGCCCGGTCGGCGGGGTCGTAGGCGTCGGCGAGGGCGCGTCGCAGGGCCGTGCGGGCGTCCTCGGTCCGGCCGTGCTGTTCGAAGTCGTAGGCGGCGCGGGTGAAGGACGCGGTGCCCGGGTGCAGGTCGAGCAGGTGCTGGGCGGCGTCGGTGGCGCCCGCGTCGTCGCCCAGCTGGGTGCGGGCGTCGGTGAGGACCGCCCACGCCTGCCAGTGCAGCGGCGCGCCGGCCAGGGCGCGCCGGGCGTGGTCGGCGGCCTCGGCGAACAGGTGGCGGGCGTTGGCGAGCGCGCCGAGGCCGGTGAGCGCCTCGGTGTTGCCCTCCGGGGCGAGGGCGAGCGAGCGGTGCAGGGCCTCGTCGGCCTTCGGGTACCACGAGGCGTCGGCGGTCAGCCGGGCCTGTTCGACGTACTCGCCGCCGAGCCGGGCCCAGGCCGCGGCGTCGTCGGGGCGGGTGCGCAGGTGCTGCCGGTCGGCGGCGATCGCCGCCGCCAGGGCGGACCCGGCGGAGGGCGCGGCGCGGGGAGCGGCGGCGGCGGGGGCGGGTGGCGGCTCGGCGAGGCCGCCGAGGTGGGCGAGGCCGGCGCACAGGGCGGCGGCGGTCAGCAGCAGGGGCAGGCGGCGCACGGCGGCTTCCCTCGGTGAGGAGCGGGCGGCGGCCCCGGAGCCCGGGGCCGCCGCGCGGGGGTCACTTCTGGTTGACGGCCTTGTCGTAGGGCAGCGCCAGGTACGGGAAGGCGGCGGCGAACGGCCGGTCGGGACCGTTGACCTTGTCGCCGGCCGCGAGGGCCTGGACGAACTTCCCGGGGGTGGCGCCCTCGACGACCTGCAGGGCGATGTCGACGACGTCGTCGCCGAGCCGGCGGCCGTTGGGGAAGCCCTGGAAGTCGCCGTTGAGGACGCCGAGGCGGTCCGGGGCCGGCGTCACCGGGGTGGACATGTTCAGCCGCAGCTCCTCGGCGGGGACGAACCGGCCCGGGTCGACGTCCTGGTTCATCAGCTGGGAGTTGAGGTCGACGGCGAGCGGGCCGTTCGCGGCCTTGGCGATGCCGGTGAGGAAGATCTCCTGCAGGTCGGTGCGCGGCGCGGCGGGCGCGGGCAGGCCGTAGATCGCCTGGACGAGCTTGGGCACCTCCGGGTCGAGGACCTTGGCGACCACGGCGGGCTGGTCGTGGTCCGCGGACGGGGGCAGCGCGTTGAACGCGTCCTTCAGCCCGGCCGGGACGACGACCTCGTTGACCAGCGGGTTGCCCAGCCGCGAGACCTGGACGTAGTCGCCCACCGGGTCGGCCTTGCCGGGGCTGAGCCTCATGCTCTGCTTCTCGGTGCTCGACCAGACGCCGACGACCGGGTTGCGGGTCGGGTCGCCCTTGTACGCGAGGTGGCTCTTCGGGACCTGCAGGACCACCGAGTTGACGTTGTACCCGGCCAGGGTGTTCTGGCCCACCTCGGAGAGGTCGCCGCCGTACAGCAGGTCGAAGACCCGCAGGTCCAGGAAGAACGGGTCGGCGGCCTGGGTGGCCACCGTCTGCCCGCCGCCCGGGAGTTGGACGGTGGCCTGCTGGCGCAGCCGCCCGTAGTCGGGCATCGAGGCGCGGCCGGTGTCGGACGGGGCGACCTGGCCGTGCTCGACCAGGGTCACCGGGTCGCAGTTCGGGTGGAGCTCCTGGAGCGTGTAGTACTGGCGGAAGCGCAGGGTGTCGTCGCCGAGGTCGTTCACCGGGCCCTTGTCGTAGAGGAAGGTGTCGGTACCGCGCAGGTCCTCGGTGTGGAAGGTCCAGCGGTAGGTGACGTCGGGGTGCCCGGTGCCCTGCGAGTCGATGTTGATGTCGTAGTGCGCGCCGTCCGCCCACGGGTAGAAGTTCGGGCCGCCGTTGGGCTCCTGGAACGGCAGCCAGTTGGCGATCAGGGTGACCGTGTCCGGGTTGTCGGGGCTGGTGAAGGCGTACAGGTCGGTGTTGTCGACCTGCGGGTCGGCGGCGATCAGCGGCGCCTCGCGGTGGCTGGACGCCTGCGAGGTGCCGGCGCCGGTGCCGAGCAGGGCGGTGCCGGCCATGCCGAGGGCGAGCGCGGTGAGGACCGCGGCTCCCCGGGCGGCGGAGCGGCGACCCGGGGATCGACGGGGAAGGCTCATCAAGGAGTCTCCGATTTCCTTGTCAGGAACGGTCGTTCCGCGTCCGTGGCGGACGCGGGACGTGCGGGGGTCGTGCGGCGGGTCGGCCGACACGTACTGTCCTCCGCCGACGCGTGGGGTTCGCCGCGAACAGCCCTCCGGCGTGCCGCGATCACCCCGGCGGCCCAGCGGCATCACCCGTCCGGCCGCGCGGGGCGGCCGTGCCGGTGGACACGGCGAGCGGGCGGACGCGACAGTGTGCGGGCCCAGCGCTGAAACCCTGCCGCGCCGCCAGCCCGCACGGGGCGCCCGCGCCCACCGCCGTTCCGCTCCCCGGAGGCACCGCGTGGCAGTCCACCGCACCCTGACCCGCACCGGGGCCGCCCTCGCCGCGGCCCTCGCCCTGACCGCGCTGGCCGCGCCGCCCGCGCAGGCCCACCCGCTCGGCAACTTCTCGGTCAACCACTACCTCGGACTCACCGTCGGGACCGGCGGCGTCGACGCCCTCGCCGTCACCGACCTCGCCGAGATCCCCACCCTCCAGGAACGGTCCGCCACCGACACCGACCACGACGGCACCGTCACCGCCGCCGAGAGCACCGCCCGCGCCACCCGCCAGTGCGACGACACCGCCCGCCGGATCCGGCTCACCGCCGACGGCGAGCCCCTCCGCTGGACCGTCGCCGCCTCCTCGCTCGCCTACCAGGACGGCGCGGCGGGCCTGCGCACCAGCCGCCTCGAATGCCGCCTGCGCGCCGACCGGCGACTCGCGGGCGACGGCGCGGGCTTCCGCGTCGAGACCGGAGCCGACCCCGCCCGGGTCGGCTGGAACGAGATCACCGCCCGGGGCGACGGCACCACGCTCGACTCCTCCGACGTCCCGGCCGACTCCGTCAGCCGTGAACTGCGCGACTACCCAAGGGACTTGCTCGACGCGCCGGAGGGCGTCACCACCGCCGCCTTCCACGCCCGCCCCGGCGGCGGCCCGGGTGCCGGTCCGCGGGCCGGGACCACGGCGTCCGGTCCCACGGCCGGCTGGACGGCCTCGCTCGACGCCCGCCTCGCCGCCCTGGGCGCCGCCCGCCACCTGACCCTGCCGCTGGGCCTGCTCGCCGTCCTGCTCTCGCTCGTCCTCGGCGCCGGCCACGCCCTGCTCCCCGGCCACGGCAAGACCGTCATGGCCGCCTACCTCGCCGGCAGGCGCGGCCGCCCCCGCGACGCGCTCACCGTCGGCGCCACCGTCACCCTCACCCACACCACCGGCGTCCTGGTCACCGGGCTGCTGCTCACCGCCTCCTCCACCCTCGCCGGAGACCGCCTGCTGGCCGTGCTCGGCACCGTCGGCGGAGCCCTCGTGCTGCTCGTCGGCGCCCTGCTGACGCGGGACGCCCTGCGCGCCCGCCGCGCCCGCCGGGCACCGGCGGCGGAGGGCACCGGACGGCGCACGCGCGAACCGCGCCCCGTCCTGGCCGGTGTGGCGGCCGGAGGCGCGGCCCACCCGGGTGACTCCGGCCCTCCCGGCCACTCCGGCGACGGGCACGAACACCACGGCCACGGGCACGAGCACGGCCACGGGCACGAGCACGGCCACGAGCCGCACGGGCACGAGCACAGGCACAACCACGAACCGCACAGCCACCGGCACGGCCTGTTCGGGCGTCACCACCACCATCACCACCACCACGACGCCCACGAACCGGGCCGGGGGACGGAACGGCGCCGGCTGATCGGGCTGGGGATCGCCGGCGGCCTGGTCCCGAGCCCCTCCGCGCTGGTGGTGCTGCTCGGTGCCGTCGCCCTCGGACGCACCCTGTTCGGTGCCGCCCTGGTGGTCGCCTACGGAGTGGGCATGGCCGCCACCCTGACCGGTGCGGGCCTGCTCCTCGTCGGCCTCGGCCACCGCCTGGAGCCGCTCGCCGCCCACCCGGCCCTGGCCCGCCTGCGCGGCCTCGGTCCGTACGGCGCCCTGCTGACCGCGCTGCTGGTCCTCGTGGTCGGCGCGGGCATGGTCCTGCGCAGTCTGCCCGCCGCCCTCTGACGAAGCACCGGGAGAACCACGTGCCCGCCCGTTCCACCGCTCTCCTGCGCGCCCTCCTCGTCGGCGCCCTGCCCGTCCTGCTCCTGGCCGGCTGCGGCGGCCCGGACCGGGGCGGCCTCGACACCGGGTCCGTCACCTCCTCGCCCGGCTGCCGCGTCCACCAGACCCGCGAGCCCGCCGAGCGCTACACCGCGGGCCGGGACGCCGACACCGGCGCGGTGCTGGAGATGATGCGCTACTACACCGCCCACGGCCGCACCCCCTACTGCGACGGGAAACCGCCCACGGCCGCGGACCGCGCCTGGCAGCGGCTCTACACCGACCTCGGCGGGGATCCCGCCCACCTCTGACCCGGCCCCACCCGCCCGGCGTTGGGCCGATCGGGTGAACCTGCCCGGTCGGCACCAAGCCGGCCGCCCCCGCCCCCCGAAGGACGGGTGTGCGCGGAGCCAGGGTCGGCCTTCCCGCGCACCTCGGGGACGGGACCCTCCGGCTGGCACCACGGGTCCCGTCCCCGATCGCCGGTTCGTCAGTCGGGGGTGCGGGCCAGCCAGGTGCCGATGGCCGGCAGCGCCCCGGGGCCGCTCCCGGTGGTCACCGTTCTTCGAGTTCATGGAGCCGACCATGTCCTGGACCTCGGACGAGGAGGCCGTGCGCCTGCCCGCCACGCCGGTCCAGCCGATCGCCAGCGCCGACGTCGTCGCCGCGCTCGCCGACGTGGCCACCGGCGCGCCCCTCGGCGGGATCCTGGACGTGGCCGGCCCCGACCGGTTCACGCTCGACGAGGTCGGCCGCCTCACCCTGGCCGCCCGCGGGGACCGCCGCCCCGTCCTGGTCGACGACCGGGCCGGCCTGTTCGCCGCCGTCCCCGGCGACGTCCTCACCCCCGGCCCCGGCGCCCGCCTGGCCCCCACCCGCTACCGGGACTGGCTCGCCGCGGCCCACTGACCGGGACGGGACCGGTCCCGGCGGGGCCTCACATGCCGCCGCAGGCGTGCCGGGCGCCGTCGAGACCGCCGACCGCGTCGGCCAGCCCCCAGCCGGTGACCAGCAGGAGGACCCCGGCCAGCACGGCGACCAGGGCGGCCGCCACCAGCGCGGCCCGGCCCGGGCGGGCGGCGGGCCGGAGCAGCAGGGCGGCGCCCGTGCCCGCCGCGGCCGCCAGCAGCGGCCCCGCGACCAGCGCGGCCCAGGCCGCGGCCGGCACCGGGAGGGCGTCCAGGCAGTGGTTCAGCCGGCGCGGGGCCGCGTCCAGGTAGGCGTCGTGGCCGTACTTGGCGCAGGTCCAGCCGAGCACGGCCAGCACCGCCGCCGAGGCGAGCCGCCGACCGGCCCGCATCCCGGCCGTTCCGCCCGTCCCGGCCGTTCCGCCCGTCCCGTCCAGTTCGTTCGTCGTCATCTGCGCCGCCCTCAGTACCAGTTCGGTTCGACCCGGACGTAGCGGATCTTCTGCCGGCCCTCGGACTGCGCCTCGTGGCCGGACCGCCCGTCCATGCTGACGTTCTTCCGCGAGTCGTTGTGCTGGCTGTACCGGATGTCGCCGTCCGGGGTGACCGCGGTGACGACGGCGGTGTGGTGGATGTTGCCGGGCGTGAGGTCGGGGTTCAGGTCGTTGTCGTCCTCCAGGAAGACCAGGTCGCCCGGCTTGACCTGGTCGGGCGGGACCTCGCGGCCGCCGTTGCCCACCATGAAGTCGTGCAGGTTCTGCGCGCCGCCCCAGGCGTGGCTGTGCTGCTGGCCGATGATGCCGAGGCCGAGCCAGCCCGGGTCCCGGCCCCGGTTCCAGGCGTCGCCCTCGACGGTCCAGTCGCCCTTCATGCGGACGCCGGACTGGAACAGCGCCTCCGAGGCGAAGTTGGTGCAGTTGTTCTCGTCGTCGAAGTCGCCGGAGTCGTCGTTCCAGTGGGCCAGGACCCACTCGACCATCTTCACCCGGTCCCACTTGCGCCCCGGCCCGCCGCGCAGGTCCTCCTTGACCGCGTCCGGGATGCCGGGGAGGTTGGCGAGCTTCACCGGCTCCGCCAGTTCCAGCTGCCGCTGCTGCTCGGGGGTGAGCGAGGCCCACCACCGGGACACCAGCGCCGGGTCGCGGCCGTCCGGGATGTCGCCGGCCAGCATGTCGAGCTCGACCTGCGAGGCCTCGCCCTGGAGTCCGTCGAGGGCCTTCTCGGGGTCGGTCTCGCAGGTGGCAGCGCCCAGCTTCCGCAGCTCGGCGGAGGCCAGGTCGTCGGCCTGGCGGGCTTCCCGGAGGGCTTCCCGGATGAGCTCCGACACCTCGTTCATGTGGGTGAGGCTCTCGCCGGTGACCTCACCGGTGGTGGAGACGGTCCCCTCCCCGTCCACCTCCAGCCGGTACGCCCGGGCGAGTTCCAGCGCCCGGGCCAGCGTCCGCTGGGCGTACTCCAGGGAGGACGCCAGCCCGTCGACGACCATCGCCACGCCCCGGGTGATGTCGGCGGCGGACTCCAGGATGTTCGCCTGCTCGGCGAGCCGCTTGCCGGCGGCCCGGCCGACCCGGTCCTGCCAGTCCTCCTTGAGCGGGCCGATCCCGTTGTCGTGCAGGTCGTTGACGGCCTGCCAGGAGTCCTTCGACAGCTCGACCCAGCCGTCGGCGGCGCGGTGCAGGGCGGCCGGGTCGGCCTGCCGGAGGGCGGCGAAGTCGACCACGCTCAGGCACCCCCGCCCAGGTCGCCGCCGGCCAGGTCCAGCCGGCGCACCGACTCCTGCTCGGCGGTGTCGTACGAGTGCGAGGACTGCCGCAGCTGGTCGGCGTAGGTGTCCAACTGCCGGGCGACCGCGCTCATGTGGGTCTGCCAGGCCTCGGCGCACTCGCGCAGCGCGGGCCCGGAGGCGAAGCCGGGGTGGGCGGCGGCGGCGCTCAGGCTGTCGTCCAGCCAGTGGCCGGTGCGCCCGTGCAGCCGGCCGGACGTCCCGCCGACGGCGTCGGCGGCGGTGCGCAGGCCCGCCGGGCGGATGTGGATGTCGTACATGGGCTCCCCGTTCCTGCCGTGTGATCGGCCACGGGGAGGACGCCCGTCCGGCGCGTTCGGTTCCTGCTGTCGGGGGTCGGCGCGGTGCGGTGCGCCGGGAGCGGCTTCCGGCGGTCGGGTGGTGCGCGAGTGGTTCAAGTGACTGATTTCCCGGCCCGCCCCGTGCCTGTCTGCGGGCCGGGCGCGGGTCGGCGGGCGAGCGTGGAACGGTCGCGTACGCATCGACCGGTCGACGTTCCAGAGGTGCCCGTTCCGATCGGCCGGCACGGAGGGTTGGTTCGCCATGGTTCGGACGAGATCGGGAATCGGACGGGGACGGTGCGGGTCCTTCGTGGCCGCACTGCTGGCGTGGGGGGCGGTGGCGCTGGCCGCGCCGCCGGTGGCCGTCGCCGAACCGGGACCGGAGGCGCGGCCGCCCGCCTCATCCGCCCCGCCCGCCTCATCCGCCCCGCCCGCCTCATCCGCCCTGTCCGCCTCGTCCGCCCCGCCCGGGTCGGAGGCGCGGTCGGAGCGGCGGGCCGGGGAGGTGGTCGACGTGACGACCAACGTCGCCGGTCCGACCGGCGGGTACGCGGGCCAGGAGTTCAGCTACACGGTGACCATGAGCAACAACGCGCTGACCGCCGCCGACGGGGCGCCGTTCACCGTGACGCCGCCGGCCGCCGCGACGAACGTGGCGGCGAGCTGCTCGGCCGCCGCGGGCGCGGTCTGCCCCGGCGCGCTGAGCGTGTCGGACGGCCAGGTCGCGGGCACGGCGGTGAGCCTGCCGCACCTGGGGGTGCTGACGCTGACCGTGACCGGCCGCTTCGGCGCGCCCTCGCCGTCCTCGGTGACGGCGTCCTCCCGGATCGACCCGCCGCCGGGCGCCACGGACTCGGACCCGACCTCCAACGACAGCTCGGTCAGCACGACGGTCGACAACCGGATGAGCCTGCGGGTCACCAAGTCCCAGTCGGAGACCACGATGCTGCCGGGCCGGCCGAACACCTACACGGTGACCTTCGCCAACGAGGGCAACGGCTGGGCCGACGGCGCGACGATCCGCGACTACCTCGCCTCGTCGCGGTCGCTGTACACCTCGTACGCCGTGCACGTCGTCTCCTGCGAGGGCACCGGCGGGGTGAGCTGCCCGTCGTTCGTCAAGGACACCACGGCCACCAACAGCACCATGGTCTTCTCCGGCGAGATCGGGGCGTTCCCGCCGGGCGGGAAGCTGACGGTGGTGATGACGGTGGACCCGTCCGGTCCGGAGCCGGCCTGCTCGTCCTCGCCGAGCGCCGACGTCGTCGGCAACACCGCCAACGTCTTCGCGCCGAGCGGGGTGACCAACACCCTGCCCAACCAGGCGTACGTCTCGGCGACCGGCCTCACGCCGAGCCGCTGCCCGCAGACGAACGTCTCCGTCACCAAGACCCAGGCCAACCCGCAGATCCTGCCGGGCCGGCCCAACACGTACACGGTCACCTACACCAACAACGGCCCGCTCGCGGCGGACGGCTCGACCGTCCGCGACTACCTGAGCTCCGAGCAGAACATCTACCGCTCCTACGCCGTGCACGTCGTGTCCTGCGAGGGCACCGGCGGGGTGAGCTGCCCGTCGTTCATCAAGGACACCACGGCCACCAACAGCACCATGGCCTACTCCGGCGAGCTGGGCGCCTTCCCGCCCGGCGCCGTGCTGACCGTCGTCATCACGGTCGACCCGTCCGGCACGCCCACCACCTGCAGCCGGAACCCCACCGTCGACCGGGTCTTCAACACCGCGCAGGTGTTCACCCGCTCGCCGCTGGTCAACACCGGGAGCAACACGGCGGGGACCACCGCGACCGGCCTGACCCCCGACCGGTGCCCGGAGACGAACGTCTCCGTCACCAAGACCCAGGACAGCGCGCTGCTGCTGCCCGGCCGACCCGCCACCTACACCGTCACGTACGAGAACAAGGGGCCGAACGCGGCGGACGGCGCGACGATCCGCGACTACCTCAGCTCCTCGACGAACCTCTACCGCTCCTACGCCGTGCACGTCGTGTCCTGCGAGGGCACCGGCGGCGCGAGCTGCCCGTCGTTCATCGAGGACGCCACGGTCGCCGACAACGCGATGGTCTACTCCGGCACGCTGGGCGCGTTCCCGCCCGGCGCCAGGCTGACCGTCGTCCTGACCGTCGACCCGGCCGACCCGACCCCGCTGGCGGCCTGCCCGAACGGCGTCACCGGCATCGCCAACCACGCGGACTTCTTCGTCGCGTCGCCGCTGGTCAACACCGGCAACAGCTCCGCCGCGACCAGCGCCACCGCCCCCTGCGCGGACATCGCCGTCAACAAGGCGGTCGAACCGGCCGCGGTGCGGGCCGGACAGGCCGTCACCTACACCATCAAGGTCTCCAACGCGGCGCCGCAGCCGGCGCGGACGGTGGAGTTCGCCGACCCGCTGCCCCCCGCCACCGCCTTCGAGTACGGCTCGGCGAGCTGCACGGCGAACTCCGCCGCCTCGGTGTGCGGCCCGGTGGTGTTCGACCCGGTGACCCGCACCGTCACCTCCACGATCCCGCAGATCGGCGGCGGACGGGACTACGTCACCATCACCGTCACCGGCACCGCCGGACCCGTCCCCGGCACCCACCCCAACACCGCGACCGCCCGGTCCTCCAGCGGCCCCGACGCGTTCCTCGACGCCGTCCCCTCCTCGAACGGGAGCACCGTCTCGCTCCAGGTCTTCAACACCGCCTCCACCGTCACCGTCACCAAGCAGCTCACCGGCCTCCCCGCCGGCGGCCTGCCCGTCCCGCTCACCTTCACCGGTACGGTCACCTGCGGCACCCAGGAACCGCAGACCTGGTCGGTCACCGTCCCGGCCGGAGCGAGCACCGCCACCGCCGCGCCGCTCACCTTCTACGACGGCCAGCGGTGCGCCGTCACCGAGGACCCGCCGGTCGCCGCGCCGAGCGGCCTGCACTACACCGGCCCGACCGTGCTCAACCCCGCCGTCATCGACACCCTCGGACCGCAGACCGACCACCGGGTGATCAGCTCCACCCCCCTGGGCGACAACGCCGACCTCACCCTCGCCAAGCGGGTCGACCGGCCGACCGCGACCGCCGGCGACACCGTCACCTACACCTACGAGGTCGCCAACACCGGCAGCGTCCCGGTCACCGGCGTACGGGTCGACGAGGACGCCTTCACCGGCAGCGGCACCGCCCCCGCGGCCGTCTGCGCCGCCGGCGACCTCGCCCCCGCCGCCACCACCACCTGCACGGCCACCTACACCGTCACCGCGCAGGACGTGACCGCCGGATCGGTCACCAACACCGCGACCGCGACGGCCACCGCGGCCACCGGGCCCGACCCGGTGAGCAACCGGGCCACCGCCACCGTGCACGCCGTCGCCCCGCCCGGCATCGCGCTCGCCAAGAGCGTCACCCCCGACACCGTCGACCGGGCGGGCACCGTCCTCTCCTACTCCTTCACCGTCACCAACACCGGGGGCGTCCCGCTCGTCGGCGCGCACGTCACCGAGACCGCGTTCACCGGCTCCGGCGGCGCGCCCCTGGTCAGCTGCCCGGCCGCCGCGCTCGACCTCGCCCCCGGCGCCTCCGTGACCTGCACCGCCCGCCACACCACCACCCAGGCCGACATCGACGCCGGCGCCGTCACCAACACCGCCACCGCCACCGGCCGCGCACCCGCCGGCTTCACCGACCCCGTCTCCGCCGAAACCCGCGCCACCGTCACCGCGCCCGCCGCGCCCGCCCTCACCCTGGCCAAGACCGCAGGGCCCGCCGACACCCCGCTGGTCGAAGGAGCCACCGTCACCTACCTGCTGCTCGCCACCAACACCGGCAACGTCACCCTCACCGGCCTCGGCGTCCAGGAGACCGCGTTCGACGGCCACGGCGCGGCCCCCACCCCCGGCTGCCCGCCCGAAGCCGGCCGCCTCGCCCCCGGCACCGCCCTCGCCTGCACCGCCACCTACACCGTCACCGCGGCCGACGTCGACGCCGGCCGGATCAGCAACACGGCCACCGCGAGCGCCCTCGACCCCGGCGGCCGGACCGTGCGCGCCGAGGCCGCCACCGCCGTCTTCCCGGCCCGCGCCACCCCGGCCCTGACCCTGGTGAAGAGCGCCGACCCGGCCGTCGTCCACCAGGCCGGCGAGACCGTCCACTACACCTACACCGTCACCAACACCGGCAACGTCGCCCTCACCGGAGTCGGCGTCCGGGAGACCGCGTTCACCGGCCACGGCACCGCGCCCGCCCCCGACTGCCCGCCGGCCGACACCGCCCGGCTGCTCCCCGGCGCGACGGCCACCTGCACCGCCACCTACACCACCACCCCGGACGACCTGCGGGAGGACCTGATCACCAACACCGCCACCGCCACCGGCCGCGCCCCCGCCGGCACCACCACCACCTCACCCGCCGCCACCGCCCGCGTGGCCGTGGCACCCACCACCCCCCTCCCCACGACCCCTGCTCCGCCCACCCCGCCCACCCCGCCGGCCCCGCCGGCCTCCGCCCCGACCCGCCCCGGCCACGAACTCGCCCGCACCGGCACGGCCGCCGCCCCCGCCCTCGGCTACGCGGCACTGACCCTGCTCGCCGGAACGGCCCTGTTCCTCACGGCCCGGCGCAGGCACCGCTGACCCGAGCGCGTCCGCCCGGCCCCGGCCGGGCGGACGCGCTCCGGGAGGGGGATCAGTCGAAGTGGAACAGCGCGGTGTGCACGGTGCCGTCGGTCAGCCCGAGGGCGAACAGCCGGCAGGTGCCCGCGTAGGAGCGGTCGGTCTTCCACACGTACGAGTAACTCCGGGCGTCCGCCGCGAACCGGGGCGGGCCGTCCGTCGCGGCGGCGGGGGCGGGGGCGCCGAGCGGGGTGCCGGTGGCGCAGTCGACCCGGGTCACGGCCGGGTAGCCGCGGGCGACCACGTCGGGGCCGAAGTCGCCGCCCAGGGAGAATTTCACCGGCACCGCCCGGCCCGCGTTCATCCGGTTGACGGCCGGGGGGTCGGCCACCGGGGGCCGGAAACCGGCGAACGGGTACGCGTAGGTGTACCGGCCGGCCGTCGAGACGGGGCTGGTCCCGGCCGGGGTGGTCACCGTGACGTCGACGGCGCCGCCCGCCCCCGGCGGGACGGTCGCCCGCAGGGTGCCGTCGTCGACCACCGTGACGCCGGTGGCGGGCGTGCCGCCGAACCGGACCGTCCGCGCCCCGGCCAGGTGGGTGCCGGTGACGGTGACGGTGTTGCCGCCTGCGTCCGGTCCGTGGCCCGCGCGCACCCCGGTCACGCTCGGCGCGACGGTCGCGGTGGCCAGGTTGTACGGGCCGCTGCCGGTGAGGACGGTGCGGGTGACCGTGTCGGTGGCGGGGTCGAGCACCGACAGGGTGCCGTCCCGGCTGTTGGCCACGTAGACGGCGCCGCCGGCCGGGTCGGCCAGCACGCCGACGGGCGTGGCGCCGACCGGGACGGTGGCGGTGACCCGGCCGACCTCGGTGTCGACCACCGAGACGGTGTCGTCGGACTGGCTGGGCACGTAGGCGCGCGCGCCGTCCGGGGAGAGCGACACCCCGCCGGGACCGGCCCCGACCGTGATCACGCCGGCCACCGTGCCGCTCGCGGTGTCGATCACCGAGACGTTGCCGCTGGCGTAGTTCGCCACGTACACCCGGCCGCCGTCCGGCGAGACCGCCAGCGCGGTGGGCATCCGGGCCCGGCTGTCGACGATCGTCCCGGTCAGGCTGTCGGTGGCGGTGTCGATCACCGAGACCGAGCCGCCGATCAGGTTCGCCACGTACACCCGGCCCCCGTCCGGGGTCACCGCGATGCCGAACGGCTGGCTGCCGACCGGCACGGTGGCGGTGACCGTCCGGGTGGCGGTGTCGATCACGTCGACGCCCCCGGCCCGCGCGCTCACGTAGTGCCCCACGTAGGCGCGGGCGCCGTCCGGCGAGAAGGCCACCGGCCCGGGCAGCCGGCCCACCGGGATCGTCGCGGCGACCGTGCCGGTGGCGGTGTCGAGCACCGAGACCGTGCCGCTGCCGTTGTTGACGACGTACGCCTGGGTGCCGTCCGGGGAGACCGCCACCGCCTGCGGGTAGCTGCCCACCGGGACGGTCGCGACCGGCGACGCGGTCACCGGGTCGTAGGCCGTCACCGAGTTCGCGCGGGTGTTGGCGAGGTAGACCAGCCGGTGCGCCGCCGCCCCGGCCTCCGGCCGCTCCTGGGCGTGTGCCGCCGGCCCGGGCGCGACCACGCCCAGCGCGCCGAGCGCGCCCGCCGCCGCGGCCACCGCCGTCCGGTGCCGCCACCGCCGGAGCCTGCCCGGCGCCCCCGCCACGGGGACCACTGCCATCTGCCTCCACCTCTCGTCTCGACGGGCCGACCGGGGGGAACCGGCCGGCGGTACGGGGCGCGGGGTGCCCGTGGGGCAGCCTGGCCGCCGGGGGCGGGCGGGGGCAGGGCGCGCGGCGGCCGTACCGCGGCACGCGCCCGGCGCACGGCCGGGCCCGTTGCACAGAACTTGCCGACTCCGGTCCCGGGGGTAGCCCGCCCCGGCGGGCCGCCGCACACCCGCGCCGACCGCCCCGCAGGCCGTCCCGCACCGCCCCCGGACCTTTCGAAGCCGCAGATCAGAGCTACAATCGAGCCGTCCGCCGACCGGCGGGACGGACGTCCGCGAGGGGGAGACCGGAGATGGCCGCCGGCCGATCGAGCACCGGCTCGACCCTCTCCCGCACGCCGCGCGCCGCCGCCCCGGACGCCCTCGCCCGGACGTCGCCGCCGCACGCCGGCCGCCGTTTGCACGGGATAACCTGAACGTCAAGACCGCCGTCACCGGGAGAAGTTGAAGACATGTCCGAAGCAATAGGCCAGGGTTCGGGTTTCGGAACTAACGAGTGGCTCGTCGAGGAACTCCGCCAGCAGTACCTCCAGGACCCGTCCTCGGTCGACCGGGCCTGGCGCGACTTCTTCAGTGACGGCCCGACCAGCGCTCCCGCCACCGCCGACGCTCCGGCCGCGCCCGCCGCGCCCGCTCCGGCTCCCGTCGCCGCCGCGCCCGCCCCGGCCCCCGCCGCCCCGGCTCCCGCCCCCGCCGCGCCCGCCGCGCCGAAGGCGGCCACCCCGAAGGCCGCCGCCCCGGCCGCGCCCGCCGCCGCCGCCCCGAGCACGTCCGGAGACGAACTGATTCCGCTGCGTGGTCCGGCGAAGGCGGTGGCGTCGAACATGGACGCGTCGTTGGAGGTGCCGACGGCGACGTCGGTGCGTGCGGTGCCGGCGAAGTTGC
>NZ_JBVHEH010000034.1:0-72889 GCF_055562955.1 Kitasatospora sp. NPDC015121
CCGATGGTACTGCAGGGGGGACCCTGTGGGAGAGTAGGACGCCGCCGAACAATCTTTCAGAGAAAGCCCCCTGACGGGATGTCAGGGGGCTTTCTCGCGTTTACGGGGAAGTGAGGGCCGGCGGCGGCGGGGGTGGAGCTAGGTCCACCCCAAAGACGGGTGGCACGGCCAATGTGCCGGCCAGGGGGCCGAGGGGAGACTGGGGGCGTTGCTGGGACGGCGTTCGACTTCTCGGGGAGTGGACTTTGACGACGACGGTGTGGTTCGGCGGTGGGGGTGCCGGGTCCGCGGTGGGTGAGCGGGCGCGGGCGGCGGTGCGCGCGGGCGGGCAGGGGGTGGTGATGGCGGTGGCGGCGGCCGCCGGGGTGCTGGTGCCGGTGGTGGCCGCGGTGTGTGCGGCGTTCATGGCGATGGCGTTCTTCGACGGCGGGCCGTTGGCGCCGTACGCGGCGGCGCCGTGTGCGGTGGTGGTGGGGGTGTCGGCGCTGTACTGGTTCGTGCGGCGGGGGGCGGGGTGGACGCGGCAGCGGGTGGAGCGGGGGGCCGGCGAGCGGTGGGGGGTGGTGTATTCGGCGCGCGAGCCGTTGGAGCAGGACGAGCGGGGGTTCTGGTGGACGGGGGTGTCGTACCACCGGCGGCGGGAGGTGGCGCGGTTGGTGCAGTTCGTGCGGTGGGCGGTGCGGGACCGCCAGGTGCAGCGGGAGGGGGCGTGGTTGCTGGCCAACCCGGTGGCGGTGGTCGTGCTGCTGGGGGTGCCGATGGCGATGGTGTGGGGCGGGCTGGTGTTCGCGCTCACGGCGACGGTGGATTCGCGGACCTTCTTCGGGGTGAACAGCGAGCCGGTGAGCCTGCTGTTCTCCGGGCTGATCGGTGCGGTGCTGGTGGCGGCGGGGCTGGCGGTGATGCCGTGGGCGGTGCGGGCGCACGGGGCGTTCGCGTGCCGGGTGCTGGGCGGCGGGCCGCAGCCGAGCCGGGCGCAGTTGACCGAGCGGGTGGCGCACCTGACGGAGACGCGGGCCGACGCGGTGGACGCGCAGGCGGCGGAGTTGCGGCGGATCGAGCGGGACCTGCACGACGGGGCGCAGGCGCGGCTGGTGTCGATCGGGCTGACGCTGGGGACGATCGAGCACCTGATGGCCGTCGACCAGGCCGCTGCCCGCGCGTTGCTGGCGGAGGCCCGGGAGGCTTCGGCGAAGGCCTTGCAGGAGCTGCGTGACCTGGTGCGGGGCATTCACCCGCCGGTGCTGGCGGAGCGCGGGTTGCCGGACGCGGTGCGCGAGTTGGCGCTGACGACGGTCGTGCCGACGGAGGTGACGGTGAGTCTGCCGGGGCGCCCGGAGGCGGCGTTGGAGACGGCGGTGTACTTCAGCGTGAGCGAGCTGCTGACGAACGCGGCGAAGCACGCGGGGGCCCGGCAGGTGTGGGTGGACGTGCTGCACCGGGCGGGCCGGCTGCGGGTGGTGGTGACGGACGACGGGCGCGGGGGTGCGCGGATGGAGGTGGACGGCGGGCTGCGGGGGATCGAGAAGCGATTGGGTACGTTCGACGGGACGATCTCGCTCGACAGTCCGGTGGGCGGGCCGACCACGATCACGATGGAGTTGCCGTGCGCGTTGTCCTCGCCGAGGACCTCTACCTCCTCCGCCAAGGTCTGACGAGGCTGTTGGAGGTCCACGGGTTCACCATCGCGGCGGCGGTGGAGACCGGGCCCGACCTGCTGGCGGCGCTGCTGTCGGAGCGGCCGGACGTCGCGGTGGTGGACGTCCGGCTGCCGCCGACGCTGACGGACGAGGGGCTGCAGGCGGCGCTGGCGGCGCGGCGGGAGATCCCTGGCCTGCCGGTGCTGGTGCTGTCGCAGCACGTCCAGCAGCTGTACGCGCGGGAGCTGCTGGCGGACGGGACGGGCGGCGTCGGGTACCTGTTGAAGGACCGGGTGTTCAACGCCGACCAGTTCGTGGACGCGGTGCGGCGGGTGGCGGCGGGCGGGACGGCGATGGATCCGGACGTGATCGGCCGGCTGCTGCAGCACAACGCGGGGTCGGAGCCGCTGCGGCGGCTGTCGCCGCGGGAGCGGGAGGTGCTGGGGCTGATGGCGGAGGGCTGTTCGAACTCGGCGATCGCGGCGCGGTTGACGGTCAGTGACGGGGCGGTGGCCAAGCACATCGCCAACATCTTCGGGAAGCTGGAGCTCGCGCCGACGGAGGACGGCAACCGGCGGGTGCTGGCGGTGCTGGCGTACCTGAACGGCGCGGTGGAGCACCCGGCGGGCGGGTGAAGGGCCGACGGGGGCCGCGGCGGCGGGGAAGCGGTGTGCGCGGTGGTGTGGACCAGTGGAGGTGCGGTGGCGGTACGGCCTGGCGACGGGTGGGAACGCCCGTACGAGTAGTATCCGGTGGGCCGAGTCTGTCGAACGGCGCACCGACCGGCACCGCGTCCTGACGCGGTGGCGTGGCGGGCGCGCCCCGGGGCGGGGACGTGTACTCGGCGGCTACAGGTCGTATACGGCAGCTGCCGAGTCCCAGGGGTTGATCAACGAATGGCACGTCCTTCCCTTACCCGCGCGCACCGGGCACTGCTGGGTGTGGTGGCCGTCGGCGCGTGCGTGATCTCGGGAATCGGTTTCGCGGGGTCGTACAACTCGGTGCGGGACCTGGCGCTGGAGAAGGGCTTCGGCGCCTTCGCCTACGCCTTCCCGATAGGCGTCGACGCGGGCATCGTGGTGCTGCTCTCGCTGGACCTGGTGCTGACCTGGCTGCGGATCCCGTTCCCGCTGCTGCGGCAGACGGCGTGGCTGCTGACCGCGGCGACGATCGCGTTCAACGCGGCGGCGTCCTGGGGCGACGCGCTGGGCATGGCGATGCACGCGGTGATCCCGGTGCTGTTCGTGGTGGTGGTCGAGGCCTCCCGGCACGCGGTGGGGCGGATCGCGGCGATCACCGCGGACCGGCACATGGAGTCGGTGCGGTTGATGCGCTGGGTGCTGTCGCCGGTGCCGACGTTCCGGCTGTGGCGGCGGATGAAGCTGTGGGAGCTACGCTCGTACGACGAGACGGTGCGCCTGGAGCAGAACCGGCTGGTGTACCGGGCGCAGCTGCGGTTCCGGTACGGGCGGGGCTGGCGGCGGTCGGCGCCGTTCCAGGCGCTGCTGCCGCTGAAGCTGGCGAAGTACGGCGTCCCGCTGGACCCGTCGGTGCTGGACCGGATCGACGGCCCGCTGGTGGTGTCGGGCGGCGCGCTGCCGGACGGTGAGGAGCAGGCGGCTCCGGTGGCGCGGGGCGGCCAGGTGACGCAGGTTCAGGCGGCCGCGCTGGACGCGGCCGGGCCGCAGGCGCAGCAGGTCCAGCCGCCGCAGGCGCAGCAGCAGCCGCAGCCGGCGGTGCCGCAGGTGTCGGCGGCGGTCGCGGTGCCGACGCTGGCGAAGCTGGCCGCGGTGCGGTTGCGCGACCAGCAGGACCCGGAGGCGGCGCAGGCCGCGCCGGTGATCGACCCGGCCGCGGAGGTGAACGTGTGGACGGCCCGCCCGGTGCGCTCGCACGTGGCGGCGGAGCAGGTGCACACGGCGCGGGTGCCGGGGCAGGCGTCGCCGTGGTTCAAGGCGCCGCGCCCGGAGGAGGCGCCCCGGCCGCAGTCGGGCTACCAGCCGCCGCAGGGCGAGGGGTACGAGGGTTACGAGGGGTACGAGGACTACCCGGAGCAGGCGGGCCGACCGGAGGAGTACCGTCCGGCGGCGAACGGGCGCGGTCCGGCCGGGCCGCAGCAGGACCAGGCGGTGCGGCGGCCTCAGGCGCGGCAGCAGGCGCCGGCCCGGGCGGTGGCGGAGCCGATCCTGGTATCCGGCCGACCGGTGCGGCTGGACGCGATGATGGACGCCGGGTTCGAGCCGGAGTCCGAGCCGCAGCCGTTCGAGGAGGACCTCCCGGCGCGCCGTGCGGCGGTGGGCGGGGCCGAGCGGCTGGACGCGAACGAGTGCTTCGACGCGCTGGTCAGCTACATGGAGGAGAACCAGCGGCAGCCCGACGAGCGCCGGTTCGCGGAGTACCTGAGCCAGCGCGGCGTCCCGGGTTCGCGCCCGGACGGCGGGGTCACGGTGAAGGACGTCGAGCGGGTCTGGCAGGACCTGCAGGAGCGCTACATGGAGTCCGGCCGGGGCGAGTGACCGGCGGGTCCGTTCGGAGACCCCTACGGAAAAGCGATGGCCGTCCGCCGGTTCCTCCGGCCGGACGGCCATTGACGGTCGTGCGGGGCCGCCACTACCTTCGCCTCAACAAATTGTTGAAGTCGTGCGGTGAGTGGAGGAGCCCCGGATGTCGCAGCCTGCCCAGGCCGATGCCGCCCAGCCCGTCTCGGTGCCCGTCTCGTTCTCGGACGCCGCACTGGCGGACGTCGAGGCGCTGCTGGCGCCGGTGGACGCCGAACTGACGCGCCGTTACCCGGGCGAGAGCGGCGCACGGCAGCCGGTGCACACCGTGTACGTGCCGGCCGACGCGTTCGGGGCGGACACCGTCCGGCAGTGGGGCGCGCAGGCGCTCGCCGCGTTCGACGAGCACGCCGGCACGCCCGGGCGGCTCGCCCAGGCGCTCGGGGTCGCGGACGACGCGCTGCTGGCCGACGTGCACGCCCGGGTGCGGGCCAAGCTGGAACGCGAACCGGTCGAGGACCTGCGGATCGACTTCGAGGACGGCTACGGACCGCGCCCCGACGCCGAGGAGGACGCCGAGGCGGTCCGGGCCGCCCGCCTGGTGGCCGCCGCGGTCGCCGACGGCAGCGCCCCGCCGTACGTCGGGATCCGGATCAAGTGCCTGGAGGCCCCCGTCCGGGCCCGCGGCATCCGCACCCTGCACCTGTTCCTCGCCACCCTGCTGGCCGAGGGCGGCCTGCCGGACGGCCTGGTGCTCACCCTGCCCAAGGTCACCCACCCCGCCCAGGTCACCGCGCTGGTGCGGCTGCTGGCGGACTTCGAGCGGCGGGCCGGGCTGCCCGCCGGGCGGATCGGGTTCGAGATCCAGATCGAGACCACCCAGGCGATCCTCGGCCCGGACGGCCGGGCCACCGTCGCGCTGCTGATCGGGGCCGCCGAGGGCCGCGCCACCGGCCTGCACTACGGCACCTTCGACTACAGCGCCGCCTGCGGGGTCTCCGCCGCCCACCAGAGCATGGACCACCCGGCGGCCGACCACGCCAAGGCCGTCATGCAGGCCGCCGCGGCCGGCACCGGCGTCCGGCTCTCCGACGGCTCTACCAACGTGGTCCCGACCGGCACCGCCGAGCAGGTGCACGCCGCCTGGCGGCTGCACCACGGCCTGGTCCGCCGCTCGCTGGCCCGCGCCTACTACCAGGGCTGGGACATGCACCCCGCCCACCTGCCCACCCGGTACGCCGCCGTGTACGCCTTCTACCGCGAGGGCCTGGCCGCCGCCTGCGCCCGGCTCGCCGCGTACGTCGCCAAGGCCGGTGGCGAGGTGATGGACGAGCCCGCCACCGCCCGCGCGCTCAGCGGCTACGTGCTGCGCGGCCTGGACTGCGGCGCCGTCGACCTCGCCGAGGTCACCGAGCGCACCGGCCTCGACCGCGCCCGGCTGGACGCCCTGGCCGGCCGCTGAGCGGGCGGTCCGGCCGCCGGGCATAGGCTGGGCGGCGAGGGCCGGCGCAGGACCGGCACAGGGCCGGGCCCCGGACCGGGACCGACGACCGACGACCGACAGCGGAGAGCACCAGCGCCATGGCGGAGCCGAGCCCCAAGCCGTACCTGACCGTCCGGGGCCCCGGCAGCCACGAGCTGGAGATCAAGAAGTCCCGGTTCATCTGCCACCTGGAACGGGCGGCCGACGAGGACGCGGCGCAGGCCTTCATCGCGGGCGTGCGCAAGCGCCACTGGGACGCCCGGCACAACTGCACCGCCTTCGTGGTCGGCGGCGAGCAGCCGCGCGAGCGCTCCAGCGACGACGGCGAGCCCGCCGGGACGGCCGGTGTGCCGATGCTGGAGGTGCTGCGCCGGCGCGGGGTGACCGACACCGTCGCCGTGGTGACCCGGTACTTCGGCGGGATCAAGCTGGGCGCGGGCGGCCTGGTCCGGGCGTACGGCGCGGCGGTGTCCGAGGCGCTGGACGAGGTCGGGCTGCTGGAGCGGCGGCCGGTCGCGCTGCTGTCGGTGGCCGTCGACCACACCCGGGCCGGGCGGCTGGAGAACGACCTGCGGGCGGCCGGGTACGCGGTGGCCGGGCTGGAGTACCTGGCCGACGGGGTGCGGATCGAGGTGGGCGTCCCCGAGCCGGCCACCGCGGAGTTCCACACCTGGCTGGCCGAGGCCACCGGCGGCTCGGCGCGGGCCCGGCCGGCCGGGCGGACGTTCGTCGAGGTCGACGTCTGAGGGGCGGGGCTCCGGGGAGGGGTCCGGGGGAGGGGCCCAGGAGGCGGAGGGGCCGGGATCTGACGTCCGCTCAACCGACCTCCGTCCGGCGTGCATCGAACGCGGAAGGGCGGGTAGCAGAGGCGGCGCCGGTGGTGTTCCGGTTGCCGCCGGATGACACCCGATCGAAGGAAGCGAGCCCGGATGCGGAACTTCCGCTCCTGATCGCTTCGTCTCCTAGTACAGGAACGACGATTCGCCAACGACTCCGGGAGGAGGACTCGCAGACCCCAGCACCGCACCACGGGAGGTTCCGCGCATGCCCACCGACCACGCCCAACCGCCGTACCGGCTGACGGCCGCGACACCCCGCCCGCACCACGAGACCACCGCCCTGGTCGACCAACTGCTCGCCGAGCGGCTCAAGGCCGAGGGCCACGAAGAGCCGGCGCCCCGCGAGCGGCACGCGCCGCCGGAGCGGCTGCGGCTCGGCGACCGGGTCCTGCTGGACCGCGACGACGGCCCACTGCCCGGCCCCGGCGCCCGCTACAGCCGCCGCAGACTGCGCACGCCCGCCGTGCACGGCACCGACCAACTGACCGTCGTCCTGGCCGCCGAGAGCGCCGAGGGGCCGACCCGGCTGCGGATCGAGGCCGAACACCTCCCCGCCGGCCCCACCGCCGTCCCGCCCGGCCGGGTACCCGTCCCCGAACTGGTCCGTTCGCTGCTGCCACTGCTCGACGCCGCCGACGGCCCGGTACCGCTCGCCGCCGCGCCTCGGCTGGTGACGCCCGCCGACCTGGACGGCCTGATCGACGAACTCTGCGACCCCGAGCGCAGGCTGCCCACCGTGGTGGCCAGCGTGCCGCCCGCCGTGCCGGTGGAGCAGTGGCAGCGCCGGGTGCTCGACCCGCTGCTGCGCCAACTGCCCGGCCTGGCCTCGCTGTACGTGCTCGGGCACGCCGCGCTGCCCCGGTTCAACCTGGCGCTGGAGTACCACAAGGTGTACGGGGGCGCGGTGCGCACCTTCCTGCCCGAGGCCGACCCGGCCTCGCGCGCCGACGCCGCCCGCCACCCCGTCCTGCCGCGCGGCCGGATCGACGAGAACCCGCGCCGGGCCGCCGCCCTGCTGGCCCGCGAACCGCGCCGGATCGCCGCCGACCTGTCGCTGCCCGCACCGCTGGCCGCCGTCCCCGAGCTGTGGCTGCCGCCCGAGGCCCGCAAGGCCCCCGCCGCGCCCCGGGCCGTCGTCGAACGCCCGCCCGCCCGGCTGGAACGCTGCCGGCTGCGGATCGAGCCCCCGCGGGAGGCCCGCCGCGCCCGGTGCGGCACCGGGCCGGGCAGCTTCGGCGAACTCGTCGACCGTTTCGGCGAGTTCACCCTGCTGGAGTTCACCGGCGACAGCAAGGAGACGCTCGCCCTGGACGGCCAGAGCGAGGCCGACGGCTGGGCCCGGCTGACCTGGGACGGCCTGACCGCGCTCCAGGAGTACGCGGCCGCGGCCGTCCGCGGCGAGGCCGGCGGCGACTTCAAGCAGTGGTGCGAGCACACCCCGCCCGGCTGCCGCCGCTTCCCGCCGCGCAAGGCCGTCCGCGGCGAGTCCCGCACCGTCGCCAGCCACGGCAAGTGGAAGCGCCAGCGGATGCTGCCCGTCCCGCCCGTCGTCGACTCCTCCTGCCGCGCGTTCATGGGAGCCCACCTGCGGATCGGCGGCGGCGGCACCGCCCCCCGGGTGCACTACCTGGACGACTGCTCCGGCAGCGGCCGGATCTACGTCGGCTACATCGGCCTCCACCTCACCAACACCCGCACCAACTGACCGCCCCGCGGGGGCCGGTGGCGCACCGGCCCCCGCCCGTCCCGGCCGACCCGACGTCAAGGGTCGGCCAAACCACCGAGGTTGGCTGACCCCGGAGCCCGCACGGGGGACAATGCTGCTCGGGCCCCGCCGAGGCGGCCCTCCGACGTGCGCCGGACGAGCAGGACGAGCAGGGGGAAGCACCGCCGATGCAGCAGCCAGCCGAGGGCAGCGCCGACGGCACCACCACGGTGCTCCAGCCCGGATTCCTCGCCACGCTCTTCCACGAACTGGGCGCCGACGAGGACGAGGAGGCGCACGCCGGGGAACCCGCCCCGGCCGCGCCCGTGATCCCGCCGCAGCCCGGACCGGCCGCCGACGAGGACGACGACCCGGTCACCGTGCACGGCCGGGCCGCCGCGCTCACCCACCACCGCACCCTCGCCGTCCGGGCCGACCACCAGCGCCTCGCCGACCTGCTGCGCCGGGCCGCCCAGCCGGTCTCCGCGATGGACTTCGAGAGCCAGCTGCGCAGCTACCAGCCCAGGCCCTTCCCGGACGACGCCGGGCCCGCCGCCGAACCCGAGCCCGCCTGGGCCGACTTCGCGCCGCCCGAGCCCGCCGACACCGACCCCGACCAGCCGCGCTCGCGCCGCCTGCTCGACTCCGCCTACCAGCGCGAACTCGCCCAGGCCCGACTGCGCCACCAGCGCGCGCTGCGCGAGTGGCGCACCCGGCAGGCCGAACGCGCCGACAGCGGCGCCGTCGCCGCCCGGCAGGCCCACGAGGAGGCCGAACGGGCCCGGGCCCGGGCCGTCCAGGAGTACAACGACAGCCTGGAGGAGTGCCGCCGCGCCTACCGGCTGGCCGAGCCCGCCGCCGTCGAGTCGCTGCTGGAACGCGCCCTGGCCGCCGCCGAGGGCGCCACCCGGGACCTGCCCGCCCCCTGCCGCGCCGTGTTCCGCGCCCTGACCCGCACCGCCGTCCTCGACCTCGACCTGCCGCCGCTGGACACCGTCCCCGCCCTCGACGGCTACCGGCTCACCGCCACCGGCGAGGTCGAACCCGTGCCCCGCCCCGCCGCCGACGTCCGCGCCGACTACCTGCGCCTCGCCGCCCGGCTCGCGCTGCGCGCCCTGCAGGCCGCCGACGCCGTCGACACCGACGAGGTACTGGCCGGCGTCGTCCTGAACGGCTGGCTGCGCGAACCCGGACAGCCCCCGCGCTGCCTGCTCAGCGTCGACGCCGACCGGGACGCGCTGGCCCGCACCCGACTCGTCCCCGACACCGACCACCTCGGCGACGAGGGCGCCGACGGCGGCGTCTACGCGGAGGCCGAACACGACGAGTCGCTGCTGCGGCTGCGCGCGCTGGCCGCCGCGATCACCCCCGACCCGTACGCGGGCGAGACCGTGCAGCCCTGGGGCAGCGCCTCCTCCGCGGTGCCCGCGCTGGGCGAGCTGGCGCCCGGCGAGTTCGCCCACCTGGTGCGCGCCGTCCTCACCGCCGGCGGCCTGCGCGACTGGAGCGTGCGGCTGCGCGGCCCGGCCGGCCTGGTCGCCACCGCCGAGGGCGACCCCGGCAGCGGACTGCCCGGCCGCTGGGTGGTCTGGGCCTCCCGCGCCACCGCCCCCGTCACCGCCGAGGAGATCGCCACCCTTGCCGAGGCCGTCCGCGAGGAGGGCGCCGACCGCGGCCTGCGGATGACCTGCGGCCGGTTCACCGACGAGGCGCTCGACCTCAGCGGCGAGGACCGCTACCAGCGCATCCACCTGATGGACGGCCCCGGCCTGCGCGAACTCGCCGCCACCCACCTGGCCCTGCCGCTGACCCTGTGAGACCCGGACGGCCCGTCCCCGGCAAGAGCGGCGTTCACCCGGCGGCGGACCGGACGGGCTGTCAGGCTGGGGGAGTGGAGAATCGATCACCCGGCCCCCGGGCCGACCGGCACGCGGCCGCGCAGACGACCCGGCGGACGGCTCGGCAGGCGACCCGGCAGGAGGTCGAACGCGAGCGCGAGCTGGCGATGGCCGAGATGTACGGCGAGTGCGGGCTGCTGCGCGAACTCGCCGAGGCCAGCGGCGTCCGCCTCGACGACACCGTCGACTCGCTGACCGCCCTCGACCAGCTCCTGCCGCGCTGGCGTGACGACCCGCAGGTCTCGCAGTGGCTGGGCACCGACGCCGGCCTGTACCTCGGCACCGTGATCCGCCGCCGGGTGCCCGGCTCCCGCTGGCGGCTCGCCGCCGACGGCCGCCCGCTGATGGTGCTCGACACCGGCTTCGAACTCGACGCCACCGCCATCGGCCGCGACTGGGCCGTGCAGGGCGCGCCGCAGCTCGCCGCCGTCTACCGGGCCGCCGGCGACGGCTGACCCGACCGGACCGGGCACCCCGGCCGTCACCCCGACGGGCCGCCCGGGCGGCGCGCCGCCGCCGCCCCCCGCAGGCTGGACGCAGGGCCCGGCACCGTCCGGCCCGGGCCGGACGGACTGGGTGTCCGTGGGCAGCGGTCAACGCAGCCGTCCGGCCCCTGCACCGCGCCGGGGAGGCCGACACTGACCGCCGTCCTGGTCGCCGCGGGCGCGTTCCTCATGACGCTGCTCGGCGGCTTCGTCGCCCAGCGCATCGGGGACCGCCGCCACCTCGTCCTCGGCCTCGCCGCCGGACTGATGCTCGGCGTGGTCGCCTTCGACCTGCTCCCCGAAGCGATCGAACAGGCCCCGCGGGACGTGCACGGCGTCCCCGCCGCGCTGCTCATGTTCGCCGCCGGGTTCCTCGCCATCCACGTCGTGGAGCGCGCCGTCGCCATCCACCGCGGCCACGAGGGCGAGTACGCCGCCCACAGCCACAGTCACGGCCACGCGCACGGCCCGGGCGAACGCACCCGCGAGCAGGGCGTCGGACTCGCGGCCGCCTCCGCGCTGGTCCTGCACAGCATGATGGACGGCTTCGCGATCGGCGCCGCCTTCCAGGCCGGGACGACCGTCGGCACCGTCGTCGCCATCGCCGTCGTCGCGCACGACTTCGCCGACGGCTTCAACACGTACACCCTCACCCGGCTGTACGGGAACAACCGGCGGCGGGCCGTCACCCTGCTGTTCGCCGACGCGCTCGCGCCCGTCACCGGAGCCGCTATCACGCTGCTGTTCACCATCCCGGAACAGCTGCTCGGGCTCTACCTCGGCTTCTTCGGCGGGTTCCTGATGTACCTGGCGACCGCCGACATCCTGCCCGAGGCGCACAGCCCGCACCCGTCGAAGGGCACGCTCGCCTGCACGCTGCTGGGGGTGGCGTTCATGTGGCTGGTGGTGGGGCTGGCGTGAGGCGGGGGTGCCTACGGCGGGGTGGGGGCGGACTGCGGGCTCGGGGGGTTCAGGGCGTTCCAGTGGTGGCGCAGGGCGGTGAGGGTGGCGGTGACGGCGGGGCGGCGGGAGGTCTGGGTGCGCCAGAGGGCGTGGATGCGGCGGGCGGGTTCGGGGGTGACGGGGCGGGCGGTGACGCCGGGCGGGAGGGGGCCCCGGCCGAGACGGGGGATCAGGCCCAGGCCCAGGCCGGCGCCGATCAGGGCGAGCTGGGTCTGGAACTCGCCGACCCAGTGGGCGACGTCCGGTTCCTCGCCGGTCTCCCGCATGGTGCGCAGCAGCCAGTCGTGGCAGATGTTGCCGGGCGGCACGCTGATCCAGCGCCGGCCGCGCAGCCGCTCCACCGGGACGGCGGCCAGCGCGGTCAACGGGTGGTCGACGGGCAGCAGCAGGTCGACCGGGTCGTCGCCGAGGTCGAGCCGGTCCAGCCCGTCCTGCACCGGCAGCGGGACGGTCGCCCAGTCCTGCACGACCGCCAGGTCGACCTCGCCCCGGGCCACCAGCTCGGCCGCCGGGTACGGGTCGCTCTCCAGCAGGCGGACGTCCAACTCCGGGCAACTCTGCCGCAGTTCGGCCAGGACGGCGGGCAGCAGGCCGCGTGCCGCGGTGGGGAAGGCGGCCACCAGCAGCCGTCCGACCGCCCGGCCGCGCTGCTCCTCCAGCGTCACCTCGGCCTGCTCGACCAGGGCCAGCACGCGCTGCGCGGTGTCCGCCAGCCGGTGCGCGGCGTCGGTCAGCTGGACGCCCCGGCCCTGCCGTTCGAGCAGGACGGTGCGGGTCTCGCGTTCGAGCTTGGCGATCTGCTGGGAGATCGCGGACGGGGTGAAGCCGAGGGCCGCGGCGGCCCCGCCGACCGAGCCGTGCACGGCGACCGCGTGCAGGGCGCGCAGGCGTCCCAGATCCATCATGCAGCAATGCTAAACCGTGGGGTTGAGGAATCATCGCTGGTGCTGAACGGTCGGCCCGGTGGATGCTCGGAGCATGCCCACTCCTCCGCGCCCGGGTGTCACCATGACACCGCGTCACGTCGCCCTCGCCGTACTGATCGCCGCCGTCTGGGGCCTGAACTTCGTCCTGATCGAGGTCGGGCTGCACGACTTCCCGCCGCTGCTGTTCTGCGCGCTGCGGTTCACCGTGGTCGCGCTGCCCGCCGTGTTCCTGGTCGGTCCGCCGCGGGTGGCGTGGCGGTGGGTGCTCGGGGTCGGGCTGACGCTCGGGGTGGTGAAGTTCGGACTGCTGTTCCTCGGCATGCACGCCGGGATGCCGGCCGGACTGTCCTCGCTGGTGCTCCAGGGCCAGGCCGGGTTCACCGCGCTGTTCGCCGCCGGGATGCTGCGCGAGCGGCCCGCCCCGCTGCGGGTCGCCGGGCTGGCGGTGGCCTTCGCGGGCATCGCGCTGGCCGCCGTCGACCGCGGCGCCGGCGGACCGGTCGGCGCGTTCGTGCTGGTGGTCTGCGCGGCGGCGGCCTGGGGCCTGTCCAACGTGCTGACCCGCAGGGCCGCCCCGCCGGACGCGCTGCGCTGGATGGTGTGGGTCTCCGCGGTGCCGCCGCTCCCGCTGCTCGCGCTGTCCCTGCTGGTCGAGGGCCCGGCCGCGGACTGGGCGGCGCTGCGCGGGATCAGCGCGGCGGGCGTCGGCGCGGTGCTGTACGTCGGCCTGGTCTCCACGCTGTTCGCGTTCGTCGCCTGGAGCCACCTGCTGCGCCGCTACGACGCCTCGGTGGTCGCCCCGTACTCGCTGCTGGTGCCGGTGTTCGGGATGTCCTCGGCGGCGCTGCTGCTCGGCGAGCGGTTCAGCCCGCTGGCGGGGGCGGCCACGGCGCTGGTGATCGCCGGGATCGGGCTCGGGGCGGTGCCCGCTACGGCGTGGGGCCGGCTCCGTAGGCTTCCTCGGCATGCCGCAGCGCCCGCAGCAGGGCGTCCTGCTCGGCAGGGCTGATCGGGCCGAAGTACTCCTGGGCGACCTCGTGCCGGACCCGGGAGATCCGCTCCAGCGCGCCGTGCCCGTCCTCGGTGAGCACCAGGCGCACCGCCCGGCGGTCGGCCGGGTCGGGGGTGCGGGCGACCAGGCCGGCCTCCTCCAGGGCGTCGACCACGGTGGTGGCCGAGCGCGGGGCGATGTGCAGCCGCTCGGCGAGCTCGCTCAGCCGCATGGTCTCGGCGCTCTCGCAGCCGGGCGCGTGCGCCAGCGTGCGCAGGGCCCGGCCCTGGGCGGGTGTGAGGCCGTAGGGCTCCAGCCGCTGCATGGTCCGCCGGCGGATCCGCTTCATCGCCCGGGTGAGCGCGTCGGCGAGTTCCGCTGCGGTGTCGGCGGGGCCGGGGGAGGTCATGGGCACAGGGTAGCGGGCGGCTCGCGGTCGGTACGGAGGGTGACCGATCTCGCCTCGATAACATGTTGAGCTTGGCTCAGCAATCCAGTAGCTTAGGGCCGCCTAAGTCGTCCGCGCCCCCGTTCCGAGGAGTCCGCCGTGGCCCGCTCCACCGCCCGCGTCAGCACCGACCGCCCCGCCCGCTACGCCAAGCAGCTCGCCGCCCACATGGGCCGCAAGGTCCCCGCCGAGTGGTCGGAGGAGACCGGCCGCGGCTCGCTCGTCTTCGGCGCCGGCCGGGCCGAGCTCGCCGCCGAGGAGGGCGCGCTGCTGCTCTCCGTCGAGGGCGCCGAGGAGAGCCTGGACCAGCTGGAGGACGTGGTCGGCCGCCACCTCGTCCGCTTCGGCACCCGGGACGAACTGGTCGTCGCCTGGCAGCGCGAGGGCGGGGCGGCCGGCACCGTCCAGCGCCTCGCCGGCGAGGAGGGCGGGGAGGGCTGAGGCGGGGAGGGCCGCCCGGACGGACGGCCCTCCCCGCGTCCGCTCAGTTCTGGCGCAGCGGGGGCATCGGCACCGGTACCGAGAAGGCCGTCGCGCCCGCGCCGACCCCGCCCTCGCAGCTGTTCGGCGGCGCGGTGGTGACCCCCCGGGTGGACGGCTTCTCGGCCGCCCAGAACATGAAGCCGAGCAGCCCGGCCGTGCTGCCCGCCCCCTTCGGCGCCGCGCCCTGCACCCAGCTCCCGGTGGCCTTCTGCACCGAGTTCGCGAAGTCGGTGCACTCCGGGCGGACCTGCGAGCCCTCCGCGATGTACAGGCCGCCGGTGAACTTCGCCGGCGCCAGCGGCGGGATCGCCGGGCTGTAGTTGGGCTTGCCGTCCAGGTGCTCCTGCCAGTTGGAGACCGCGGTGGAGGCGCTCGGCTGCTTGCTCGGCACCATCGCGTTGGCGTAGTCCAGCACCGGGTTCGTCGTGCTCAGCCAGTTCGCGGTGGCGTACTGGTCGATGCCGATCAGCCAGCGGTCGCCGGCCGCCACGTCGATGGTCAGCCGGGCGGTCGGGTCCGCGCCCGAGGCGTCGTACGGGTGGGCGGCCCGGTAGGCGGTCACGAAGGCCTGCAGGCCGGTCAGGTTCGGGCTGTTGCTGTTCTCGTAGTCGATCTCGATGCCGACGCCCAGCTTGCTCGCCAGCGCCGCCGCCTTCTGGCCCAGCAGCGTCCCGTTCCGGGCCAGCGCGGTGTCCCAGTCGCCGGTGTACGTGATGCCGCCGATGGAGAGCATCACCCGGATGCCGCGCGCGGTGAAGTAGTCCACCACCTGCTGGTTCATGCCCACCGGCACCCCGGCCGCGTTCCCCGCGTCGGTGGTGCCGTCCAGCAGCCGCAGCGGGTTGACGAAGCTCAGCACCACCACGTTCACCGAGGGGCGGCCGTCGCCCCGGTCCACCAGCCAGTGGTTGGCGGCGTCGAAGGCCGCCATGTCGCGGACCTTCGCCCAGGTGCAGGCGTCGTCGCTGCAGTGCCAGGCGCCGTACACCTGCATCGGGGAGGCGGCGGCCGAGGTGGCGGGGGTGGGCGCGGCCGCGGCCGTGGCCGGCAGCGCGGTCGCCGCCAGGGGCAGCAGCGCGGCCGCCACCGCCAAACGCGTCATGGGCATGACCATGGGCATGACTGGGGAACGCACATCCGCCTCCCGGCGATCGCGTGCTGATGGGTGGGGAACAGGGTGCGCGCGGGCCGCAGGGGCGTCAATGGTCTGGACCGAACTGCGGGCTGGTGCTCCGTCAGTTCCCGGGCGGGTCAGCCCGGTCGGCCTGGTCGGCCCGGCCGGGCAGCAGGTGCGGCAGCAGCCGGTGCAGCCCGAGCAGCAGCAGGCCCGCCAGGCACCAGCTCGCCACCACGTCCAGCAGCCAGTGGAAGTCGCTCCACACCAGGCCCGCCCCCACCCCCAGGCACACCAGCGCGGCCACCGCGCCCAGCCGCCGTCCGGCCGCCGCCGGCAGCACCCGGGCCAGCAGCAGCGCCGCCGTCCCGTACGCGATCGACGCGGTCGCCGTGTGCCCCGACGGGTACCAGCCCCACTGGTCGGCGGCCAGCGGCGCCCCGTACGGGCCGGGCCGGGCGAATCGGACCTTCGCGGGCACCACCAGCAGCGGCACCAGCACCGAGGCCGCCACCGCCACCGGCACCGGCACCCACCAGCGCGGTCGGCCGCCGCGCCGGGCCAGCCAGGCCGCCAGGCCCGCGCACCCCAGCAGCACCGGGACCGCGACCAGCCCGCCGCCCAGGTCGGACAGCGCCACGCCCAGGTGGTTCAGCAGCGGCGAGCCGATCGCGTGCCGGGCCCGCCACACCCCGTCCCGCACCGCCGTGTCGAGTCCCAGCAGCGGCCCGTCCACCGCCACCTGCCAGGAGACGACGGCCAGCACCACCGCCAGTGTCAGGGACAGGACAGCAAAAACCGGCCGCCCCGGAGCAGGGGGGAGAGCTCCGGGGCGGCCAAGGCGATCGCCGCGCCGTGCGGCCCGGGGGGTGTGGGCGGGACGGCCGGTCGATCGGTCAAGTGGGTCCGCCGGGGAGGCGGACGCGGTGGTGGGCAGTGCGCGCTGTTCTTCGCTGTCCATCTGTGATGACAGTACGTCAAAGCCGGGGGGCCACAGCGGAGGACCGGCCATCGTGCACAGCATCTTCACCACCGGCGGAACGAACTCCACCCGGACGGCGGACGGCCCGACGCGCGGGGGCCGGAGGGGATCCGCTCCGTCCGGCCCCCGCGCCGTTCACAGGGATCCGCGCTGGTCGGTGCCGGGCTCAGACGGCCGCGAAGGCCGACTCCAGGATGTCCAGGCCCTCGGTCAGCAGGTGCTCCGGGATCACCAGCGGCGGCAGGAAGCGCAGCACGTTGCCGTAGGTGCCGGCGGTCAGCACTACCAGGCCCTCGGCGTGGCAGGCCTTCGCGATCGCCGCGGTCGCCTCCGGGGCCGGCTCCTTGCCGCCCGGCTTCACCAGCTCGACCGCGATCATCGCGCCGCGGCCGCGGACCTCGCCGATGCGCACCCGGTCGGAGTCGGCGAACTTCTCCTGGAGCTCGCGCAGCCGGCCGAGCATGACCTCGCCGATCCGCCGCGCCTTGCCGTTCAGGTCTTCCGACCTCATGGTCTCGATCGCGCCCAGCGCGGCCGCGCAGGCCACCGGGTTGCCGCCGTAGGTGCCGCCCAGGCCGCCCGAGTGCGCGGCGTCCATGATCTCGGCCCGGCCGGTCACGGCCGCCAGCGGCAGACCGCCGGCGATGCCCTTCGCGGTGGTGATCAGGTCCGGGACGACGCCCTCGTCCTCGCACGCGAACCACTGGCCGGTGCGGCAGAAACCGGTCTGGATCTCGTCCGCCACGAACACGATCCCGTTCGCCTTCGCGAACTCCACGATCGCCGGCAGGAAGCCCTTGGCCGGCTCGATGAAGCCGCCCTCGCCCTGGATCGGCTCGATGATGATCGCCGCGACGTTCTCCGCGCCGATTTGCTTGGTGATGACCTCGATCGCCTGCGCGGCGGCCTCGGCGGCGCAGTTCTCCGCACCCGTCAGCCAGCGGTACGGGTACGCCACCGGGACGCGGTAGATCTCCGGCGCGAACGGGCCGAAGCCCTGCTTGTACGGCATGTTCTTCGCCGTCAGGCCCATGGTCAGGTTGGTGCGGCCGTGGTAGCCGTGGTCGAACACCACCACGGCGGTCCGCTTGGTGTAGGCGCGGGCGATCTTCACCGCGTTCTCCACCGCCTCGGCGCCCGAGTTGAACAGCGCGGTGCGCTTGTCGTGGTCGCCCGGGGTCAGCTCGTTCAGCTGCTCCGCCACCGCCACGTAGCCCTCGTACGGGGTCACCATGAAGCAGGTGTGGGTGAACGCGGCCAGCTGCTCGGTCGCCCTCGCCACCACGGCGGCCGCGCTGTTGCCCACGTTCGTCACGGCGATGCCCGAGCCGAAGTCGATCAGGCTGTTGCCGTCCACGTCCTCCAGCACGCCGCCGCCGGCGCGCGACACGTACACCGGCAGCGTGGTGCCCACGCCGGCCGGGACCGCGCCGAGCTTGCGAGACTGCAGCTCCTGCGACTTCGGGCCGGGGATCGCGGTGACCAGTCGGCGCTCCTGCGGGAGCGGCGTTGCAGCGCTCATCTGTCTTCTCCAAGTTCTTGACGCGGTACCCGCAGGCTACGACCGGCCGAGCGGCCCCGGCATGCGCCACTCGGTAGTGCCGGGACGACCCAATTGTCCGACGCGGCCAGTGGCCGAAGATCGGCTGCGCGCCCGCGCACTCCACTACATTGGCCCCCGGGTGTGTCGGTGGGACGGCGATGCGGGTATGGCACCGCCGGCAACGTAGGAGGGGCCCGAAGTGGAACTGAACGACGCGAGAACCCAGCACACCCACCCCCACCTCCCCCCACCGCGCGCGCCCTTCCACCTCCCCACCTGGGCCACCGCCCCGCGCCCCGAGGCCGCCCCCGGCATCTACCGGCAGCACCACACCCCGCACGACCCGAAGGCCGCCGAACAGGCCAGGACCCCGGCGGGGCCGCTGCTGCTGCGGGCGGCGCTGAACCTGCTGGTGGCGCTCTTCCTGTACCCGTACCTGGTCGAGGCCGAGGTGTTCCTGATCCAGGCCGTCGGCCTGGGGACCCAGCTCACCAGCGCGCTCGCCAACCCGATCGCCCTGCTGCTGGGGGTGATCGCCGCAGTCCTGGAGATCTGGGTCTTCGGTCGAATGGGCCGCTGGCGCGAGGTCGGCCGGCGGTTCCTGCTGCCGCTGGTCTCCCACACCGTCACCGACGTCGCCCCCACCACCCCCGAGGAGGCCCCCGTCGTCGACGTGTGGGCCGAGCTGCGGCCGGTCGGGGACGCGGTGCGGCGGCTGGAGGGGGAGCAGGTCGGGGACGTGGACTACGTGCGGCTGCACCAGGCGTGGCGGACGGTGGGGGGCGATCCGGTGGCGTGGCGGGAGTTCGCCGGGCAGTTGGCGGCGCGGGGGGCGGCGGCCTGCGCGCACCCGTCCGAGCAGCGGGACCTGCCGGGCGGGCGGGCGGCGCGGCACGACCTGCTGGTGCGCCAGGTGCGGCTGGGGACGGCGCAGGACGTGCCGAAGAACCCGGTCGAGCACCGCAACGCCGGTTTCGCGCTGGACCCGCGGGTGCTCGGCACCTCGCTGCTGGCGGTCGGCCCGGCCGGGACGGGCAAGACCTCGGCGCTGGCCCGCCCGGTCGCCGAGGCGCTGTGCCTGCAGGCGCTGGCGGGTGCGGCCTGCGCGGTGGTGGTCGGCGCGGCCGACGCCGACCTCGGGCCGGACGACTGGTACGACGTGGTGATCGCCCCCGGCGACCCGGACGCCCCGTACGGCCTGGACCTGTACGGTGCGGCGCCGCACTCGGACGAGGCGGCGGCCCGGCTGGCCGACGCGCTGCTGCCGGACGAGCTGGCGCCGCGGGCGGAGAGCGCCCGGGCCGCGATGCAGCAGGTGGTCGGGCCGTACCGGGCGGCGTACGGGCGGTACCCGGGGGTGCGGGCGCTGCGGGCGCTGCTGGCGGGTGACGCGGAGGGCTGGGCGGAGCTCGGCGAGCAGCTGCGGAAGTCGGGGCGGTGGACGGAGTTCGAGCCGGACCTGCGGCAGCGCGAGCGGACGCACGGCCGGGCCGACGACCCGGGCGCGCTGCTCGCCGACCGGCTGGCGCTGCTGGACCGGCCCGCGCTGGCGGCCGGGTTCTCCGGCGGGCCGGACGCCAAGCCGGCGTTCGCGATGCGCGCCCTGGAGCACCCGCTGCGGGTGCGGGTGAAGCTGCCCGAGCGCAGCCACCCGGAGGCCGCCCGGATCCTGTCGCGGCTGCTGCTGGGCCAGTTCACCCAGGCCGCCGCCGACCGCAAGGACCGCGAGCTGTTCGCCGGGATGGTGCTGGACGACGCCACCGCCGCCGTCGACGCGCAGGCGATCCGCGGCGTGCAGCGGCTGCGCGGCGCCAACGCGGGCGTGGTGCTGCTGCTGCGCACGCTGTCCGACTTGCCGGAGGGGCTGCGCGCGCCGCTGTTCGGCGCGGTCGGCAACCGGATGGCGTTCCCGGGCATCGCGCCCTGGGACGGCCGGCTGTTCTCCGAGGCCTGGGGCACCCACCTGGTCCGGGAGACCGCGGTGACGCACGTCCCGGACACCTCGGGCGGAGCGGTCCGCCGGGCCGGGCGGCTGCTGCGCAAGGCGCTGTCCGGGACGACCGCGCAGACCGAGTCGGTCACCACCCGGGACGTCGAGCGGCACCGCTGGTCGCCGTCCGACCTGGCGCACGCGCTGCCGTCCGGGCACGCGGTGGTCTCCCTGACCTCGGTGACGGGGGAGCAGGTGCCGCCGCTCCTGGTCGACCTGCGGCACTGAGCGGACCGGGCGGCGCGGCGGTCGGGGCCGGTCGGGGCGCGGCGGTCGGTCGCGGGGCGGTCAGCGTTGGGTCACGGAAGTTACGGACCGGCGGATTTCGGCGCTCCGGCTTGTCCGGAGCGTCCATAATGGGGGGAGAACCCTCACTCGCCCGGCCGCAACGGCGCGTCCAGGTCGAACCACCGAAGGTGCCATGCCCCCCACTCTCGCCTCCGTCGTCCGCACCAGCGCGCTGCACCTGACGGTGCTGGCCGGCGCGGACCACCTGGAACGCCCCGTCCGCTGGGTGCACACCAGTGAGCTGGACGACCCCACCCCGTTCCTCGAGGGCGGCGAGCTGCTCCTCACCACCGGCATCAAGCTGGGCCGGGGCGCGGCCGAACTGCAGGCCTACGTGCACCGGTTGGCCGACGCGGGCGTGGTGGGCCTGGGGCTCGGCGTCGGGCTCTCGCACAGCGAGGTGCCGCAGGCGCTGGTGGAGGCCGCCGCGCAGCGCGGGCTGCCGCTGCTGCGGGTGCCCGAGGCGACGCCGTTCATCGCGATCTCCAAGACCGTCTCGGCCGCGCTGGCCGCCGAGCAGTACGAGGCCGTCACCACCAGCTTCGAGGCGCAGGAGGAGCTGACCCGGGCCGCGCTCGGCAAGGACGGCACCACCGCGATCGTCCGCCGGCTGGCCGCCCGGCTGGGCGGCTGGGCCGCGCTGTACGACGGCTCCGGCGCGCTGTCCGCGGTCGCCCCCGACTGGGCCGCCCGCCGAGCCGGCCGGCTGGCCGCCGAGGTCGACCGGCTGCGCCGCCGCCCCGCCCCGTCCAGCGCCGCGCTGCAGGGCCGGGCCGGGACGATCGACACCGCCGACGAGGACTACGTGGTCGTCCAGTCGCTGGGCGCCGACCGCCGCCCGCGCGGCTTCCTGGCGGTCGGCACCGAGGACCGGATCACCCCGACCGAGCGGTACGTGCTGAACGCCGCCGTCGCCCTGCTCACCCTCACCCTGGAGCGCTCCCGCGAGCTGCGGCAGGCCGAGGAGCGGATGGGCGCGGCGCTGCTGCGGATGGTGCTGGCCGGCCAGGTCGGCACCGCCCGGCAGGTCGCCGCGGGGCTGTTCGGCGGCCTGCCCGAGGGCACCGTCCGGGTGCTGGTGGCCGCCGCAGGGCCGGGGCCGGAGGCCGCCGAGGCGCTGGGCGAGCTGGCCGACCGGGCGGAGAACGCCGGCGGCAAGGTCGGCGAGAAGCTGCTGGTGGCCCGCGAGGACGGCGCGCACGGGCCGCGGCTGACGGTGCTCGCGCTGGACAACGGCTCGGTGCACCGGGCCTGCCTGGGCGCCGTCGAGGAGCACGAGGGCCTGGCGCTGGGCGTCTCGGCCCCCACCGCGCTGGAGGACGCCGGCACCGCGCAGGCCCAGGCCGAGCGGGCCCTCGCGGTCGCCCAGCGCGGCGGCCGGCGCACCGTCGACCACGAGGAGGTCGGGGCCGGCTCGCTGCTGCCGCTGCTCGGCGAGGAGGCCGTCACCGCCTTCGCCGAGGGCCTGCTGCGCCCGCTGCGCGAGCACGACCGGACCGCCCGCGGCGACCTGGTCGCCTCGCTGCGCGCCTGGCTCTCCCGGCACGGCCAGTGGGACGCCGCCGCGGCCGACCTGGGCGTGCACCGGCACACGCTGCGCTACCGGATGCGGCGGGTCGAGGAGCTGCTGGGGCGCTCGCTGGACGACACCGACGTCCGGATGGAGCTGTGGCTGGCACTCAGGTCGGGCGAGGAGTGACCCGGCTGTCCTCCGCCGCGTACTAATCGGGCCTTGCGTTTCGTCCCGTCCGTCCAATCGGAAACCCGGACCGGGCCCCCTACCGTGAAGGCGACAAGTCTTCGAGGGAAGGGGCCGGTGCGACCGTGACCACCACTCATGAGTTCTGGCTGGCCGGGCGGCGGGCGAGCGGCGAGACGTCGTTCGAGGTGCGCCACCCGCACGACGGCGGCCTGGTGGCGAAGGTCAGCGTGCCGACCGACGCGCAGGTCGAGGAGGCGGTGGCGGCCGCCGCCGCCGCGGTGCCGGTGTTCGCCGCGACCCCGGCGCACCAGCGGGCCACCGCGCTGGACCACGTCGCCAAGCGGCTGGCCGAGCGCACCGAGGAGATCGCCCGGCTGATCACCGCCGAGAACGGCAAGCCGATCAAGTGGGCGCGCGGCGAGGTCGGCCGGGCCGTGTCGGTGTTCCGCTGGGCGGCCGAGGAGGCCCGCCGCACCAACGGCGAGACCATGCGGCTGGACACCGACCCGGGCGGCACCGGCCGGTACGCGATCGTGCGGCGCTTCCCGCGCGGCGCGGTGCTGGGCATCGCCCCGTTCAACTTCCCGCTGAACCTGGTGGCGCACAAGGTCGCCCCGGCGATCGCGGTGGGCGCGCCGATCATCCTCAAGCCCGCCCCGGCCACCCCGGTCTCCGCCCTGGTGCTGGGCGAGATCCTGGCCGAGACCGACCTGCCGGCCGGCTCCTGGAGCGTGCTGCCGGTGGAGAACGCCAAGATGCCGGCCCTGGTGCAGGACAAGCGCCTGCCGGTGATCTCGTTCACCGGTTCGGACAAGGTCGGCTACCAGATCATGGACTCGGTGCCGCGCAAGCACGTCACCCTGGAGCTCGGCGGCAACGCCGCGGCCGTGGTGCTGGCCGACTGGGACTCCGAGGCCGACCTCGACTGGGCGGCGAGCCGGATCGCGCTGTTCGCCAACTACCAGGGCGGCCAGTCCTGCATCTCGGTGCAGCGGGTGATCGCCGACGCCGCCGTCTACGACCGCCTGGTGGAGAAGGTCGTCGAGAAGGTCCGGGCGCAGGTCACCGGCGACCCGTCCGACGAGGCCACCGACGTCGGCCCGCTGGTGGACGAGAACGCCGCCAGGCGCGTCGAGTCCTGGGTCGAGGACGCGGTCGCCAAGGGCGCCAAGGTGCTCACCGGCGGCAGCCGGGACGGCGCCGCGTACGCCCCGACCGTGCTCGCCGAGCTGCCCGCGGACGCCATCCTGGCCACCGCCGAGGTGTTCGGCCCGGTGCTGTCGCTGCACCGGGTGGAGGGCACCGAGGAGGCGTTCGCCGCGGTCAACGACTCGGCGTTCGGCCTGCAGGCGGGCGTGTTCACGCACGACGTGCAGACCGCGTTCCGGGCCCACCGCGAGCTGGAGGTCGGCGGCGTGGTGATCGGCGACGCGCCGTCCTACCGGGCCGACCAGATGCCGTACGGCGGCGTGAAGGACTCCGGGGTGGGCCGCGAGGGCGTGCGCTACGCGATGGACGACTTCACCTTCGAGAAGGTGCTGGTCCTCACCGGTCTGGACCTCTGAGGACACCGCGCGGTGCCTCCGGACGCCCCGTCCGCCCGCCGCCCCGGCGGGTGGGCGGGGCGTCCGCGTCGGGGGCCGGGGCAGGGTCCGCGGCAGGACACAATGGGGGGCATGAACTCGCTCGCCCATCCGCAGTCGCGCTTCACTCCGGTCGTCCGGGACCAGGACGGCCCCCGGGAGCTGGTCGTCCTGGGTTCGACCGGTTCGATCGGGACCCAGGCCATCGACGTGGTGCTCCGCAACCCCGACCGGTTCCGGGTGGTCGCCCTGTCCGCGGCCGGCGGCCGGGTGGAGCTGCTCGCCGAGCAGGCGCTCGCGCTGGGCGTGCGCACCGTCGCGGTGGCCGACCCGGCCGCCGAGGCGCCGCTGCGCGCCGCGCTGGCCGCGAGGGCCGGCGGCGCCCCGCTGCCCGAGGTGCTGTCCGGCCCGGACGCGGCGACCGAACTGGCCGCCACCGAGTGCCACTCGGTGCTGAACGGCATCACCGGCTCGATCGGCCTGGCGCCGACGCTGGCCGCGCTGCGGGCCGGCCGGGTGCTGGTGCTGGCCAACAAGGAGTCGCTGATCGTCGGCGGCCCGCTGGTGAGGGCGGCGGCCCGGCCGGGCCAGATCGTGCCGGTGGACTCCGAGCACGCCGCGCTGTTCCAGGCGCTGGCCGGCGGCACCCGGGCCGAGGTCCGCAGGCTGGTGGTGACGGCCAGCGGCGGCCCGTTCCGCACCCGCACCCGCGAGCAGCTGGCCGGGGTCACCCCGGCCGAGGCGCTGGCCCACCCGACCTGGGCGATGGGCCCGGTGGTGACGATCAACTCGGCGACCCTGGTCAACAAGGGCCTGGAGGTGATCGAGGCGCACCTGCTGTACGACGTGCCCTTCGACCGGATCGAGGTCGTGGTCCATCCGCAGTCGGTCGTTCATTCGATGGTGGAGTTCACGGACGGCTCAACGCTCGCCCAGGCCAGCCCGCCGGACATGCGGATGCCGATCGCGCTCGGCCTCGGCTGGCCCGACCGGGTGCCCGACGCCGCCCCCGGCTGCGACTGGACCAAGGCCGCGACCTGGGAGTTCTTCCCGCTGGACGACGAGGCCTTCCCGGCCGTCGAGCTGGCCCGCGAGGTGGGTACGCTCGGCGGGACGGCCCCCGCGGTCTTCAACGCCGCGAACGAGGAATGTGTGGACGCTTTCCTGAAGGGCGCACTGCCCTTCACCGGAATCGTGGACACTGTGGCGAAGGTGGTCGCCGAACACGGCACCCCGGCGGCGGGAACCTCGCTCACGGTGGAGGACGTACTCCACGCGGAGCACTGGGCCCGCGCCCGGGCCCGGGAACTGGCGGCAGGTTAGGTACGACGGAGGCGACGCGGTGGACAAGCTGATGTGGGTGCTGGGCGTCCTGATCTTCGTGGTCGGGCTGCTCTTCTCGATCGCCTGGCACGAGCTCGGCCACCTGTCCACCGCCAAGCTGTTCGGTATCCGGGTGCCGCAGTACATGGTCGGCTTCGGCCGGACGATCTGGTCGACCAAGCGCGGCGAGACCGAGTACGGCCTCAAGGCGATCCCGTTCGGCGGCTACATCCGGATGATCGGCATGTTCCCGCCCGGCGCGGACGGCCGGATAACGCAGCGCTCCTCCTCGCCCTGGCGCAGCATGATCGAGGACGCCCGGGCCGCCTCCTACGAGGAGCTGCGGCCCGGCGACGAGACCCGGCTGTTCTACACCCGCAAGCCGTGGAAGCGCGTCATCGTGATGTTCGCCGGCCCGGGCATGAACCTGGTCCTGGCGATCGGCATGTTCCTCGCGCTGTTCATGGGCATCGGCGTCACCCGGTCCACCCCGACCGTCAACTCGGTCAGCGAGTGCGTCGTCCCGGTCGGCGAGAAGACCGACAGCTGCGCGCCCGGCGCCGAGAAGTCCCCGGCCAACGCGGCCGGGCTGCGGGCCGGCGACACCATCCTGGCCTTCGACGGGGTGCGGATCCACGACTACACCCAGCTGCAGGCCCTGATCCGGGACTCGGCCGGCAAGCACGTGGCGATCGAGGTCCGGCACAAGGACGGCACCCCCGGCACGCTGGCCGCCGACATCAAGACCAACACCCTCGCCGCGGTCGACGGGGACGGCGTCCCGATCAAGGACAAGACCGTCACCGCGGGCTTCCTCGGCTTCACCCCCGCCACCGGCGTCCACCACATGACGGTCGGCGAGAGCGTCGACGAGATGGGCCGGATGGCCGGCCACGGCGTGGAGTCGCTGACCCAGCTGCCCGGCAAGGTGCCCGGCCTGTGGCACGCCGTGGTGGACGGCACCCCGCGCGAGCAGGACTCCCCGGTCGGCATGGTCGGCGCGGCCCGGCTCGGCGGCGACGTGTTCGCGATGGACCTGCCGGCCACCCAGCAGCTGGCGTTCTTCGTCCAGATGCTCGCGTACATGAACTTCATGCTGTTCCTGTTCAACATGCTGCCGCTGCTGCCGCTCGACGGCGGCCACATCGCCGGCGCGCTCTGGGAGTCGGTGCGCCGCACCGCCGCCCGGGTGCTGCGCCGGCCCGACCCCGGCCCGTTCGACGTGGCCCGGCTGATGCCGCTGGCCTACGTGGTCGCCGGGATCTTCGTCTGCTTCACCGGCCTCGTGATGGCCGCCGACATCGTCAACCCGGTGCGGATCAACTAGCCGCGCCACCCCGCGGCCGGGTGTGCCCCGCCACCCGGCCGTGCCGTACCGTTGGACGCCGGGCCGCCCCCGCCACGCGGCGCGCGCCCCGGCATCACCGACCTCTCCAGAGGAAACACCGCACACATGACCGCGATCTCGCTCGGTATCCCCTCCCTGCCGCTCAAGCCGCTGGCCCAGCGCCGCCACTCGCGTCAGATCATGGTCGGCAACGTGCCGGTCGGCGGCGACGCGCCCGTCTCGGTGCAGTCGATGACCACCACGCTCACCTCCGACATCAACGCGACGCTGCAGCAGATCGCCCAGCTGACCGCCTCGGGCTGCCAGATCGTCCGGGTCGCCGTCCCCTCCCAGGACGACGCCGACGCGCTGCCGATCATCGCGAGGAAGTCGCAGATCCCGGTGATCGCCGACATCCACTTCCAGCCGAAGTACGTCTTCGCCGCGATCGACGCCGGCTGCGCCGCCGTCCGGGTCAACCCCGGCAACATCAAGGCCTTCGACGACAAGGTCGGCGAGATCGCCAAGGCCGCCAAGGACGCCGGCGTGCCGATCCGGATCGGCGTCAACGCCGGCTCGCTCGACAAGCGGCTGCTGGAGAAGTACGGCCGGGCCACCCCGGAGGCGCTGGTCGAGTCCGCGCTGTGGGAGTGCTCGCTGTTCGAGGAGCACGACTTCCGCGACATCAAGATCTCGGTCAAGCACAACGACCCGGTCGTGATGATCAACGCCTACCGGCAGCTCGCCGCCGCCTGCGACTACCCGCTGCACCTCGGCGTCACCGAGGCCGGCCCCGCCTTCCAGGGCACCATCAAGTCCGCGGTGGCGTTCGGCGCGCTGCTCGCCGAGGGCATCGGCGACACCATCCGGGTCTCGCTGTCCGCCCCGCCGGCCGAGGAGATCAAGGTCGGCATCCAGATCCTGGAGTCGCTGAACCTGCGCCAGCGCGGCCTGGAGATCGTCTCCTGCCCGTCCTGCGGCCGCGCCCAGGTCGACGTCTACAAGCTCGCCGAGGAGGTCACCGCCGGCCTGGAGGGCATGGAGGTGCCGCTGCGGGTCGCCGTCATGGGCTGCGTCGTCAACGGTCCCGGCGAGGCCCGCGAGGCCGACCTCGGCGTCGCCTCCGGCAACGGCAAGGGCCAGATCTTCGTCAAGGGCGAGGTGATCAAGACCGTGCCCGAGTCGAAGATCGTCGAGACCCTGATCGAGGAGGCCATGAAGCTGGCCGAGCAGATGCTGGAGGAGGGCGTCGCCTCCGGCGCCCCCGTCGTCGTGGCCGCCGAGTGACGGTCTGAAAACCCCAGGCGGGACCGCCCCAGGCAGGGCGGTCCCGCCTCGTTCGAGAGGTGCCCCCGTGCTCGACCGAGGTGTCATGCTGCCCGGCCCGTTCCAGGTCGCCCGGGCGCTCGCCGCGACCCGCGTGCTGGAGGCCCCCGACCTCGACGACGCGCTGGAGATCCTGCACCGCGACCCGGTCGCCAACGCCTTCGTCGCCACCCGGGTCGAAGCCGTCGGCCTCGACCCCTGGCGGCTCGGCGGCGAGATGTGGGGCTGGCACGACGCCGACGGCCGGCTCGACGCGCTCTGCTACGCCGGCGCCAACCTGGTCCCCGTCAACGCCGGGCCGCAGGCCGTCCGCGCCTTCGCCGAACGCGCCCGCCGGCAGGGCCGCCGCTGCTCCTCCATCGTCGGCCCCGCCGAGGCCACCGCGATGCTCTGGGCGCTGCTGGAACGCTCCTGGGGCCCGGCCCGCGACGTCCGCGCCCACCAGCCGCTGATGGCCACCGCCACGCCCGTCACCGAGGTCGAGCCCGACCCGCTGGTGCGCCGGGTCGGCCGGGCCGAGATCGAGGCGCTGATGCCCGCCTGCGTCGCCATGTTCACCGAGGAGGTCGGCATCTCCCCGCTGGCCGGCGACGGCGGACTGCTCTACCAGGCCCGGGTCGCCGAACTGGTCACCACCGGACGGTCGTTCGCCCGCTTCGACGCGGACGGCCGGGTCGTCTTCAAGGCCGAGATCGGCGCCGTCACCGCCGGCGCCTGCCAGATCCAGGGCGTCTGGGTCGCCCCCGAGCACCGCGGCCGGCGGCTCTCCGAGACCGGCATGGCCGCCGTCGTCAACACCGCCCTCGCCGAGGTCGCCCCGGTCGTCTCGCTGTACGTCAACGACTTCAACGTCCGCGCCCGCGCCGCCTACCGCCGGGTCGGCTTCCGCGAGGTCGGCGCGTTCATGAGCGTGCTGTTCTGACGCCCGCTCAGGGCCGGGACGGCTCCCGCAGCGGCAGGTGCGCGCCCATCACCGCGTACGGGCGCTCGGTGTTCGGGAAGCGCACCGCGGCCGCCAGGTCCCGGTAGCCGAGCGCGCGGTAGAGCCGGCGGGCCGGGGTCTCCGCGTCGATCGCCGACAGGATCGACCGGTCGAGGCCGGAGCGCTCGCACAGCGAGCGGATCAGCCGGGTGCCCACGCCCAGGCCCTGGAACTCCGGCAGCACGTGCAGCTCGGTCACCGCGAACACCCCGTCCAGCCAGTGCTCGTGGCCGCCCGCCGCCAGGTACGGCTCGATCACCGTCGACCACCAGTGGTCCCGCCGGTTCGGCATCCCGTACCCGAAACCGACCAGCCGCCCCTGCGCCATCGCGCCCAGCGCCACCACCCCCGGCTGCAGCGCGTGCCGCCCCACGATCGGCAGCCGCACCGCGACCTCGTGCGGCCCGAGGCCGAAGGCGACCGCCTGGACCTCCAGGGCGGCGGGCGCCCACGCCGCCAGGTCGATGGCCTCGATCGTCACCCCGGTGAGCTGCTCCATGAAGCGGGACGTTACTACCTGCCGTCCCGGGCGTCCGACCGCCCCGGTCTCACAGCCAGGACGCGAACTCCAGAAGGAGCTCGGCCCGCCCGCCGTCCCCCGCCGCGAACGCCCCCAGCGCGCCGTCCACCGCCCGCAGCAGCGTCCACGCCCGGACCCGGTCGGCGGGCAGCTCCACCGCCTCCGCGAGCTGCGCCAGCCGCCGCCGGGCCGCCCCGCGCGGGCCCGGCGAGGCCGCCAGGGTGTCGATCCGGTCCAGCACCAGCCGGGCCAGGTCGTACGCCCGATCGCCGACCAGCGGGCGCGGCGCCACCGCGAGCCACGGCGAACGGTCCGCCGCCAGCACCCGGCCGTGGTGGAAGTCCCCGTGCAGCAGCCAGTCGCCGCCGTCCCCGGCGAGGGCCGGCACCTCCAGGGCCTCGTCCACCAGCGGGGCGGCGTCGGCCGCCGCGGGCAGCGCCCGGCGCTCGGCGAGCCGGGACGCGGCCGCGGCGGCGCGGTCCGCCACCGACTCGAACGGGTGTCCGGCGGGGGCCGGCACCCAGAGCCGGCGCAGCAGGCTGGTGGCCTCCAGCATCGCCTTCGCCTCCGCCAGCGAACGCAGCGGGATCTCCCCGTGCAGGCGCTCCAGCAGCAGCGCGCCGCCGTCCGCCGCGACCGCCTCGTCCAGCAGCAGCACCGCGCCCCGGCCCGCCCAGGCCCGCAGCGCGGCGGCCTCGTTGGACGGGCGGGCGAGTTTCACGACGACCGGCGCCAGGTCGTCCGCCCGGTGCGCGAACACCACCAGGCTGCCGCGGCCGCCCGGCTCCGCGACGCGCTCCGCGACCAGGCCCCAGTCGGCCAGCCGCGCCGCGAGGTCCCGCGGCAGTCCCGCGAGCCACGCCCGGGCGGCGGGGGTGCCGGTCGCGCGGACCGACTCGGCGAGGCGGGCGGGGACGCTGAGCTGCGCGGGTTGTGCCGACATGCCGTCATTATCGGGCAGGCGGGGGCGGGGACGGGGGCTGCGGAGGGGCCGTCACTGGTCGGCGATGCCCGGGAGGGCGGGGAGGTCGGCGCCCCAGTGGGCGGCGCGGAGGGCGGCGTCGCGCAGGGCGAGGGCGGCGGGGGCGCGGTAGGCGGGGGTGGCGGCCAGGTCGGCGTAGGCGGCGGTCAGCTGGGTCTCCAGGTAGGCGGCCAGCTGGGTGGCGGTCGGGGCGTCCTTGACCGGGAAGGGGAGGCGGTAGCCGGCGGCCGCGGCGGTGGGGGAGGCGCCGGCGGCGGTGAGGACGCGCTGCCAGCCGTCCCGGCGGGCCTGGTGCGCGGCGTACGTGCCGCGGGCGTCCTCGCGCTGCGGGCCGACCGGGAGGAACGCGCCGACCACGCCGTAGCCGTAGACGGCCGCGTGCTCGGCGGCGAGGGCGGCCTGCAGGGCGGCGGTGTCGGCGGCCGGGACGGCCGGGCCGGAGGAGGAAGGGGAGGGGGAGGGGGAGGGGCTCTCGGTGGTGGTGGCGGGGGTGGCGGCGGGGGTGGTGGCGCCGAGGGCGGCCGCGTGGGCGGTGTCGGAGGCGGCGATCGAGGCCAGCGTCCGGGCCAGTTCGGGGGAGGCGTCGGCGAGGTCGGCCAGGCGCAGCGCGGCGGTGCGCTGTTCGGCGTCGGCCAGGGCGGCGGTCGTGGCGGTGGTGGACGGAGAGGGCGCGGAGGGCGCGGAGGGCGGGGCGGGGGTGGACGCGGAGGAGGAGGGCAGGGCGCCGGCGAGTGCCTCCCGGTGCCGGGCGACGTCCTCCCGCAGGTCGGCGAGCTGCTGGGCGGCGGTGGCGGGGGCGGCGGCCAGCGCGGCGTCGTAGTCGGCGAGCAGGGTGTCGGTGGCGGCGAGCTGGCGCAGGCGCAGCGGCCGGTCGGCGTCGGCGGCGGCGGCGCCCCGGTCGGGCTCCGGCGGGTGCCCGCCGGTGCAGCCGGCGAGGAGCAGGAGCCCGGTGAGCGCTCCGAGGGCCAGTGCGGACCGCCGTGTGGGCGCGGGCATCGGGGCTCCAGCCGGTCGGTGGGGACCCTGTGCCCCCGTCGGGAGAATCTTTACCTGACCCGCACACCATCCGTACGGGGCTTCGGACGGTATCCGACCGCTGTGAGGTTCCTCGCAGGGGGTGCGGGCGGACGGGTCGGAATCGGCGGTTCGGGGGTTGACCCGATAGGCTTCGCGGTGAGTTAGCACCTTCGACAACAGCAGACGCGGCCGAGGAGTCACCCGGATGAGCACCACCCCCACCGACCGGCTGCGCGCGTTGTTGGAGCCGCTGGCAGCCGAGGCCGGGCTCGACCTGGAAGAGGTCAAGGTGACCCAGGCCGGCAGCCGCCGCCAGGTGCAGATCGACGTGGACGCCGACGGCGGCGTCGACCTCGACGCGATCGCCGAGTTCTCCCGCCTGGTGAGCCAGGCGCTGGACGAGTCCGGCCTGATGGGCGAGGCCGCGTACCTGCTGGAGGTCGGTTCCCCGGGGGCCGAGCGGCCGCTGAGCGAGCCCCGGCACTGGCGCCGGGCGACCGGCCGGCTGGCGGCGGTGAAGCTGGTGGACGGCGCGGAGCTGACCGCGCGGGTGCTGGAGAGCGACGAGGACGGCGCGCTGGTCGAGGTGCAGCCGGTCAAGGGGCGCGGCCGCCCCAAGGAGCGCCGACTGGAGTTCGCGGAGATCGCGCGGGCCCGGGTGCAGGTCGAGTTCAACCGCAAGGACGAGGAACTGCTCGACGCCGCCGCCGACATCGCGGACGTGGACGAAGAGGAAGAGGAGGCGTAGTCGTGGACATCGACATGAGTGCCCTGCGCGGGCTGGTCACCGAGAAGGGCGTGCCGTTCGACCTGCTGGTCGAGTCGATCGAGTCGGCCCTCCTCATCGCGTACCACCGCACCGAGGGCTCGCGCCGCCGGGCGCGGGTGGAGCTGAACCGCAAGACCGGGCACGTGACGGTCTGGGCGCTGGAGGACGCGTCCGAGCTGGAGGAGGGCGTCGAGCCGAAGGAGTTCGACGACACCCCGTCGGGCTTCGGCCGGATCGCCGCGTCGACCGCCAAGCAGGTCATCCTGCAGCGGCTGCGCGACGCCGCGGACGACCAGACCTTCGGCGAGTACGCGGGCAAGGAGGGCGACATCGTCACCGGTGTCGTCCAGCAGGGCAACGACCCGAAGAGCGTGCTGGTCGACATCGGCAAGCTGGAGGCCATCCTGCCGCCGCAGGAGCAGGTCCCGGGCGAGGACTACCGGCACGGCACCCGCCTGAAGTGCTACGTGGTGGGCGTGCGGCGCGGTGTGCGCGGCCCGTCGGTGACGCTGTCGCGCACGCACCCGAGCCTGGTGAAGCGGCTGTTCGCGCTGGAGGTGCCGGAGATCGCGGACGGCTCGGTGGAGATCGCCGCGATCGCCCGCGAGGCCGGCCACCGCACCAAGATCGCGGTCTGGTCGCGCCGCCAGGGCCTGAACGCCAAGGGCGCCTGCATCGGTCCGAACGGCATGCGGGTGCGCGGCGTGATGGCCGAGCTGCACGGTGAGAAGATCGACATCGTCGACTGGTCGGAGGACCCGGCCGAGATGGTCGCCGCCGCGCTGTCGCCCGCCCGGGTGACGAAGGTGGAGATCGTCGACCTGGCGCAGCGGTCCGCCCGGGTGATCGTGCCGGACTACCAGCTGTCGCTGGCGATCGGCAAGGAGGGCCAGAACGCCCGCCTGGCCGCGCGGCTGACCGGCTGGCGGATCGACATCCGCCCGGACACCGAGGCCCCGGCTCAGGAATCCTCGGACCGGTAGCAACGTTGTCATGTGCCCCCGGTGAATCTACTCGGCGGCGGCGAGTCCCTTCGGAGGGGTAGACTTGAACGTGTCTGGCCGGACGCATGTCCGGGCATGCCCTGAACGCACCTGCGTGGGCTGCCGCAAGCGCGCGGCCAAGCACGAGCTGCTGCGTGTCGTGGCGGGCGAGGGCGAATGCGTCCCCGACCCCCGCGGCACACTGCCGGGGCGGGGCGCGTATCTGCACCCCGACCCGAACTGCCTCGACCTCGCGGTCCGCCGCCGGGCGTTCCCCCGGGCCCTCAAGGCCCAGGGCGCGCTCGACCCCGGCGCCCTGCGGGAGCACGTCGGGGCGGCAGCGAGCCAGGCCGATCGGCAGTCGGCCCACTGACGGGCCTCGCGCCCGGCAACACGCACCAGCGCACGGCACGCGGTCACGCCGCCGTGCGCCCCAGTCAGGTACCTCGCGAGATGGAAGTAGGTCGAGATTGCGATGAGCACTCGATGAGTACGCGATGAGTACGCCCATGAAGTAACGGCAGTCCGGCGGACGAATACCCCGGACGCATAGACAGGAGCGAAGTGGCTAAGGTCCGGGTATACGAACTCGCCAAGGAGCTCGGTTTGGAGAGCAAGGCCGTCATGGCCAAGCTCACCGAGCTGGGCGAGTTCGTGCGTTCGGCGTCCTCGACGATCGAGGCGCCGGTCGTGCGAAAGCTGACTGACGCTTTGGGAGCGACCCCGCCGTCCGGCGGCGCGTCCTCCGCGAAGCCTGGCCCGCGGAAGCCCGCGGCGCCCCAGCCGACCGGCGGTGCCGGTTCGGCCGCACCCAAGCCGGGTGCCCCCACCCCCGGCCCGCGTCCCACCGTGACGCCGGGCCCCCGTCCCACCCCCGCCGCCCCCGCGCCCGCCGCGGGTCCGGCCGCGCCGAAGCCGGCCGGCCAGGCCCCGTCCCCGGGTCCGCGTCCGGCGGCGCCCGCCCCGGCCGCTCCGGCGCCGGCGGCGGAGTTCTCCTCCCCGGCCCCGGCCGGCGAGGCCCCGGCGCGTCCGGCCGCCCCGCGGCCGGCCCCGGCCAACCCCGCGGCCCGTCCGGGCCCGCGTCCGGCCGGTCCGCGTCCGGGCAACAACCCCTTCACCTCGGGCGGCGCGTCGGGCATGGCCCGTCCGTCCGCCCCGCGTCCGGGCGGTGCCCCGGGTGCGGGTGAGCGCGGCCCCCGTCCGGGTGGCGAGCGCGGTCCCCGTCCGGCCGGTGCGCCGGGTGCCGGTGAGCGCGGTCCCCGTCCCGGCGGCGAGCGCGGTCCTCGTCCCGGTGGCGCTCCGGGTGCCGGTGCGCCGCGTCCGGGCGGTGCCCCGGCCGGTGAGCGCGGTCCCCGTCCCGGTGGCGCCCCGCGTCCCGGTGGTCCGGGTGCCGGTGCGCCGCGTCCCGACGGCATGCCGCGTCCGGCCGCTCCGCGGCCCGGTGCGCCGAGCCCGTCCGGGATGCCCCGTCCCAACCCCGGCATGATGCCGCAGCGTCCGGGCCCGCGCCCGGGTCCGGGTGCCGGCGCGCGTCCGGGTGGCCCCGGCGCCCGTCCGGGTGCTCCGGGCGGTGCCCGTCCCGGCTTCCAGGGCCGTCCGGCCGGTCCGGGCTCGCGTCCGGCCGGTGGCGGCTTCGGCGGTCCCCGTCCGGGTGGCGGCGCCGGTGGCGGCGGCGGCTTCGGCGGTGCCCGTCCGGGTGGCGGCGGCTTCGGCGGTCGTCCCGGTGGCCCGGGTGCCCGTGGCGGCACGCAGGGCGCGTTCGGTCGCGGCCCCGGTGGCCGTCCGGCGCGCGGCCGGAAGTCGAAGCGCGCGAAGCGCCAGGAGTACGAGGCCATGCAGGCCCCGTCCGTCGGCGGCGTGATGCTGCCGCGCGGCAACGGCTCGACCGTTCGCCTCTCGCGCGGCGCTTCGCTGACGGACTTCGCGGAGAAGATCAACGCCAACCCGGCGGCGCTCGTCTCGGTGATGTTCAACCTCGGTGAGATGGTCACCGCCACCCAGTCGGTCTCCGACGCCACGCTGCAGCTGCTGGCCGACGAGATGGGCTTCGTGCTGGAGATCGTCAGCCGGGACGACGAGGACCGCGAGCTGCTGGAGTCGTTCGACATCGACTTCGGCGTCGACGAGGGCGACGAGGAGCAGCTGGCTCCGCGTCCGCCGGTGGTCACCGTCATGGGTCACGTCGACCACGGCAAGACCCGCCTGCTCGACGCGATCCGCAAGACCAACGTGGTCGCGGGCGAGGCCGGCGGCATCACCCAGCACATCGGTGCGTACCAGGTGGTCACCGAGGTGAACGGCGAGCAGCGCCCGATCACCTTCCTCGACACCCCGGGTCACGAGGCGTTCTCCGCCATGCGTGCCCGTGGTGCCAAGTCCACCGACATCGCGATCCTGGTGGTCGCGGCCAACGACGGCGTCATGCCGCAGACGGTCGAGGCGTTGAACCACGCCAAGGCCGCCGGCGTGCCGATCGTGGTCGCGGTCAACAAGATCGACGTCGAGGGCGCGGACCCGACCAAGGTCCGCGGCCAGCTCACCGAGTTCGGCCTGGTGGCCGAGGAGTACGGCGGCGACACCATGTTCGTCGACATCTCCGCCCGCCAGGGCCTCAACATCGAGGAGCTGCTGGAGGCCGTGGTCCTGACCGCGGACGCCTCCCTCGACCTGCGCGCCAACCCGGAGCAGGACGCCCAGGGCATCGCGATCGAGGCCCACCTGGACAAGGGCCGCGGCGCCATGGCGACGCTGCTCGTCCAGCGCGGCACCCTGCGGGTCGGCGACTCGATCGTGGTCGGCGACTCCTACGGCCGCGTCCGCGCGATGCTGGACGAGAACGGCAACAGCCTCACCGAGGCCGGCCCGTCCCGTCCGGTGCTGCTGCTCGGTCTGACCTCGGTGCCCCGCGCCGGCGACAGCTTCATCGTCGTCGACGAGGACCGCACCGCCCGCCAGATCGCCGAGAAGCGCGCCGCCCGCGACCGCAACGCCTCGATGGCCCAGCGCCGCGTCCGCGTGTCGCTGGAGGGCTTCGAGGCCGCGCTGGCCGCCGGCAACATCGAGAAGCTCAACCTCATCATCAAGGGTGACGTCTCCGGTTCCGTCGAAGCCCTCGAGGACGCCCTCGTCAAGCTGGACGTGGGCGAGGAGGTCGAGCTCCGGGTCCTGCACCGCGGTGTGGGTGCCATCACCGAGTCCGACGTGGACCTGGCGATGGGCTCGGACGCCATCATCATCGGCTTCAACGTGCGCGCCGAGGGGCGTGCCCGTACCGCGGCCGAGCGCGAGGGCGTCGACATCCGGTACTACTCGGTCATCTACCAGGCGATCGAGGAGATCGAGGCCGCGCTCAAGGGCCTGCTCAAGCCCGAGTACGAGGAGGTGCGCCTCGGCTCCGCGGAGATCCGCGAGGTGTTCCGCTCCTCCAAGTTCGGCAACATCGCCGGTGTGCTCGTCCGCGAGGGCATCATCCGCCGCAACACCAAGGCGCGCCTGCTGCGCGACGGCAAGGTCGTGGCGGAGAACCTCAACATCGAGGGCCTGCGCCGCTTCAAGGACGACGCCACCGAGGTCCGCGAGGGCTTCGAGGCGGGTGTCACCCTGGGCTCGTTCAACGACATCAAGATCGAGGATGTCATCGAGACCTACGAGATGCGCGAGAAGCCGCGCTCGTAGCAGGTGCCCGACCGGGGCCGGTCGACGGGTGCGTTAACCCGTCGACCGGCCCCGGCCGCACTTGTTAGGGTCGGGGCCAGTCGGAAACCCTTCGAGGCTCCCAGGCCGGCCCAGGCCTGTCCCCCATGTACGTAGGAACACTCACCTTCGACCTGCTCCTCGGCGACGTGCACTCGCTGAAGGGGAAGCGGTCGATCGTGCGACCCATCGTGGCCGAACTGCAGCGCAAGTACGGCGTGTGCGCGGCCGAGGTGGGCAACCAGGACCTGCACCGCAGGGCCGAGATCGGCTGTGCGGTGGTGTCCGGCGACGCCGGGTACGTCAGCGAGGTCCTGGACAGCTGTGAGCGGCTCGTCGCCGGCCGCCCCGAGGTGGTCCTGCTCTCCGCACGGAGGCGGTACCACCACGACGACGACGAATGACCTGCGGGAGTCACCACCGTCACACCCGCACAGGACCGAGAGCGCCCACAAGGCTGGGCGCGGGCGGGTACGTTGGGAAGAGGGCCCCACCGGGTGAGGTCATGACCCGGGGTACGCGCCTACTGCACGAGGAGGCAACGTGACCGACACCGCTAGGGCGCGCAAGCTCGCCGACCGCATCCAGGTGGTCGTGGCGGAGACCCTGCAGCGCCGGATCAAGGACCCCCGTCTGGGGTACGTCACCATCACCGACGCCCGGGTCACCGGGGACCTGCGCGAGGCCACCGTCTTCTACACCGTCTACGGTGACGAGACCGAGCGCGAGTCCAGCGCGGCCGCGCTGGAGAGCGCCAAGGGCATCCTGCGCTCCGAGGTCGGCAAGCAGACCGGGGTCCGGCACACGCCGACCCTGACCTTCGTCGCCGACGCCCTGCCGGACAACGCCCGGAACATCGACGACCTGCTGGACAAGGCCCGGCTCTCCGACGCCGCCGTCCGCACCGCCGCCGCCGGGGCCGCGTACGCCGGCGAGGCCGACCCGTACAAGTCGGCCCGCGACGACGACGAGGACGAGTGACCACGGCCGGGGAGCCGGCCGGGTCCGGCGCCGCGAGGGCGGTCTCCACTGTCGAGGTGGAGACCGTCCTCGCGGCGCTTCCGGGCCCTCGCAGCGGGTCACTGGCCGGATCCGGGGCGGAGCCGGAGACCGCCAGCGGGCGGTTCGAGGAGGAGTGGCGGCGCGCCCTCGAACTGATCGCGGGCGGCGACGAGATCGACCTGGTCTGCCACATCTGCCCGGACGGCGACGCGCTGGGCTCGGCGCTGGCCGTCGGGCTGGCGCTGCGCGGCCTGGGCAAGCGGGTGCGGGTGTCGTTCGGCGACGACCCGCAGGTGATCCCCGAGTCGCTGTCCTTCCTGCCCGGGCAGGAGCTGATCGTCCCGGCCGCGGCGGTGCCCGCCGAGCCCGCGCTGGTGCTGGCCTTCGACGCCGCCTCCGAGGAGCGGCTCGGCCTGCTGCGCGGCAAGGCCCTGGCGGCCGGCGCGCTGGTGGTGTTCGACCACCACTCCTCCAACCCCGGCTTCGGCACCGTCCGGCTGATCGACCCGACCGCGCCCGCCACCGCCGTCCTCGCCGACGAGCTGCTGCGGCGGCTGCGGGTGCCGCTCGACCAGTCCATCGCGGCCTGCCTGTACACCGGCATCGCCACCGACACCGGTTCGTTCAAGTACCGGGCCACCACGCCCGCCACCCACGAGATGGCCGGCCGGATGCTGGCCACCGGCATCCGGCACGACCTCATCTCCCGCCAGCTGTGGGACACCACCTCCTTCGGGTACCTCAAGGTGCTCGCCGGGGCGCTGGAACGGGCCGCGTTCGAGCCCGAGGAGGCCGGCGGGCACGGGCTGGTGTGGACCTGGGTGCCCTACCAGGACCTGGCGCTGTTCGGCGTCACCGTCGAGGAGATCGAGGGCCTGATCGACGTGCTGCGCAAGCCCGCCGAGGCGGACGTCGCGCTGGTGCTCAAGCAGGACCCGGACGGCACGCTGCGCGGCTCCTGCCGCTCGCGCGGCGCCGTCGACGTGGCGGCCGCCTGCGCGCGGCTCGGCGGCGGCGGGCACGTGTACGCGGCCGGGTTCAGCGCCCGGGAGGCCGTGGAGAGCACCGTGCGGCGCTTCCGGACGGCGCTGGCCGAGGTCGCGGTACGGGCCGGGGCGGATCCGGCGGGCCCCGGCGCGCGCTAGGCTCGTGCGGTTCGGCGGCCGGGCCGGGGGCCGGGTCGCGGGAACGCGCGCAGGGGCTGCGCGCAGGACTGCGAAATGATGATGAGCGATGAAGCGTAAAGGGACGGGCCCCGACGGGCTGGTCATCGTGGACAAGCCGGAGGGCATCACCTCGCACGGCGTGGTCGCCAAGCTGCGCTGGCTGGCCGGGACCCGGAAGGTCGGGCACGCCGGCACCCTCGACCCGATGGCCACCGGCGTCCTGGTGATCGGCGTCGAGCGGGCCACCCGGCTGCTCGGGCACCTGATGCTCACCGCCAAGACCTACGAGGCGACGATCCGGCTCGGGCAGACCACGGTCACCGACGACCGGGAGGGCGAGGTCACCGCCTCCGTCCCGGCCGACGCCGTGGCGCCCGAGGCCGTCGACGCCGAGGTCGCCAGGCTCACCGGCGAGATCATGCAGGTGCCGTCCAAGGTCAGCGCGATCAAGATCGACGGCAAGCGCTCGTACGCGCGGGTCCGCGAGGGCGAGGAGTTCGAGCTCGCCGCCCGGCCGACCACGGTGCACGCGTTCACCGTGCACGGGCGGCGGACGGCCGTCGCCGAGGACGGCACGCCGGTGCTCGACCTCGACGTCACCGTCGAGTGCTCCTCCGGGACGTACATCCGGGCGCTGGCCCGGGACCTCGGCGCCGCGCTCGGCGTCGGCGGGCACCTGACCGCGCTGCGGCGCACCAGGGTCGGGCCGTACGCGGTCGAGTCGGCGCGGACCCTGGAGCAGCTGGAGGAGAAGCTGGAGGTGCTGCCGATCGCCGAGGCCGCGGCCGCCGCCTTCCCGCGGTGGGACGTCGACGCCGACCAGGCCCGGCTGCTCTCCAACGGCGTGCGGCTGGACGCGCCCGGGCTCGGCGCGGACGGGCCGGTCGCGGTCTTCGACCCGGACGGGCGGTTCCTGGCGCTGATCGAGGAGCACGGCGGCAAGGCCAAGCCGGTCGCGGTGTTCGTCGGCTGAGACAGGCGTCGCCGGAGCGCTCAGCGCAGCGGCAGCCGCCAGTCGTTGCTGCGCAGGAAGCGGCCCGAGCACTGCGGGTACTCGAAGGCGCACGGGCCCGCGCAGTCGAAGCCCAGGCGGGCGCAGAGCGCGTTGGACGGGGCGTTGTCGACGGCCGGGAAGGCGTGCAGCACGCCGGGCGCCGCCGGGTCGGCCGCCACCAGGGCGCGCAGGGCGGCCAGCATCGCCCGGCCGGCCGCGACGGCCACGCCCCGGCCCTGGAACTCCGGCAGCACGTTCCAGCCGGTCTCGTGCACCTGCGCGCCCCGCCACTCGCGCCGGTGGTGGGCGATCGACCCGGCCTGCTCGCCGTCGGCCAGCACGGCGTACATCCGGCCGCCCAGGGACGGGAGTCCGAGGTAGCGGTGGTGGCGCAGGAGCACCTGCTCCTCCGTCTCCGGGCCGCCGACGTGCCGGCGCATCAGCGGGGTGTTGATGCGGCGCAGCAGGTCGAGGTGGGTGTCGTTCCAGGGTTCCAGGCGCACGTCCATGCCCGGCAGGGTGGCCGGGGCCGGGGCGGTGCGCCAGTGGTTTTCCGGCCGGCGCCCGCCCGGCAGGGGGTGCGACGGGCGGGACCCCGCCTCAGCAGGGGGGTGCGACGGGCGGGGCGAGCGGGGCGTCGCCGGGGGCGGGGGCGAGGCCGCGCAGCAGGTGGTCGAGCACGTCGTCGAGAACCTGGTCGAGGGCCGGGCCGGTGAGGACCCCGGCGGCGGCGCGGGCGGCGACGCCGTGGACGGCGGTGAAGAGCACCTCGAAGACGCGTTCCGGGCTGCCCGGGCGGACCAGCCCCGCCTCCTGGCCCCGGACGATCACCTGGTGCGCCTCGGCCTCCAACGGCTGCCAGGCGGTGCGCAGTTCGTCGGTGACGGCCGGGTCGTGCTTGCGGATGAAGGTCAGTTCGAGCATGGCCGGGCGCTCGGCGGCGAAGTCCACGTAGGCGCCGGCGAAGGCGCGGATCCGGGCGTCGAACCCGGGGCCGGCCGCGGCCAGCCGGGCCCGGGCGGCGGCGGAGATCCGCTGGATGCCGGTCAGCGCCAGGGCGTCGAGCAGGGCCTGCTTGTCGCGGAAGTGGCGGCTGGGCGCGGCGTGGCTGACCTCCAGCGCACGGGCGAGTTCGCGCAGCGAGAGGGCGTCCGGGCCGTGCTCCTGGAGGGCCAGCTCGGCCCGGGCCAGCAGTGCGGCGCGGAGGTCTCCGTGGTGGTAGCGGCCCGTTCGCATGGGCTCATGATAGGCGACGGCGCTCACATGTAGGCGTTGACCACTTTGTGGTCAGCGACTACATTCGAGTGCGCCGCCACCACCACCGTCAGGAGCACGTGATGGACCTCGCCCGCCGCGCCGCCGTGATCACCGGAGCCTCCACCGGCATCGGCGCCGCCTTCGCCCGCGCCCTCGCCGCCCGCGGCGCCCGCCCCGTCCTGGTCGCCCGCAGCGAGGACCGGCTCGCCGCGCTCGCCGCCGAACTCGACGCCGCCCACGGCGTCCGCCCCGTCGTCCTGCCCCGGGACCTGGCCGCGCCCGGCGCCGCCGCCGCCCTCGAACGACAGCTGGAGGAACGGGGGCTGGCGGCCGACCTGCTGGTCAACAACGCCGGCTTCGGCACCCACGGACGGCTCGGCGCCGCCGACCCGGAACGGATCGCCGAACAGGTCAGGCTCAACTGCCTCGCCGTCACCGAGCTGACCACCCGGCTGCTGCCCGGCATGCTGGAGCGCCGGCGCGGCGCGATCGTCAACCTCGCCAGCACCGCCGCCTTCCAGCCGCTGCCCGGGATGGCCGTCTACGGCGCCACCAAGGCCTACGTGCTCTCCTTCACCGAGGCGCTCGCCCACGAACTGCGCGGCACCGGCGTGCGGGCGCTGGCGATCTGCCCCGGCGCCACCGCGACCCCGTTCTTCGAGGTGATGGGCGGCGAGGTCACCGGCCCCGGCGGCAAGCGCACCCCCGAACAGGTCGTCGACACCGCGCTGCGCGCCCTCGCCAAGGGCCGGGCCAGCCGGGTGGACGGGCTGCTCAACCGGCTCACCGCCGCCTCGCCCCGGCTGCTGCCGCGCCGCGCGGTGCCGGCCGTCGCGGCCCGGTTCACCCGGGTGCGGGAAGTCGGCTGACGGCGGCCCGCCCCGGGACGTCCCGGCCAAGTGCACCGGCAAAGCCCGGAGTTGGGGCCCCGGCGACGGCGGACGGGAGCGGGGCGGGTTGCCCGGGACGGGATGCGCGCCGGGCGGACGGGCAGGGGGCGCGCGGAGTGAACGGGTGTGGTGAGAGGGGCGTACGAGGTGCCGCGGGGCTGGTGGGGGGCAGGCTGACCGCGGCGTGTACGGCGGCCGTACCCCGGTCCCGCACGGGGCCGGCGACGGCCCGGCGGGAGGACTGGCGGGATGGGCGAGGGTGCGGGCGCCGGCTTCGCGGGGGATCCGGCGCAGGCGCTGCTGCGGATCCGGGACCAGCGGGGCCGGCTGTGCGGGCTCGGCTTCGTCGCCGACCGGGACGGCACGGTGGTCACCGCGCACGAGGTGGTGGCCGGAGTCCCCCGGCTGGTGCTGCACACCCCCGGCGGGCAGTCCCGGGTGCTCGGCCCGGAGAGCGTCGACCTGCTGCCCGACCGCGGCCTTGCCCTGCTGCGCACCGCCGCCGTCGGCGGCGTCCCCGGGCCCGCGCTGCCGATCGGGCGCGGCCCCGTCGACGGCCCCGTCGCGGTGCCGCACCAGCGCTGGGAGGACGGCGCGCCCGCGCTCGCCCGGGGCGGACCGCTCGGCCGGGAACGCGGCCGGTGCGGCGACGGCGCGATCGTGCGGACCGTCCCCGGCGTCCTGGTGCTCGACCTGCCGGTCACCCCGCTCGCCGGGGCGCCCGTCCTCGACCCCGGCACCGGCGCGGTGCTCGCCGTGATCGCCCCCCGGGTGCGCGCCGTCGCCGGGAGCGGGGTCGCCGCCGTCCCGCTCACCTCCGACGGCGCGCCCCCCGCCGACACCCCGCTCGGCCGGCTGCTCGGGCGCAACGCCGCCGACGCCCCCGCGTACGGACGGGCGCTCAACCTCGGCGGGGTGCTGCGGCTCGCCCGGACCCAACTGGACGGCGCCGCCGCCGGCCCCGGCCGGATCGCCGCACTCGCCGCCGACCGGGTCGACCGCCCCGACGGCCTCAGCGGCGAGGAACCGCAGGACACCCTCACCGTGCTGCTCGGCGAGACCGGCAGCGGCCGCAGCACCGAACTCGCCGCCCTGGCCGTCCGCCGCGCCCACGCCGCCCGGCCGCTGCCCACGCTCTGGCTGCGCGGCGCCGACCTGGCCGTCGGCGACCGCACCCTCGGCGACCCGCTGCGCCGCCGACTCGCCACCGCCGCCCGCGAGTTGGGCGTACCGGAAGTCGAACCGGACGAGCTGGCCGCGCTCTGCGCCGACGCCGGACGGCCCCTGCTGGTGGTGCTCGACGCCCCCGAGGAGGCGCCGCTCGCGCTCTCCGCGCGCTGGCTCACCGCCTGCCTCGACTGGCTGCGCGCCCACCGGGCCCGGGCCCTGGTCGCCTGCCGGCCCGACGGCTGGGGGCAGCTCGGCCCCTGGCGGGCCGCCGCCCGCGCGCTCTGGCTCGGCCCGCTCACCGCCGACGCCGCCGCCCGGGCCGGCCGGCGCTACGGGCTGCCCGACGGCTTCCTCGGCCCGGCCGAGCACGGCCACCCGCTGGCGCTGCGACTGGCCGGCGAACTGCGCGGCGCGGGCGCGCGCGGACCGGTCGGCAGCCGGGCCGAACTCTTCGACGGCTGGCTCGACCTGGCCTGCCTCACCGTCGCCCGCCGGATCGCCCTCACCCCCGGCGGCCCGCGCCGCCACCGCCGCGGCACGCCGCCCGCCCCCGGCGAGGACGCCCGGCAGGTCCGACGGCTCGCCGCCGTGGTCGCCGGACGGCTGCACGAGGCCGCCCGGCTGATGCTCGGCGCGGGCGACGGGGCGCTGACCGCCGAGGAGTTCGCCCGGCTGTTCCCCGATGCCGGCGGCTGGGCGCGGGCCGTCCGGGAGGAGCGGGTGCTGGTGCCGGCGGGCGCCGGCTACCGGGCCGGGCACGAGGAGTGGGGGGAGTGGCTGCAGAGCCTGCACCTGGACCTGGACGCGGCCCTGCGGCTGGTGCTGGCGGAGCCCGCCGGGGACGGGGACAGGGCCGGGGGCGGCGTCGGCGCGGGAGATCCGGGCAGGGACGGCCGGGACCGGGCGGGGCGGGCGGACCGGAGCGGCACCGGCCCGCCCACCGGGGTCGGGCGGAGCCGGATCGGGGTGGTGGTGGGGGCGCTGCGGCGGGTGGGGGAGGTGCGCGGGGCGGCGGTGCTGGACGGGTGGCTGCGGCGGGTGCGGGCCGCGCTGGAGCGTTCGGAGCGCGGCGGGGAGGCGGACTGGTGGGCCGGCCGGCTGCTCCCGGCCGGCCTGGCGGCCAGCCCCGACCCGTCCGCGCACCGGGAGTTGCTGGAGCTGCTGGCCGAACGCGCCGGGCGCGACGAGCGGTTCGGGGCCGCGTTCTGGGCCGGCCTGCCGCTGCCGCCGGCCGAACGGGTCGCGCTGCTGGGCCGGCTGGCCCAGGCCCCGGGCCGGGCGGAGGTGGCCCGGGCCGCCGCCGCCGAGCTGCTGACCGCCGACCCGCGCGGCGTGCTGCCGCTGCTGTGCGCCTGGTACGGGCTGCCCGGCGCGGGCCCCGCCGAGCTGGCCGACGAGCTGCTGTACGCCCACCGGGCGCTGGCCCTGGACGAGTTGACCGAAGCGCTGGTCGCCACCGCCCACCCGCGGGCGGACGCGCTGCTGGGCCGGCTGGCCGAGCGGGAGCCGTCCGCGCTGTGCCGGGCCGTCGACCGGTGGAGCCACGACCCGCGCCCCGAGCGGCACGTCGCGGCGGCCGTCCACGCGCTGCGCACCGCCCCGCACGCGGGCGGCTCGGGCGCCCGGCTGCTCCGGCTGGCGGCCCGCACGCTGCTCGCCCGGGAGGACGAACCCGCCCTGCACGGCGCCGCGTTGGCGCTGCTCGTGCGGGACCCGGACGGCCGGGCCGAGCACCTGCCGGCCGCGCTGGCCGCGTACCGGGCGGGCGACCCGTTCCTCACCGCCGAGGTGCTGGCCGGGCTGCTGCCGGAGCACCCCGGCGAGGTGCTGGCGGCGGTGCGCGAGCGGCTGCGGGTGCCGGGGGCCCGGGTCGGCGACGGCCTGCGGGTGCTGGACGGGGCGGCCGACCCGGCGGTGGCCCGGAGCGGGCTGCTGCTCGCCGTCGAACTGCTGCGCGAGGGCCCGGAGCGGGCCGCGGAGGTCGCCCGGCACCTGGACGCGCTGCTGGACGCCGGGCGGGACGGCCGCCCGCTGCTGGACGCCGTGCTGGCCGCCGGGCCGCCGGTGCGGGCGGTGTTCGCGCCGGTGCTGGCCGCGCCCGGCGACGGCCGGGCCGCCCTGCTGGACGCGCTGCTGGCCGCCGAGCGGGACGAGCTGGTGCTGGCGGCGGTGGTGGAGGCGCTGGCGGCCCGGCACGCCGGGCACCCGCCGCGGCGGGTGCGCGAGGTGCTGGCGGCGGTCGCCGCGCGCTGGCCCGGCGCGGACGCCGCCCTGGTGCGCTGTGCGGGCCGCTGGGCGGGTTTCGCCCGGCTGCTGGCGTCCTGGCCCGAGGAGGCCCCGGCGCCGCCGCAGGGGCCCCGGCTGGCCCTGCTGCGGGCCCTCGCCGCGTCCGGCCGGGACCCGCAGTACGCCGCCGCCGAGGCCGAGCGGCAGGTCGACCGTCCCGGCGGCCGTCTGTCGGGTCACACCAAGGGCCTTCCGGTACCTGGGCAGGGCCGGTCGCATGGCACGCTATAGGGGTTCGGTTTCGGTCTTTCGAGTGCACGGCCCGTGCACACCGTAGGAACAAGGAGCGGTCAGGTGCAGCGCTGGCACGGCCTGGAGGAGATCCCCGGGGACTGGGGGCGCAGCGTCGTCACCATCGGATCGTTCGACGGGGTCCACCGCGGACACCAGTTGATCATCAACCGGGTGGTGGAGCTGGCCGGGGAGCTGGGGGCGAGGTCGGTGGTGGTCACCTTCGACCCGCACCCCAGCGAGGTGGTCCGGCCCGGCACCCACCCGCCGCTGCTCGCGCCGCAGCCGCGCCGGGCCGAGCTGGTCGAGCAGCTGGGGGTGGACGCCGTCCTGGTGCTGCCGTTCACCGCCGAGTTCTCCAAGGAGTCGCCGGAGTACTTCGTCCGCTCGGTGCTGGTCGACGCGCTGCACGCGAAGGCGGTCGTCGAGGGCCCCAACTTCCGCTTCGGGCACCGCGCGGCGGGCGACGTCGGGCTGCTGGCCGAGCTCGGCCGGGCGGACGACTTCACCGTCGAGGTGGTCGACCTGCAGGTGCGCGGCGCGGCGGGCGACGGCGAGCCGTTCTCGTCCAGCCTGTGCCGCCGACTGGTCGCGGCCGGCGACATGGCCGGCGTCGCCGAGATCCTCGGCCGCCCGCACCGGGTCGAGGGCGAGGTCGTCCGCGGCGCCCAGCGCGGCCGCGAACTCGGCTACCCCACCGCCAACGTGGACACCGTCGCGCACTCGGCGATCCCCGCCGACGGCGTGTACGCGGGCTGGCTGACCGCCGACGGCGAGACCATGCCCGCCGCGATCTCGGTCGGCACCAACCCGACCTTCGACGGCACCGCCCGCACCGTCGAGGCGTACGCCATCGACCGGGTCGGCCTCGACCTGTACGGCCAGCACGTCGCCGTCGACTTCCTGGCCTGGCTGCGCGGCATGGAGAAGTTCGACTCGATCGACGCCCTGCTGGAGCGGATGGCCGAGGACGTCAAGCGCGCCCGGGACCTCACCGAGCGCCCCTGAACACGCCGGAGCCCCCGCCCGGACGCTCTGCCCGGCGGGGGCTCCGGCACGTTCAGCCCTGGTGCGGCGGCGGGTAGCCGTAGCCCGGGGGCGGCGCCTCGTGCGGCGGCGGGTAGCCGTAGCCGGGCTGCGGGGCCTGCGGCGGGTACGGCTGCTGGTAGGGCTGGTTCGGCTGCGGCGGCTGCTGCCACGGCTGCCCCTGCTGCGGGTAGCCGCCCTGCTGGGGGTACGGCTGCTGCTGCGGGTAGCCGCCCTGCGGCGGGTACGGCTGCTGCTGTTGCTGCTGCCAGCCGGCCTGCTGCTGGGAGCGGGCGATGTCCTCGCCGACCAGCGCCGCCAGCTCGAAGTAGGCGTCGCGCACCTTCGGCCGCATCATCTGCAGGTTGACCTCGGCGCCGGCCGCCAGGCTCTCGTCGAACGGCACCACCACGACGCCGCGGCAGCGGGTCTGGAAGTGCGCCACGATGTCCTCGACCTTGATCATCTTGCTGGTCTCGCGGACCCCGGAGACCACCGTGATCGAACGCTGCACCAGGTCCGCGTAGCCGTGCGCGCTCAGCCAGTCCAGGGTGGTCGAGGCGCTGGACGCGCCGTCCACGCTGGGCGTGGCCACCACGATCAGCTGGTCCGCGAGGTCCAGCACGCCGCGCATCGCCGAGTACAGCAGACCGGTGCCGGAGTCGGTCAGGATGATCGGGTAGTGCTGCCCGAGCACCTGGATGACCTGGCGGTAGTCCGAGTCGTCGAAGGTGGTGGAGACCGCCGGGTCCACGTCGTTGGCGACGATCTCCAGGCCCGAGTTCGGGTCCTGCGAGGTGTACTGGCGGATGTCCATGTAGTTGCGGATGCTCGGGATCGCCGTCACCAGGTCGCGGATGGTCGCCCCGGTCTGCCGCTTGATCCGGCGGCCCAGGGTGCCCGCGTCCGGGTTGGCGTCGATCGCGATGACCTTGTCCTGCCGCTCGCTGGCCAGCGTCGCGCCCAGCGAGGTGGTGGTCGTGGTCTTGCCGACACCGCCCTTGAGGCTGATCACCGCGATCCGGTAGCAGGTCGTCACCGGGTGCCGGATCAGCTCCAGCTTCTGCTGCTTGCCGGCCTGCGCCGACTTGCCGCCGAACTGGAACCGCGACTGCTTCTGCGCCTTCGGCTGGCCGCGCAGCAGCCGGTCCGAGGACAGCTCCACCGCGGCCGTGTACCCCAGCGCCGCACCGTGCGCGGACTGCTGCGCGGCCGGCTGCTGGAACTGCGCCGGCGCCTGCGGGGCACCGCCCGGGCCGTGCTGCGGCTGCTGGTACTGCGGCTGCCCGCCCGCCGTCTGGCCCGACTGCGGCCACCCGCCCGCCCGCGGGTCGGCCGGCGGCTGCTGCGGGTTCTGCGGGTTCTGCCACTGCTGCGGCTGCTGCGGCTGCTGCGGCGGGTACGGCTGCTGCTGCACCGGCGGCTGCGGCACCTGCGGCGGGTACGGCTGGCCCTGCCACTGCTGCTGGGGGTCCGGCTGCTGCTGGTACTGCGGCTGCGGCGGGTACGGCTGCTGCTGCACCGGCGGCTGCTGGACGGGCGGCTGCTGCTGGACGGGGGGCTGCTGGACGGGGGGCTGCGGCTGCGGGGCCTGCTGCTCGGCCACCGGCGGCTGCGGCTGCGGCGGCTGCTGCACCGGCACCTGCAGGACCGGCGCCTGCTGGACCGGCGGCTGCGGGACCTGAGGCGGCTCCGGCTGCTGCTGGACGGGGGGCTGCGGCTGCGGGGCCTGCTGCTCGGCCACCGGCGGCTGCGGAGCCTGCGGCGCCTCCGGCACCTGCTGCACCGGCGGCTGCTGCTGGACGAGCTGCTGCTGAACGGGCGCCTGCGGCTGCTGCTGGACGGGGGGCTGCGGCTGGACGGGCGGCACCTGCTGGAGCGGCGGCTGCTGCTGCGGAGGCGCCTGCTGCTGCGCCGGTGGCGGCTGCGGCACCTGCTGCTGGACGGGCGCCTGCGGCTGCACGGGCGGCTGTGGCTGCGCCTGCGGCACCGCGGCCGGAGCGCCCGGCGCGGCGCTCTGGGTGTACCAGGACGGAGCGGTGTAGTCCGGGGCGTCGGACCAGTCATCGTCGTCCTCGGCCGCGTTGTCGCCGACGTAGACGCCGTCCCGATCGCTGCTCACTGGGGCTCCCTCGTTCTCGCCGAAGCTGCTTCGGCGGTTGCCGTCGGGCAACAAGACTAGGCCGTGCAGGTGCCCGCGTTGAAGGCGGTGCCGCACCTGACGGCGGATCCGACCGGCCCGCCGGCCGGCCCGCCCGGGGGCGCGGACGGCGTCCCCCGGGGCGGCCCGGCCGGCCGGCTACCGGTCAGTCCATGCGGCGCGGGCCGCCCAGCACCTGGGTCTCGGCCTCGCCCTGGTTGGTCATCACGTACTGGCGCCGCATCCGGGTCGCCCACAGCGTCACGTTGTCCGGCAGCGTCGGCAGCGCGCTGACGTCGCCAGGGGAGAGCGACAGCAGCCGGCCCAGCAGCTCGGCCTCCTGCGGCGAGACCCGCTGCAGGCCGACCAGGTCGGCCGCGTTCAGCACCCGGCTCGCGTTCGGGCCCAGGTACGGCAGCACGGTCAGCGTGGTCTGCCACGGCGCCGCCGACAGCCGGCTGCGGTTGGGCCGGGCGCCCAGGTCGCGCACCACCAGCACGGGGGAGGCCACCGACGCGCCCTGCGCGCCCAGCCGCCCCACCTGGTGGATCGTCACGCACGGCTGCCCGCCGCCGGCCGCCTGCGCCATCGGCGCCCACGCCTGCGGACGGCCGGTCTCCACCGCGATCCGGGCCCCGGTCGCGGCCGCGCGCAGCGCGATCAGCTGCGCCGTCCACATGCCGCCGACCAGCACCACCTCGAACGCGGACGGGCGGAACAGGCCGATCACCGCGGGCTGCTGCTGGTGGTCCAGGCCGATCACCACGCCGTCGTCGCCGACCGGGAAGGCCAGCGCCGACAGGTCCTCGACCGTCAGCACGTGCTTCTCCCGGCGCGGACCGCGCAGGCCGAAACCGGGGCGCACCCGCACCGGGCGCTGCTCGACCGGCTGCGGGGCCTGGCCGGAGTAGGTCTGGTAGGCCATCAGGACGTCCCTCCCAGGGGCAGCGTGGCGAGCAGGCCGGGGGCGTGCTCCAGGTCGAGGCGGGTCAGCGAGGCGCCGCTGTGCTGCGCCCGGGACTCCGCCTGGCGGCCCATCTGGTCGAGCCTGGCCTCGTTGTGCTCGGTCAGCCGCAGGTGGCCGCTGAGCGCCACCGAACCGCCCATCGCCCGGGTCGCGGTGACCGAGAAGGTCGAGGCGAACGCGGGGGTGCCGGTCAGCTGGTTGACCAGGTCGGGCGCGGTCACCCGGCCGCCGCCCATGCCCGGGCGGGACAGCACCGGCCACTTGGAGATCCAGTACGTGGCGTGCCAGCGGTCGTCGATCCGGCAGTACTTCGCCGACTCCTGGGTCCGGCGCACGCCGACCCCGCCGCCGCCGGAGCCCTGCCGGCCCGCGACCGCGACCGGGTTGGCGCACACCGAGATGGCCAGCGCGGCGATCAGCTCGCGCTCGTCCAGCACGGTCGCGGTGAAGCCGGCGCTGTTCAGCCGGCCGGCCAGCTGGTCGGTGACCCGCTGCAGGGTCTTGCGGGCGCCCTCCTCGCCGCCGCCGCGGGCCAGCACCGCGGTGGCCGCGCGCTCCGGGTCGAGCTTGAGCGCGACCCAGGTCAGCCGCAGCGCCGGGGTGCTCACCCCGCCGGGGGTCTGCTGGTAGGCGCGGGCGGCCAGCGAGTGCTCGGGCAGGTGCGGCGCGGGCGCCGGCTGGGTGTGCTGGACCAGCTGCACCGACTCCAGCGCGATGTCGTCGACCTGCAGGACCGAGCAGATCAGGTCCAGCGGCACCGAGGAGGCGGCCCGGCCCGGACGCAGCGGCTGGTCCTTGGACTGCACCAGCAGCACCGAGGTGAAGAAGGTGCCGTCGCCGACCATGCCGGTCTCGCGGCGCAGCGGACGGCCGTCGCCGAGGTCGGTCTCGATCGCGTGGGTCGAGGTCCTCAGGGCCGGGTCGAGCTCCATCACCGGTGCGATCGCCGGGTCGGTGCCGGGCGGCGGGACGTTGTACTTCGCGTCCCGGCGGCGGGACTTGTACGTCGAGCGGACGCCCACCGCCTCGCCGGTGGTGCGGCCGCCCAGGCGCAGCAGCGCGATCACGACCAGGACCAGCGCGGGCACCGCGAAGACGCCCGCCATCATCGTGTTGATCGACCAGCCGACCGCGACCAGGGCGGCGGCGACCTCCAGCTGGACGATCTGCTTGAGTTCGAGGCGGCGGCCCAGCAGCCCGGGCCTGGGCAGCAGCCGCAGGCCGACCGGGCCGAGCGGGGCCGGCGGCGCGGACGGTGCGGTGCGGGCCCGGCGTCCGCCCGGGGCGTCCGGCCTCCGGCCGTGCGAGGTGGAGCGTCGTCGTGCTGGAGCGGACTGGCTTGGCATCCCCCGAATTGCCCTCTCTGCTTCAGATGTTCAGATGTCCCGTCAGATCCCCCGGCGGGCCCGGCGAGCGCGGGCCGGGGACCGGCGCGGCGGCCCGGCTGGCGGACCGTCGGAGCCTACCCGTTACCGTACTCACCGTCTGCCGCCGATCGTAGAGGGGTGGCCGAGCGGCCCGCCCGCCGGGTGGCAGACTCATCCGACGGCACAAGCGCGTTGACGGCCCGCGGAGGCGGGCCACACAGGGGAGACGGGGACGAGCATGGCATCACGCCGGGACGAGCTGAACGCCTACACCTTCGCCCGGAAGCGGACGGTGGGGGCCTTCCTGCAGCCGGGCGGCGGCGGCAACGACGAGGACGCGCCGCGCCCGCTGCGCGCCGTGCTGCCGAGTTTCGTGGTCGCCGCGGTGATCGTCGCGGGCTTCGGCATGTGGGGCGTCCTCAAGCCGGCGGCGCCGCCGAACTGGGACAACGGGAAGTACATCATCCAGGGCAAGTCCTCGACGACCCGCTACGTGATCCTGAACGACGGGCCCAACAAGGAGCCCACCCTGCACCAGGTGCTGAACATGTCCTCGGCCCGGCTGGTGCTGCCGGAGAACGCCACCGTGCAGACCGTCGCCGACGACGTGCTGGACAGGTACCCGAGGCGCGGCGCCACCATCGGCATCCCGTACGCGCCCGACAAGCTGCCCTCGTCCGGGGACGCCAAGGACCCGAAGAAGTGGTCGGTCTGCGACAAGATGGGCGCCGACAACCGGCAGTCCACGGTCGGCCAGTCGGTGTTCGTCGCGGCCGGGGCGGACGCCAAGGCGCTGGCCGCGCCGGACAAGCTGCTGAGCGACAGCCAGATGCTGCTGGTCCAGGAGCCCCCGGTGGACGGCAAGACCGACAACGGCTCGCTGTACATGGTCGACTCCAAGGGCCTGAAGCACGCGCTCGGCCAGTGGGGCATCGACCCGGCCGAGCGCGAGAGCCTGGTGTCGGCGCTCACCAGCCCCGGCACCAAGCCGCAGCAGGTCACCAAGGAGTGGCTGGCCACGCTGGCGAACGGCGTCCCGGTGAAGTTCCCCCGGATCGACACCTTCCTGACCACCGGCAGGTCCGCCGCCTCCCAGCTGGACCTGACCAACGCGGAGCAGAAGAAGGTCGGCCGGCTGCTGAAGTTCCAGGACGCCTACTACGCGGTCGGCGTCCAGAAGCTCTACCGGATCACCCAGTTCCAGGCCGAGCTGATGCGCACCGACCCGCTGCTGCAGGACGCGTACAGCAAGACCGGCGCGCCGGTGATCGAGGAGGTCGGCGCCGGCGACGTCAGCAAGCTCCAGTCGAGCATCACCGAGCAGCTGATGACCGACGCCAAGGACTGGCCGACCAAGAAGCAGCAGGCGGTCAACGTCGGCGACAAGGGCGGCCGCACGGTGGTCTGCTCGACCTTCGAGGGGGCCGGCGACAAGGGCCAGATCAGGCGCTCGGTCTGGGCCGGCACCGAGTACCCGGCGCAGGTCACCTCGGGCTCGGTCAGCGCCCACGTGACGCCCGGCCACGGCCTGCTGTACCGCGCGGTGGAGGGCGAGACGCTCGGCGCCGACGGCCAGGCGTCCTCCGGCAGCGACTTCCTGATCACCGACTCGGGCCTGCGCTACTCGCTGCCCGCCAACGGCGACGGCGGCACCGCCGGCACGGCCAGCGCGGCGCCCGAACCGGGCAAGTCGACCACCAACGAGGCCCAGGCGCGGCTCGGCTACAAGGACATCCTGCCGCCCCCGGTGCCGCTGGCCTGGTCGAAGCTGGTCCCGGCCGGACCGGTGCTGAACACCAACTCCGCGCTCCAGGCCCAGAACGCCTGACGAACGGTCAGCCCGGGGGCGGGAGTTCAGTGTCATGGTCTGGTAACTACCCGCTACCCGGTGTTGGGCGCACAGCAGTTGGCCGTTACAGTGCTTCTGAGCACCACACCGGTGGTGCCCGTACGGATGTTCGCCACAGGGGCGTCCGGACGTAGTCTGTCTCATGGGGGACGGTGGATCATGGCAGGTCAGTTCACGACGACCGCGGAGGAAATGACCGCCTTCGCGAACCGCATCAACGAGGTCAACCAGCAGGTGCAGGGCGAGATCGGCCGCCTCAACACCCTGGTCGGCGAGATCGCCTCGGGCTGGAAGGGCGCGGCCGCGTCCGCGTACCAGCAGATGCAGTCGCAGTTCAACGACGACGCCAACAAGCTCAACCAGATCCTCGACGAGATCCGGCAGGCCATCGAGGCCACCACCAAGGCGTACTCGATGACTGAAGAAGAGCAGCGCGCCGCGGTCGGTGGCATCGGCTGAGGCCGGTAACCAACACCACCACACAGCGCCTTTGTCGGTTCGAAGGCGTGCCGTGATTCCATCGAAGGGGAGAGATCAATGTCCGGCATTCTCGTCAATTTCCAGACCATCCAGAACGCCAGCTCCGAGGTCCGCCAGACCGCGGCCCGCATCCAGTCCCAGCTGGACGACCTGAAGTCCGGCGTGCAGCGCATCGCCGCCAGCTGGGAAGGCGCGGCCCAGCAGGGCTACCAGGCCCGCCAGGCCCAGTGGGACGCCAAGGCCGCCGACCTCCAGCAGGTGCTGAGCCGGATCGCCGCCGCGCTGGACAACGCCGCGCAGAGCTACCAGCAGACCGAGAACCAGAACAGCGCCATCTGGGGCAACTGACCGCCGGCCGACGGTTCACGGGGGATCGGCACGGCAAGTGCTTGACACGGGCGGGCGTCCTTCGAGGGCGCCCGCCCTCCGTGCGTCGCAGGGGGCGGCGCGCGGCCTACACGGGTGGAACGCAGTGAGGGGTGGAGCAGAGGTGTCGTCAGGATCGTTGCGCCGGGCCGGTGCGGTGCTGCTGGTGCTCGGAGTGGTCGGTTCGACCGCGGCGGGCCCGGCCTGGGCCGCTCCCGCCCCGACGGGCGGCGCCACCCGGGGAGCGGTGCTGGAGCTCGACGCGTCGGGCGACTGCAACTTCCCGATACAGCAGGACGTCGAGTCCAAGCCGTGGGCGCTGCAGCGGGTGTTCCTCAACGAGCTGTGGAACGTCGACGGCCAGCAGGCCGCCAAGCAGGCCGGCAAGCAGGCCGACCTGCCGAACCAGACCGGGGCCGGCGTCACGGTCGCCGTCATCGACACCGGCGTGGACGCCGCCAACCCGCAGCTGGCCGGCAAGGTGGTGGCCGGCCGGGACTTCCTCGGCGAGAACGTCGGCAAGGACCAGCAGCGCCCCGAGGGCAACAGCCTGACCGACAAGGTCGGCCACGGCACCAAGGTGGCGGGCATCATCGCGGCCGCCGAGAAGCCGGGCATCGGCTTCGTCGGCCTGGCCAAGGACGCCACCATCCTGTCGATCCGGCAGAACGACGCGGAGGGCCACGGCAGCGTCCTCACGCTGGCCCACGCGATCGACGAGGCGCTCAGCAAGGGCGCCAAGGTCATCAACATCTCGCAGGACGTCCGGGTCGAGGCCGACGCCGCCAAGCCGGCCGGCGAGGAGCGCTTCCAGGACGAGAAGGAGCTGACCGCCGCGCTGGAGCGGGCCGAGAAGGCCAAGGTCGTGGTGGTCGCCTCCTCCGGCAACGACGGCGCCGAGGGCCCCACCTACCCGGCCTACTACGACTCGGTGCTCGCCGTGGGCGCCTCCGACCGCAACAACGAGCGGGCCGCCTTCTCGCAGTACGGCGACTTCGTCGACGTGGCCGCGCCCGGCGTCGACATGCTCTCCACCGTCCCCGGCCACGGCCAGTGCACCGACAACGGCACCAGCTTCTCCGCGCCGTACGTCTCGGGCGTGGCGGCGGTCCTCAAGGGCATGCACGGGGACTGGACGGCCCAGCAGATCCGGACCGTGATCGAGCAGACCGCGCAGCGCACCGAGCACGGCCGCAACAAGTACATCGGCTGGGGCGTGGTCGACCCGGTGAAGGCCGTCGAGTACACCACCGTGCCCGGCCCGTCCGAGTCGCCGCACCCGGACGCGCCGACCAAGCTGGACGCCCTCCCGCTGGTCGCGCAGCCGCTCGGCCTGGAGGAGACCCAGGCCGACCGGGACCGCCGCACCGGCACCTTCGTGCTGGGCATCGGCGGCCTGGTGGTGGCCGGCCTGGCGGGCGGCGCGGTCGTCGCCCGGGACATGAACCGGCGCCGCCGCGAGGGCTGAGCGGCGGCACTCCCGGAACGGGGGCCGGACCCGGGAACGGGCCCGGCCCCCGTCCCGGTCCTGGGGTGGACCGGGGCGGGGGCCGGAGGGGAGGAGCGGTCCGCGGGGGTCAGACCCGCTCGTCCTCGGGGAGGGTGATCACCCAGCGGGTCTCCGGGCGGGGGCGGAGGTAGAGGGCCCAGTAGAGGCCGGCCGCGACGGTGATGCCGAGCGTCCACAGCAGGGCCGTCGTGTCGAGCTTGGTCAGGGTGTACGCCAGGGCGACGATCACCAGGACCGGCAGCGCGGGCCACAGCGGCTGGCGCCAGGCCGGGGCGTCCTTGTGGTGGCCCCGGCGGGAGAACAGCGCGCCGATCGCGACCAGCAGGTAGAGCGCGGCGACCGCGACGCCGGTGATGTTGGTCAGCAGGTCCTGGCCGACGAAGCAGAGCGCGGCGCCGGGGACGCCGACCGCCAGGGTGGAGATCCACGGGGCGCTGAACTTGTTGAGCGTGCCGAAGGCCTTGTTGACCGGCTCGGGCCAGGCCTTGTCGCGGCCGGAGGCGAACAGCACCCGGGAGTTCTGGATGACCATCACGATGCCGGCGTTGACGATCGCCAGCGCGATGCACAGGCTGATGAAGGTGCCGACGCCGCTGTTGCTCCAGCCGATCACCAGCGCGGAGATGTCGCCCTCGGTCAGCGCCTTCAGGTCGGGGGCGCCCATGGTGATCGCGGCGACCGGGACCAGGATGATCGCGGTGGACAGGCCCAGCGTCCACAGCACGGTGCGGGCGACGTTCTTGCGCGGGTTCTCCAGTTCCTCGGAGAGGTAGATGGCGGTGGAGAAGCCCTGGGTGACGAACAGCGCGGTGCCCATCGCGGCCAGGATCGCCGCGAAGCCCACCGAGGAGGTGCCGGAGTCGGTGGCGAGCGTGCCGTGCAGCAGGCTGTCGACGCCGCGCTCGGAGTGGCCGAAGCCGAGGACGGCGACCACGGCGCAGGCGACGACCTCCAGCACCAGGAAGACGCCGGTGATCCAGGCGTTGGCCCGCAGGTCCAGCAGGCCGGCCACGGTGGCCGCGAGCATCACCGCGGCGCCCGCCCACTTGGGGTCGAGGTGGATGATCGGTTCCAGGTAGTCGGCGGTGCCCATGGCGATCAGCGAAGGCACGATCATCACCACGATCAGCGACTGGATGAACACCAGCCAGCCGGTGAACTTGCCCGCCAGCGTGCCGACCATGGCGTACTCGCCGCCCGCCGAGGGCACCAGGGTGCCGAGCTCGGAGTAGCAGAACGCCACCGCGACGCAGATGACCGTCCCGATCAGGATCGACATCAGGGTGAAGGTGCCCAGCGAGTTGAAGAGCTCCGGCACGATCACGAAGAGTGAGGAGGCCGGGGTCACGCAGGACAGCGTGAGCAGCGTGCCGCCCACGACGCCGAGCGACCGGGCGAGCTTCTTGGGGCTGCCCGCGGTGTCCCCCGCGGCGGGGGCGGCTACCTGCGGGGGGAGCGTGTCGGTCATGGGGGCATCCGATCCACTGAGCGGCGGTGTGGGGGTGGGAGCGGTATCGCCTCCGAAGCACGGTCTCGCGGTCTGGGTTCTGCTTCGCTCCCGGGTCGCCAGGTTGCCTGGGTGGATTGGTCCCGTCAACGCGCGATCGGCTGCGGATTCCGTTGTCATAAGCGCCTCCCGCCTGCGGAACCCAGCTCCGGAGCGGGTGGGACGCATGTTTCCGTGGTGTCAACTCCGGTGAACAACGCTTGAATCGAAGGTGAAGTGAGCTGGGTTACGCCCGATTCCAAGGCGCTTCCGGGTGCCGCGCTGCTGGGCCGAAAACCGCCTCCGCGCAGCTCAGGGGGGTACGGGAACCGAAGGAAGGCTGCGAAAAACGGAAGATAACGTTATGGCACCGGTCTGCCCGCGGAGTGCCGGGAAGGGCCGCCGGCCGGGGCGGGGCGGCGCCGGGAACGCCGAAGGGGCCGGGCCCCTTCCGGAGCCCGGCCCCCTCACCGTCGATCACCGTCCGTGAACGGCGCCCGCGCTAGACCTGCGTCGGCAGCCAACCGGTCTGCACCGTCTGGCCGGACTGGATCCGGCGGGAGACGAACACGCCGCGGCCCGGCGGCAGCGGCTGCGGCTTGACCGTGCCGAGCAGCGCGCCCTCGCCCTTGTCGCCCGAGAGCAGCACGCCCTGGCCGCCCAGCTCGCGCATCCGCTGCATCACCGGCTCGAACAGCGAACGGCCGGCGCCGCCCGCGTTGCGGGCGATGATCAGGCGCAGGCCGATGTCGCGCGCGAACGGCAGGAACTCCGCCAGCGGCGCCATCGGGTTGCCCGACTGGGTGGCGACCAGCTCGTAGTCGTCCACGATCACGAACATGTCCTTGCCGGTGTACCAGCTGCGGTTGCGCAGCTGCTCCGGCGTGACGTCCGGGCCGGGCAGGCGGCGCCCGCAGGCCCCGCGCAGCATCTCCACGATCGCCGTCATGGCGGGCGCGGCGGCCGCGTACTCCACCAGGTACTCCGGCGGCACCACGCCGAGCAGCGAGCGGCGGAAGTCGCCGACCACGATGCCCGCCTGGTCCGGGGTGTACCGCTCGGTGATCTGCTTGATCAGCATCCGCAGCAGCGCCGACTTGCCGGACTCGCTCTCGCCGAAGACGACGAACAGCGGGTCGTTCTCGAAGTTGACGAACACCGGCGCCAGCTCGACCTCGTCGACACCGAACGCGACACCCAGCTCGGGGTGCTCGAAGCCCTTGGGCAGCGAGTGGCCGTCCAGCACCGGCGGCAGCATGCGCACCTGCGGGGCGCGCGGACCGGTCCAGGCCGCGTTGACCTGGGCGACCAGCCCGGCCACGCCGTCCACCAGGTCGGCGACCTCGCTGGAGCCGTCGATCCGGGGCAGGCCGGACAGGAAGTGCAGCTGGTCGGCGGTCAGGCCGCGGCCCGGGATCGGCGGCACGTTCGCGGCGGCCTTGCGGCCGATCTCGGACTCCATCGAGTCGCCGAGCTTGAGCTCGACCCGGTTCTGCAGCTGGTCCTTCAGCGCCGGGCGGACCTCGGCGTAGCGGGCCGCGGTGATCACCACGTGCACGCCGTAGCCGAGACCGCGCTGCACGATGTCGGCGATGACCGGCTCCAGGACCTCGAACTCCTGCTTGAAGGTCAGCCAGCCGTCGATGAACAGGAACACGTCGCCGAACTGCTCGTCGGGCAGCTGCCCGGCGGCCCGGCGGGCCCGGTAGGTGGCGATGGTGTCGATGCCCGTCGCGCGGAACAGCTCCTCGCGGCGGTTGAGCACGCCGTGCACCTCGCTGACCATGCGGCGGACCTTCTCGACGTCCAGCCGGCCCGCGACGCCGCCGACGTGCGGCAGCTCGGCCAGCGAGCCGAAGCCGCCGCCGCCGAAGTCGAGCAGGTAGAACTGCGTCTCCACCGGGGTGTGGGTGACCGAGAAGCCGGCCACGATCGTGCGCACCATGGTGGACTTGCCGGACCGCGGACCGCCGACGATCATGCCGTGGCCGGCCGCGCCCGAGTAGTCCAGGTACATCACGTCGCGGCGCTGGTCGCGCGGCTTGTCGACGATGCCGACCGGCACCACCAGGTTGCCCTGGCGGACGGCGGCCGGGGTCAGGCCGCGGTCCGGGCTGACCTGGAGCGGCTCCAGCAGGCTGTCCACCGACGGCGAGGCGTCCAGCGGCGGCAGCCACACCTGGTGGGCGGGCGGGCCCTGGCCGATCATCCGCTGCACGAACACGTCGAGCATGGTGTCGAGCAGCGCCTCGTCCATCTCCTCCTCGGCGGGCAGCTCGGGCAGCACCTCCACCTCGGGCTCGACCACCTCGACCTCGGCGGCGGTGAACAGCACCGGCTGGGCGGTGACCACCTGGCCGCCGACCGCGCGCTGGGTGCCCGGCGCCCGGTACTTGCCGGAGACGTACGCGGCGCGGAAGCGCTCCATCACGTCGGAGCCGAACTTGAGGTAGCCCACGCCGGGGATCGGCGGCAGGTGGTAGGCGTCCGGCACGCCGATCGCGGCCCGCGACTCGGCGGCCGAGAAGGTGCGCAGGCCCAGGCGGTAGGAGAGGAAGGTGTCCAGGCCGCGGAGCTTGCCCTCCTCCAGGCGCTGCGAGGCCAGCAGCATGTGCATGCCGAGCGAACGGCCGATCCGGCCGATCTGGATGAACAGCTCGATGAAGTCCGGCTTCGCGGTGAGCAGCTCGGAGAACTCGTCGATGATCATCAGCAGCGAGGGCAGCGGGTCGAGCGGCGCGCCGGCCGCGCGGGCCCGCTCGTACTCGTTGATGTTCGCGTAGTTGCCCGCCGCGCGCAGCAGCTCCTGGCGGCGGTTCATCTCGCCCTCGATCGCGTCGCGCATGCGGTCGATCAGGGTCGCTTCGCCCTCGAGGTTGGTGATCACGGCCGCGGTGTGCGGCATCTCGGACATGCCGGCGAAGGTCGCACCACCCTTGAAGTCCGCGAGGACCAGGTTCAGCACCTCGGAGGAGTGGGTGACCGCCAGCGCCAGCACGATGGTGCGCAGCACCTCGGACTTGCCGGAACCGGTCGCGCCGACGCACATGCCGTGCGGGCCCATGCCCTCCAGCGAGGCTTCCTTGATGTCCAGCCAGACGTACTCGCCGTTGCTGCCGACGCCCAGCGGGACGCGCAGCTTCTCGCGGATCGGCTTGGGACGCCAGTGCCGGGCCGGGTCGAAGGAGCCCGGGTCGCCGGTGTGCATCATCTCGGTGAAGTCCATCGACACCAGCGACGGGTCGCTGTCGTCGCCGCCCGCGGACGCCCGGAACGGCGCCAACTGCCGCGCCAGCGCCTCGGACTGCCAGCTCGACAGCCCGTCCGGCCGGCCCGGGTAGCTCGCCCCGGAGGCGGCCTCCAGCAGCAGCGAGTCCTTGCCGACGGTGATCACCAGGTGGCCGTTCGGCTCGTCCAGGTCACCCGGGACGACCTCGATCACGGTGACGCCCTGGACGCCCTCCGGACCGGCGATCACCGAGTCGACCGGCACCGAGGCGCCGTCCATGATGACCACCAGGTGCGGCTGGTCCGGGGTCGGCGTGCTGTCCCGGGAGAAGCCCTTGCGGCCGGCCAGCTCGTTGGCCAGCAGCTCCTCCAGCTCGCCCAGCCCGGAGGCGATCAGCCGGCGCGAGCCGGCCCCGTCGCTCTCCTTGCGGTGCTGGGTGTGCGGCAGCCACTTCGCCCACTCCCACTCCTCCACCGCGCCCGGCGCGGCGGCCACCCCGATCATCAGGTCCTCGGGGGAGTGCAGGGTCGCCAACTGGGCCACCATCGCCCGCACGTTGCCGTACACCGAGTCCGGGTCGCCGCACACCGTGATGTGGTAGAAGGCGCGCAGCGAGACCGCCAGCGGCAGGTCCTGCAGGGTGCCGTGGGTCTTGATGAAGGTGCCCATCGCCTCCGCGGCGAGCGGCTCCAGCTCGTCCATCGGCGCGGTCTGCGGCGCCACCAGCGGGGTCGACAGCTGCAGCGGACCCAGGCCCACCCGGATCTGCGCGAAGTCCGGGTCGGTCGGCCGGCGCTCCCACAGCCGCCGCCCCTCCGCCACCACCGACCACAGCTGGTCCGGCTCCGGGTGGGTGAACAGCAGCGCCCCGCGCTGCCGCTCCGCCGTGCGGCGCACCTCGCGGCGCTTCTGCTGCAGGTACTTCAGGTAGTCGCGGCGCTCGTCCGAGGTGGCCGCGCTGCCGCCCTTGCGGGCCCGGACGATCTGCGCCACCGCCATCGCGGCGGTCGAGGCGATCATCAGGACGCCCATCATCTTCATCGGACCCTGGCCGCCCTGGAACAGGAAGGCCGCCGAACCGCCCATGCCGAGCATCGGCATCAGCGTCATCAGCCAGTCCTCGCCGCCGCCGCGCGGCAGCTCGGGCGGCGGAACCAGCTCGACCGGCTCCTCCGACACCGCGGGCGGGAACGCCCTCGGCGGGCGCTTCACCGTCACAGTACTCATGCCGTCACCCCGTCCCGGGCGGCAGCCGCAGCGCTCGACTCCCCGTCGCTCTCAACGGCGTGCCCTTCCAGGGCACTTGACAGGGGGAGCCCCCATCGCTCGCTCACAATCCGCCCTCACGCATCTGGATACGTACGGTGAGGGCGCCCCGTGTGATGACGCCGCCCCCGCTCCGCCGAACCGCAGGCGCGCGGGGCTGCCGCGTCTTCCACCGCCGCCCCCGTACGCCGTGCGCAGGGGCCGATCCTACTGGGCACGCCAAGCCGTTCGTCCACGGGGTCGCCTCCGGCCCCGCACCGGGACTGACCCCGCGTCAAGACCGCCTCCGGGCCGTCCCCCGGCCGCCACCGGGGCCGTTCCGCCCCTGCGCCGTCGGAGCGGCCCGGGGCCCGGCGTACACCACCCTTCCACCGGGGGGTAAGGTGTCGCCGCGCCAACTCTCGTCCGGTCCGTGTCAGTTCCGGAACCGCGACGACGGGCGGGCCGCAGACTTGCTAACACAGCCAACGAGGGGGAGAGGGCCGGTGAGCAACAACGCAACGACCGGTTTCTGCCGGGTCACCGTGGTGGCTCCGGACAGCCGGATCGACGTCGCCCTGCCGGAGGATGTCCCGCTCGCGGACATCTACCCGGAGGTGCTCAGGCTCTCCGGACAGACCCAGGTGGACGGGACGCCGACCGGCTTCCACCTGGTCCGGCGGGACGGCACCGTGCTCGACAGCGGGCTGCCGCTGGCCGCCCAGCAGATCCGCGACGGCGACCTGCTGAGCCTGCGGCCGTTCGCCGAGTCGCTGCCGCCCGCGGTCTACGACGACGTCGCGGACGCCATCGCCTCCGCGGTCGAGGCCGACCGCCGGTTCTGGAGCCCCGACCTGATGCGGGCCTTCGGCCTGGTCGCCGGCACCGTGCTGCTCACGCTGCTCGCCTTCGCGCTCTGGTTCTCCGACCTCAGCCACAACATGTTCGGCCTGCCCGGCATCCTGTCCGGCGTCACCGCGGTGGTCCTGGTCACCTTCGCCGGCGTCCGGGCCCGGGTCTACGCCGACCACACCGCCGCGCTCGCCCTCGGCCTCGGCGCGCTGCCGCACGCCATGCTGGCCGGCTCCGGCGTCATCGACGTCGCCAACGCCGGCGACGGCCCCGGCCGGCTGCAGTTCCTGGTCGGCTGCGTCACCGTGCTGGTGGTCTCCGTGCTGCTGGTGGGCCTGCTGCCGGAGAAGGACTCGGTGTTCGTCGCCGCCTCCTTCCTGGCCGCCGCCGGCACCCTGGCCACCTTCGCCGCCGTCCTGATGTCCGGCACCGCGATCACCGACATCGCCGCCGTCACCGGCGTCGCCGCGGTCGCCGCGGTCGGCTTCCTGCCCGCGCTCTCCGCCCGCTTCGCCCGGCTCCCCGTCGGCTTCAGCGCCCCCGGCCAGACCCGCACCCGCGCCACCGCCTACGGCGAGGAGCAGGCCGGCGCCGAGACCGTCCAGTACGAGCGGATCGCCGCCCAGGCCCGCCGGGGCCACGAGGTGCTGGTCGGCCTGGTCGGCGGCGCCGCCGCCACCATCGTCGGCGCCTGCGCCGTGCTCGGCTTCAGCGACCGCAGCTGGGCCGAACTGCTGGCCCTGGCCATCGGCGTCTCGACCATGCTGCGGGCCCGGCTGTTCCGCTACACCGCGCAGGTCTTCGCGCTCACCATCTCCGGCCTGGTCGCGCTCTCGCTGCTGATCCTCGGCCTGGCCCTGCACACCCCGCTGCACCTGGTGCTCGCCAAGCTCGCCAACGAGGGCGGCGGCGACCTGCGCACCGTGTGGCTGTCCGCGTCCATCGCGGCCGGTGCCGCGGTGATGACCGCGATCGCGCTGATCGTCCCGCGCTCCGGCGTCTCCCCGTTCTGGGGCCGGATCCTGGACATGGTCGACAGCCTGATGCTGCTCGCGCTCGTCCCGCTCGCCCTCGCCGTCCTCAACGTCTACAACGTGGTGCGCGGCGCGACCGGCTGAGTCGGACTGCTAGGGTTTAACAGTCCGAGTTCCGTCAGGACCTGTGCCTCATACCAGGACCGCTCGGCCACCACACCGAAGGAGATGCCCGTGGCCCTCGCCGCTGACGTCAAGAAGCAGATCATCGCCGAGTTCGGCCAGAAGGAGGGCGACACCGGTTCCCCCGAGGTCCAGGTGGCCATGCTCTCCCGCCGCATCTCGGACCTGACCGAGCACCTCAAGCTCCACAAGCACGACCACCACTCGCGCCGCGGCCTGCTCATCCTGGTCGGCCAGCGCCGCCGCCTGCTGCAGTACCTGGCCAAGAAGGACATCGAGCGCTTCCGCACCCTGGTGGAGCGCCTCGGCATCCGCCGCGGTGCCGCCGGCGGCGCCCGCTGACACCGCCCGCAGGGGCGGCTCCCCTCACCGGGGGAGCCGCCCCTTCGGCGCATCCGCGCCACCGAGCGGAACCCCGCGACCACACCCCGCGACGAACCCGTCCGCGTTAAAGCCGCGCTCGGTAGGGTGTGAATTTGTAAGGTAAAGGGCATGCCCGCCCTAGCGGGCCGGATCAAGGCTTCAAACGGAAGCCGCCCGCACCCCGCAGGAGCGTCCACCGCCACCGCCGCCGCGCGCCGAAAGGCGCCGGTCCTCGGTAGTGGCCGCCGGGAACCCCGACACGAGGGTCCGACCCGGTGGCTTCGATCGAAGACCGGCCCAGCTGCCCGGGCCACGGCAGGCGAGTGCAGGGGCGCTCCTGGGGAGACGTACGAAAGAGGAGATCTTCCAGGTGGAAGAGAACGTTTTCTACGCCGAGGCCGTCATCGACAACGGCAGCTTCGGTACCCGCACCATCCGCTTCGAGACCGGCCGCCTGGCCCGTCAGGCCGCCGGCTCCGCCGTGGCCTACCTGGACGACGACACCATGGTGCTGTCGGCCACCAGCGCCTCGAAGCAGCCCAAGGAGCACTTCGACTTCTTCCCCCTCACGGTGGACGTCGAGGAGCGGATGTACGCCGCCGGGCGCATCCCCGGCTCGTTCTTCCGTCGCGAGGGCCGCCCCTCCGAGGACGCGATCCTGACCTGTCGCCTGATCGACCGCCCGCTGCGCCCGTCCTTCGTCAAGGGCCTGCGCAACGAGATCCAGGTCGTGGTGACCGTCATGGCGCTCAACCCCGACCACCTGTACGACGTGGTGGCCATCAACGCGGCCTCCGCCTCCACCCAGCTGGCCGGCCTGCCGTTCTCCGGCCCGATCGGCGGCGTCCGCGTCGCGCTGATCAACGGCCAGTGGGTGGCCTTCCCGACCCACTCCGAGCTGGAGTCGGCCGTCTTCGACATGGTCGTGGCCGGCCGGGCGCTGCCCGACGGCGACGTCGCGATCATGATGGTCGAGGCCGAGGCCACCACGAAGACCATCCAGCTGGTCGAGGGCGGCGCCGAGGCGCCGACCGAGGAGGTCGTCGCCGCCGGCCTGGAGGCCGCCAAGCCGTTCATCAAGGTGCTGTGCGCCGCCCAGGCCCAGCTCGCCAAGCAGGCCGCCAAGCCGACCGGCGAGTTCCCGCGCTTCCTGGAGTACCAGGACGACGTGCTGGCCGCGCTGACCTCCGCCGTCAAGGACGAGCTCGCCAAGGCGCTCACCATCGCCGGCAAGCAGGAGCGCCAGAACGAGCTGGACCGGATCAAGGGCGTCGCCGCCGACAAGCTCCTCCCGGAGTTCGAGGGCCGCGAGAAGGAGATCAGCGCCGCCTACAACGCGCTGACCAAGAAGATCGTCCGCGAGCGCGTCATCAAGGACAAGGTCCGCATCGACGGCCGCGGCGTCACCGACATCCGCACCCTGGCCGCCGAGGTCGAGGCCATCCCGCGGGTGCACGGCTCGGCCCTGTTCGAGCGCGGCGAGACCCAGATCCTGGGCGTCACCACGCTGAACATGCTGCGCATGGAGCAGCAGCTCGACACGCTCTCCCCGGAGACCCGTCGCCGCTACATGCACAACTACAACTTCCCGCCGTACTCGGTCGGCGAGACCGGCCGGGTGGGCTCGCCCAAGCGCCGCGAGATCGGCCACGGCGCCCTCGCCGAGCGGGCGATCCTCCCGGTCCTGCCGACCCGCGAGGAGTTCCCGTACGCCATCCGCCAGGTCTCCGAGGCGCTCGGCTCCAACGGCTCCACCTCGATGGGCTCGGTCTGCGCCTCCACCATGTCGCTGCTGAACGCCGGTGTGCCGCTGAAGGCCCCCGTCGCCGGCATCGCGATGGGCCTGATCTCCCAGGAGATCGACGGTGAGACCCACTACGTGACCCTCACCGACATCCTCGGCGCCGAGGACGCGTACGGCGACATGGACTTCAAGGTCGCCGGCACCCGCAACTTCATCACCGCGCTGCAGCTCGACACCAAGCTCGACGGCATCCCCGCCTCGGTGCTGGCCGCCGCGCTCAAGCAGGCCAAGGACGCCCGCCTGCACATCCTCGACGTCATGAACGAGGCCATCGACGCGCCCGACGAGATGTCCCCGAACGCGCCGCGGATCATCACCATCAAGATCCCGGTGGACAAGATCGGCGAGGTCATCGGCCCCAAGGGCAAGATGATCAACCAGATCCAGGAGGACACCGGCGCGGACATCACCATCGAGGACGACGGCACCATCTACATCGGTGCGGTCGACGGTCCCTCGGCGGAGGCGGCCCGCTCGACGATCAACCAGATCGCCAACCCGACCATGCCGGAGGTCGGCGAGCGCTACCTGGGCACCGTGGTGAAGACCACCACCTTCGGCGCCTTCGTCTCGCTCATGCCGGGCAAGGACGGCCTGCTGCACATCTCGCAGATCCGCAAGCTGGCCGGCGGCAAGCGCGTCGAGAACGTCGAGGACGTGCTCGCCGTCGGTGCCAAGGTCCAGGTCGAGATCGCCGAGATCGACCCGCGCGGCAAGCTCTCGCTGATCCCGGTCGTCGAGGGCGAGGAGGGCGGCGAGGCCGCCGACTCCGAGTGACGACCCCGTAGCACCCCGCGGCCCGCACGCCCCAACCGGCGCGTGCGGGCCGCACCCTGTTCGTGAAGTCCTGTTCGTGAAGCAGCAGTTGGAAGGAACACCCGTGGCCCAGGCCTCGGCGGCGAAGCAGCGCCCCGGAACCACCCGGACCCTGCTCAAGGGCACCGACGGCGCGGGCACCGTCCGCCGTACGGTGCTCCCCGGCGGCCTGCGGGTCGTCACCGAGACCCTCCCGACGGTGCGCAGCGCCACCTTCGGCATCTGGGTCGGCGTCGGCTCCCGCGACGAGACGCCCGTCCTCAACGGCGCCACCCACTACCTGGAGCACCTGCTCTTCAAGGGCACCGCCCGGCGCGACGCCCTGGAGATCTCCGCCGCGCTGGACGCGGTCGGCGGCGAGATGAACGCCTTCACCGCCAAGGAGAACACCTGCTACTACGCGCGGGTCCTGGACACCGACCTGCCGCTCGCCATCGACGTGGTCTGCGACATGCTGACCAGCTCGCTGATCCGCCCCGAGGACGTCGAGTCCGAGCGCGGCGTCATCCTCGAGGAGATGGCGATGGCCGAGGACGACCCGAGCGACGTGGTGCACGACCTGTTCGCCGAGGTGATCTTCGGTACCGGCCCGCTCGGCCGCCCGATCCTGGGTACCCAGGAGACCGTCACCGCCCTCACCCGCGAGCAGATCGCCGGCTTCTACCAGCGCCGCTACAAGCCGGAGAACCTGGTGGTCGCCGCGGCCGGCAACCTCGACCACGCCAAGGTGGTCAAGCTGGTCGAGCAGGCCTTCGCCCCCGTCCTGGCCAAGTCCAAGGGCCACCCCGCCGAGGTCCGCCGCGGCGTCAAGGCCGTCCGCACCGCCGGCAAGGCCGCCGTCCTCAACCGCCCCACCGAGCAGGCCCACCTGGTCCTCGGCGTCCCCGGCGTGCCGCGCCACGACGAGCGCCGCTGGGCGCTCGGCGTGCTCAACGCGGCCCTCGGCGGCGGCATGAGCTCCCGGCTGTTCCAGGAGGTCCGGGAGAAGCGCGGCCTCGCGTACTCCGTCTACTCCTACTCCTCCTCGTACGCCGACACCGGCCTGTTCGGCATCTACGCCGGCTGCCAGCCCAAGCGGGTCGAGGAGGTGCTGAGGATCTGCCGCGCCGAACTCGCCCGGGTCGTCGCCGAGGGCATCACCGAGGAGGAGCTGCGCCGCGCGATCGGCCAGATCTCCGGCTCCACCGTGCTCGGCATGGAGGACACCGGCTCGCTGATGAACCGGATCGGCAAGGCCGAACTCTCCTACGGCCACCACCTGTCGGTGGACGAGATGCTCGGCAGGATCGCCGCGGTGACCCTGGACGACGTCCACGCCGTCGCCCGTGATGTGCTGGGTGCGCACCGCCCCTCGCTCGCCCTGATCGGCCCGATCAACGACCGGCGGGCCGCGAAGCTCGCCGACCTGCTGGTCTGACGACCGGCCTGAGAGGACAACTGACATGACGCTGCGCGTCGCCGTGATCGGCGCCAAGGGCCGGATCGGCTCCGAGGCGGTCAAGGCCGTCGAGGCCGCCGCGGACCTGGAGCTGGTGGCCGCCCTCGGCCGCGGCTCCGACCTGGCCGAGCTCACCGCCGCCGGGGCCCAGGTCGCCGTCGAGCTCACCCACCCCGACTCGGTGATGGGCAACCTCGACTACTGCCTGGGCCACGGCATCCACGTGGTCACCGGCACCACCGGCTGGACCGAGGAGCGCCTGGAGACCGTCCGCGGCCTGCTCGCGAAGGCCCCCGCGCTCGGCCTGCTGATCGCCCCGAACTTCTCCATCGGCGCGATCCTCGGGATGAAGTTCGCCCAGACCGCCGCCCGGTACTTCGAGTCCGTCGAGGTGCTCGAACTCCACCACGACAACAAGGCGGACGCCCCCTCCGGCACCGCCACCCGCACCGCCCAGCTGATCGCCGCCGCCCGCGCCGAGGCCGGCCTGCCCCCGCAGCACGACCCGACCACCCACGGTCTGCCCGGCGCCCGCGGCGCCGACGTGGACGGCGTCCCCGTGCACGCGGTGCGGCTGCGCGGCCTGCTCGCCCACCAGCAGGTGATGCTCGGCGACACCGGCGAGACCCTGACCATCCGGCACGACTCCACGCACCACAGCAGCTTCATGCCCGGCATCCTGCTCGGCGCGCGGAAGATCGCCGACCACCCGGGCCTGACCTTCGGCCTGGAACACTTCCTGGACCTGTGACATGACCTCCCGCACCGGTTTCTTCGTCCTCTCCGGCGTCCTGCTGCTGGTCGGCCTGGTCTGCGTCGGCGAGGGCGTCCAACTGGTCGCCACCGGGAAGCCGCTGGGCGTCGGCATCGGCCTGTGCGCCTTCGTGATTCCGGTGATCGGCGGCTGGTTCCTCACCCAGACCGTCCGCTTCGGCCGGGCCAGTGAGCGCCTCGCCCGCGAGCTGGAGGCCGAGGGCGGCCTGCCGGCCGACGAGTTGAAGCGCACCGCGGGCGGCCGGATCGACCGCGCCTCGGCCGACGCGGTGTTCGCCCGCCGCAAGGCCGAGGCCGAGGCCGACCCCACCGACTGGCGGAACTTCTTCCGCCTCGCCGTGGCGTACGCCGACGCGGGCGACGTGCCGCGCGCCCGCAAGGCCATGCAGCACGCGATCAGGCTGCACGACCGGGCGGCCTCGCCCGCCGCCGTAGACTGACCCGTAACCCGCCTCAGACCCCCCAGGACGTTCTCCCATGCGCGCAGTCGAACCCCAGGTCCACCTCATCGCCCGCCCCGAGCTCGACTACGACGAGGTCGCCGCCTACCTGCAGGACGTCGGTGGCGAGAGCTGGCTGGAGCGGGTCGACCGCGGTGACCTGGACGACGCCCAGAACCTCGCCGAGTTCGCCGGCCGGATCTGCTACCGCTCCTGGAAGCCGGGCCTCAACCCGAACGTCACCAAGGTCCGCACCGACCAGGACGCCTACCTCAAGAACATCCTGGCCAGCGCGCACGGCTCGGTGCTGGAGCACGTCTCCTTCACCTTCGTCCTGCACAACGTCAGCCGGGTGGTCACCCACGAGCTGGTCCGCCACCGGGCCGGCGTCGCGGTCTCCCAGGAGTCGCTGCGCTTCGTCCGCCTCGACGACATCCCGTTCTGGTTCCCCGAGTGGGCCAAGCAGGACGAGGAGCTGATGTCCCGGGCCACCGGCCTGATGAAGGAGATCGAGGAGTTCCAGCACTGGATGGCCGACCACTTCGGGCTGGACGAGGAGGGCGTGCCGTTCCACGAGAAGAAGGAGAAGACCTCCTTCATGCGCCGCTTCGCCCCCGAGGGCCTGGCCACCGGCCTGGTCTGGACGGCGAACGTCCGCACCCTGCGGCACGTCATCGAGAACCGCACCGCGCCGGGCGCCGAGGAGGAGATCCGGCTGCTGTTCGGCAGGGTCGGCGAGCTCATGGTCAAGGAGGCGCCGTCGCTGTTCGGCGACTACACCGTCGAGGACGGCGCCTGGGTGCCGGGCTGGCGCAAGGTCTGACCCGCCGCGGCCGGGCCCGGGGCCCCGCTCACCCGTGCGGACCGCCGCCGGGGCCGCCGTCCGCCCGCTGACCTGGGCCGACGAGCAGATGGGCGGACTGTCCGGCATGTCTGGATTGCGGCTTTCTCGGCCGCTCCATACGCTCGGGGCACGGATTCCGGTGCTGCGTGAACCCCCGAGCGCGCAGCACCGGAATCCCATGTCCGGCCCGGGTTCCGGCGCCCCTCCCGCCCCTCGGGTCTGTCCAAACCCTGGACCTGCGTGGCTACCGACCACCGCCCTACGAGTAGTTTTGGACCCATGGCTCCGACCTCCACTCCGCAGACGCCCTTCGGCCGGGTCCTGACCGCCATGGTCACCCCGTTCACCGCCGAGGGCGACCTCGACCTCGACGGCGCCCAGCGCCTCGCCGCCCACCTGGTGGACTCCGGCAACGACGGCCTGGTGCTCAACGGCACCACCGGCGAGTCGCCCACCACCACCGACGCGGAGAAGGCCCAGCTGGTCCGGGCCGTGGTCGAGGCGGTCGGGGACCGCGCCCACGTCGTCAGCGGCGTCGGCACCAACGACACCCGGCACAGCATCGAGCTGGCCCGCCAGGCCCAGGCGGCCGGCGCGCACGGCCTGCTCGCCGTCACCCCGTACTACAGCAAGCCCCCGCAGGAGGGCCTGTACCGGCACACCGTCGCCGTCGCCGACGCCACCGAGCTGCCGGTCATGCTGTACGACATCCCCGGCCGGGCCGGCGTCGCCCTCGACGTCGACACCCTGGTCCGCCTCGGCGAGCACCCCCGGATCGTCGCCAACAAGGACGCCAAGGGCGACGTCGCCGCGGCCGCCCACGCGATCGCCCGCGCCGACCTCGCCTGGTACTCCGGCGACGACGTGCTGACCCTCCCGCTGCTCTCGGTCGGAGCCGTCGGCGTGGTCAGCGTGGTCGGCCACGTCGTCGCGGGCGGGATGCGCACCATGATCGAGGCCTTCACGGCCGGCGACACCGCGAAGGCGCTCGCCGTCCACCAGTCCCTGCTGCCGGTCTACACCGGAATCTTCCGCACCCAGGGAGTGATCCTCGCCAAGGCGGCGTTGAACCTGCAGGGACACCCGGCCGGCCCGCTCCGGCTGCCCCTGGTCCCCGCCACGGACGCGGAGACCGCCCGTTTGAAGGAGGATCTCGCCGCCGGCGGGGTACACCTGTAACCAACAACAGACGTGCGCGCCCCCGGCTCGCCGGACCCGACCGGGTCCGCCGCTGGACCGGGACCGAAGGCGCGCGGCACTACGGCAGTCAGGTAACCACGATGGACGCACGCCATATGCCACCGGGGGAAGAACCCCCCGGGCATATGGCGTGCGTCGTGAGGAGAGTCTTTTGAGCCACCCGCACCCCGAACTCGGCGCGCCCCCCGCACTCAAGGAAGGCGCCCTCCGCATCACCCCGCTCGGCGGCCTCGGCGAGATCGGCCGCAACATGACGGTCCTCGAGTACGGCGACCGGATCCTGATCATCGACTGCGGCGTGCTCTTCCCCGAGGACGAGCAGCCCGGCGTCGACCTGATCCTCCCGGACTTCACCTACATCCGGGACCGCCTCGACAAGGTCGACGGCATCGTCCTCACCCACGGCCACGAGGACCACATCGGTGCCGTGCCGTACCTGCTCCGGGAGAACCCGGACATCCCGCTGATCGGTTCGAAGCTCACCCTCGCCCTGATCGAGGCCAAGCTCGCCGAGCACCGCATCCACCCCTACGTCCTGGAGGTGGTGGAGGGCGACCGCGAGCGGATCGGCCCCTTCGACTGCGAGTTCATCGCGGTCAACCACTCCATCCCGGACGCCCTGGCCGTCGCCGTCCGCACCCCCGCGGGCATGGTCGTCGCCACCGGCGACTTCAAGATGGACCAGCTCCCGCTGGACGGCCGGCTCACCGACCTTCCGACCTTCGCCAAGCTGGCCGAGGAGGGCATGGACCTGCTGCTGGTGGACTCCACCAACGCCGAGGTCCCCGGCTTCATCCCGCACGAGCGCGACATCTCCGCGGCCCTGCGCAACGTCTTCGCCAACGCGGACAAGCGCATCATCGTCGCCTCCTTCGCCAGCCACGTGCACCGCATCCAGCAGGTCCTGGACGCCGCGCACGAGTACAAGCGCAAGGTCGCCTTCGTCGGCCGCTCGATGGTCCGCAACATGGGCATCGCCCGCGAGCTCGGCTACCTGAAGGTCCCCGGCAACCTGCTCGTCGACGTCAAGACCCTCGACGACCTCCCCGACAAGGAGGTGGTGCTGATCTGCACCGGCTCCCAGGGCGAGCCGATGGCCGCGCTCTCCCGGATGGCCAACCGCGACCACCAGATCCGGATCGTCGAGGGCGACACCGTCGTCCTCGCCTCCTCGCTGATCCCCGGCAACGAGAACGCCGTCTACCGCGTCATCAACGGCCTCACCCGCTGGGGCGCCAAGGTCGTCCACAAGGGCAACGCCAAGGTGCACGTCTCCGGCCACGCCTCGGCCGGCGAGCTCCTGTACTTCTTCAACATCTGCAAGCCGAAGAACCTGATGCCGGTCCACGGCGAATGGCGCCACCTGCGCGCCGCCGCCGACCTCGGCATCGCCACCGGCATCCCGCGCAACCGCGTCGTCATCGCCGAGGACGGCGTCTGCGTGGACCTGGAGAAGGGCGTCGCCCGGATCGTCGGCAAGGTCCAGGCCGGCTACGTCTACGTGGACGGCTCCTCGGTCGGCGACATCACCGAGGCCTCGCTCAAGGACCGCCGGATCCTCGGCGAGGAGGGCTTCATCTCGGTCTTCGTGGTGGTCGACTCCACCAACGGCAAGATCGTCAGCGGCCCCACCATCCAGGCCCGCGGCTCCGGCATCGACGACGGCGCCTTCGGCCCGGTCGCCGCCAAGCTGGAGGAGGCCCTGACCCGCTCCGCCGGCGAAGGCGTCCTGGAGGTCCGCCAGGTCCAGCAGCTGGTCCGCCGGAACATCGGCAAGTGGGTCGCGGACAACTACCGCCGCCGCCCGATGATCCTCCCGGTCGTCGTCGAGGTCTGAGCCCCCGACCCGATTTGACCTGGGGCAGCCCGGTGCGTAGTGTTCTCCGGGTTGCCCCACGGTCGTGCGGCTTCGCCCAGGATTCGAATTCTTCGTTCGAATCGGGCGGGGAAAACAGGCCGAGAAACTCTGGTAGAGTTCGGGAGCGCCGAAAGGCGAAAGCGAATCGGATCGAATGAAACTCCGGAAAACGGAGCGGAAAACGTCTGATAAGCTGGGA
>NZ_JBVHEH010000035.1:0-65688 GCF_055562955.1 Kitasatospora sp. NPDC015121
TGCAGATGTCGCAATCCACACCGAGCCAGAAGGCCCTCACTCATTTCAAGATCGCCAGACCGTGAACCCCGTCACCAACCTCCGTGGTCAGTACAGCTAGCGCGCCGCCGACAGGTACGCGGGCGGCTCGGCGCCGGCGGCGGTGTGCGGCGAGGCGACGGGCGCGCCGTACGCGAGGGTGACCGGGACGACGCCCGCCCAGTACGGCAGGTCGAGGTCCTCGGGCTCCTCGTTGACGCCACCGGTGCGGGTCTTGGCCGAGACCCGGTCCAGCTCCAGCCGGATCACCGCGGTGGCCGCGACCTCCCTGGCATTGCCCGGGCGGCAGTCGGCCGAGCGGCCCGGCACCACCTGGTCGACGATCGCGTCCAGCGCCAGGCGCAGCTCCTCGGGGTCGGTGACCTGGTACGCGGTGCCGTGGGCCACCACCGAGCGGTAGTTGGCGGAGTGGTGGAAGGCGGACTTGGCCAGCACCAGCCCGTCCACGTGGGTGACCGTCACGCAGACCGGCAGGCCCTGCTCGTCCCGGGCGCCGCGCAGCGGCCGGCTGCCGGTGGAGCCGTGCAGGTAGAGGCGGTCGCCGACCCGGGCGTACAGGGTGGGGAGCACCACGGGGGCGTCGTCCCGGACGAAGCCGAGGTGGCACAGGTAGCCAGCGTCCAGGATCGCGTGCACCGTCTCCTCGTCCCAGGCGGCGCGCTCCCTGGAGCGGGTGGGGGTGGTGAGCTCGTCGCGGGTGTACGACCCGCCGGTGCGGTCCGACATGACAAATCCTCTGCACTAGTGCATAATCTACTTTGTGCTAGGAGAGTATCGGATCACCGGTCGGCGGGCCAGCGAGATTGCCGCCGACGTCGAACGCGCCGTCACCGCAGGGGAGTTGGCCCCCGGAGCGGCCCTGCCCCCGCTGCGCGACCTGGCCGCCGAGCTGGGGGTGAACCCCAACACGGTGGCCGCCGCCTACCGCCTGCTGCGCGAACGCGGCGTGATCGAGACCGCCGGGCGGCGCGGCAGCCGGATCCGCCCCCGGCCCGTCACCGCGCCCCGGGACCAGGCCCGGCTGCCCGTCCCGCCCGGCGCCCGGGACGTCTCGGACGGCAACCCCGACCCCGCCCTGCTGCCCCCGCTCGGCCCGGCGCTGGCCGCCGCGGCCGCCGGCCCCCCGGTCCTGTACGGCGACCCGGTCGCCGAGCCCGAACTGCTCGCCGCCTACCGCGCCGAGTTCCGCGCCGACGGCGCGCCCGAGGGCGAACTCGCGGTCTGCTCCGGCGCGTTGGACACCATCGCCCGGGTCCTCACCGCCCACCTGCGCCCCGGCGACGCGGTCGCCGTCGAGGACCCGGGCTGGGGCAGCGTGCTCGACCTGCTGCCCGCGCTCGGCCTGCGCGCCGTCCCCGTCCCGGTCGACGACCAGGGCCCGCTGCCCGGCCCGGCCGCCGCCGCCCTCGACCACGGCGCCCGCGCCCTGATCGTCACCAGCCGCGCCCAGAACCCCACCGGCGCCGCCCTCACCCCCGAGCGCGCCGCCGCCCTGCGCGCCGTGCTGGCCGCCCGCCCCGCCACCCTCCTGATCGAGGACGACCACGGCCACGGCATGGTCGACCAGCCCTTCCAGTCCCTCGCCACCGGCACCGTCGCGCACTGGACGCTGGTGCGCTCCGCCGCCAAGGAGCTTGCCCCCGACCTGCGGGTCGCCGTCTGCGTCGGCGACGCCGACACCGTCGCCCGGGTGCTGGGCCGCCAGCGCCTGGACGCCGGCTGGGTCAGCCACCTGCTCCAGCGCGCCGTCCTCGAACTGCGCCGCCACCGCCCCGCCCCCGCCCCCGTCTACCGCGCCCGCCGCGAGGCCCTGCTCACCGCCCTCGCCGCGCACGGCGTCCGGGCCCACGGCGCCAGCGGCCTGAACGTCTGGATCCCGGTCCCCGACGAGACCGCCGCCACCGCCGCCCTGCTCCACCGGGGCTGGGTCACCGCCCCCGGCGCCCGCTTCCGGCAGGACTCCCCGCCCGGCATCCGGATCACCGTCTCCACCCTCGCCCCCGACGAGGCCCCCGCCCTCGCCGCCGCCGTCGCCGCCGTCCTGACCGCCCCGGCGGCCGGCTCCCGGCTCACCTGAGCGCCCAGGCCCCCCGCGCCGATCCACCTGCTGCGCCCGCGCCCGGGCCCGAGTCGGCGCCCGCGCCCGGGTCGGCCCTGTCGGGTGTCATGTCCGCGTGGAATAACCGGCGGTCCACCCCGGTTGCAGTCCCCGGGGGACGAACGACCAGGAGAGGACGGCCCATGCGCATCCGAAACTCGCTCCGCTCGCTGAAGGCCAAGCCCGGCGCGCAGGTGGTCCGCCGGCGCGGGCGCACCTTCGTGATCAACCGGAAGGACCCGCGCTTCAAGGCCCGCCAGGGCTGACCGGCCCGCGCGGAGGACGAAGCGGAGGGGGCCACCACTTCCCTGTGGTGGCCCCCTCCGCCGCTGTCTCCGCCGCGCGCTCAGCCCTTGGCCAGCAGCGCCTGCGCGTGCTCGCGGACCTGGTCGCGGGACAGGTACGCGTCGGTGTACTCGAAGTCGCGCAGCCGGGCCGGCTGCCGGGCCAGGAAGCCGGTGCGGACGAAGTCGTCGCCCGCGGTGGCGTTGAGCAGCCAGTTCGCCGCCGTGCGGTACTTCGCGGCGTTGGTGCGCATCGCCATCACGTGGTAGCCGCGGGCCACCGCCTGGGCGGGCGCGCCGTGCAGCTCCACGCCCAGCGGCTTGGAGACCGCGTCCTTGCCGCCGAGGTCGACCACCAGGCCCAGGTCCTTGTGGAAGTACGGCTCCAGCGGCTGGTTGCGCAGCGCCGCGACCAGGTTCTCGGCGACCCGCTTGCCCTGCCGGGCCGAGTGCTGCGCGGTCGGCGGGCAGACGGCGCCGTCGCCCTTGGCGAGGTCCGGCACGGCCGCCGCGTCGCCGAGCGCGAACACGCCCTCGAACTGCGGCACCCGCATCTCCGCCGTCACCGCGAGCCGTCCGCGCACCGTCTCCGCGTCCAGCGTGCCGACCAGCGGGGAGGCGGCCACGCCGGCCGTCCAGATCAGGGTCCGGCAGGGCAGCGACCGCCCGTCGGTGAACTTGACGCTCTCCGGGCCGACCTCGGCCACCGACACGCCCAGCGAGACGTCCACGCCGCGCTTGCGCAGGATCTCCATCGCGGTGGTGCCGAGCTTGTCGCCGAGTTCGGGCATCAGCTTCGGCGCGATGTCGATCAGGTGCCACTTGATCAGCTGCGGGTCCAGCCGCGGGTAGCGCTTGACCGCGGCCGTGGTCAGCCGCTGCAGGCAGGCCGCCGTCTCGGTGCCCGCGTAGCCGCCGCCGACCACCACGAACTGCAGCCGAGAGGCCCGCTCGTGCTCGTCCATCGACGCGGACGCCAGGTCGAGCTGGGCGATCACGTGGTCGCGGATGTACGTGGCCTCGGCGAGCGTCTTCATGCCGCGCGCGTAGTCGGTCAGCCCCGGGATGTCGAAGGTCCGGGTGACGCTGCCCGGCGCGAGCACCAGGTAGTCGTACTTCTGCGCGACCACCTCGTCGGTGATCTTGCGGACCACGGCGACCTTCGACCGCGGATCGATCCCGATCGCCCCGCCCGGCACGATGTGGGTGCGCCGCAGCGTGCGCCGCAGCGAGATCGCCACCGACTGCGGGGTCAGCACCCCGGCCGCGACGTGCGGCAGCAGCGGCAGGTACAGCTGGTACGAGAACGGCGTGACCAGGGAGATCTCCGCCTCGGAGGGGGCGAGCTTGCGCTCCAGGCGGCGCGCGCACTCCAGTCCGGCGAAGCCGCCGCCGATGATCAGGATCCGAGGTCGTTCCATCTTCATCCCCTACTGTGTGCGGGTCCGAGCAGGTCCGTGAGTGGCAAGGACGACTGTTGGCCACACTCGCACGGGGTAACGGCGGGTGCATCTCCAACGGTCTCCGGGCGCCTGCCCGCCCGGCGCCGGACCATGCCCCCGCCCGCTGCCCGCCCGTCGCTCGCCCGCGCCCCGCCCGGCGCCGGAGCGCGCCCCGCCCGCCGCCCGGCGACGACCCCGGCCGTGCCCCGCCGTGAGGGCCGCTAGGCTGTCCGGATGCTCTCCGAGGTGACGGCCGTCCGCTACGCGACGCCGCTGCGCGAAGGCGGTTCGATGCCCGGCCTGGTCGAGGCCGACGACCGCCGCCTGTACGTCCTGAAGTGGGTCGGCGCGGCCCAGGGCCGCAAGGCGCTGGTGGCCGAGGTGCTGGCCGGCGAACTCGGCCGCGGGCTCGGCCTGCCGGTGCCCGAACTCGCCCTGGTCGACCTGGACCCGGTGCTCGCCCGCAGCGAGCCCGAGGTGCAGATCCAGGACCAGATGCGGGCCAGCGGCGGCACCAACCTCGGCATGGCGCACGTCTCCGGGGCGCTCAACTTCGACCCGCTCTGCTTCGAGGTCGACCCCGACTTCGCCGCCCGGGTGCTCTGGTTCGACGCCCTGATCGGCAACGTCGACCGCTCCTGGCGCAACCCCAACCTGCTGGTCGCGGCCGGCGGCCTGCGGCTGATCGACCACGGCGCCAGCCTGATCTTCCACCACAGCTGGCCGGGCGCCGAGAAGTGGCGCCGCAAGCCGTACGACGCCTCCGACCACGCGCTGCGGCACGCCGCGGGCCGGCTGCCGGCCGTCGACGCCGAACTCGCCGCGCTCGCCGAGCGCGCGCTGCCCGCCGCCGTCGCCGCCGTCCCCGACGTCTGGCTGACCGACGAGCCCGGCTTCGCCACGCCCGCGGACGTCCGCGCCGCCTACACCGCACAGCTCACCGCCCGCCTCGCCGGGCCCCGCGACTGGCTCCCGGAGGTGGCGTCCTGATGGAGGACCGGACCGCGCCCGAACGACCCCGCCACGACTACGAGTACGCGCTGATCCGGGCCGTCCCCCGGGTCGAGCGCGGCGAGTGCGTCAACATCGGCGTCCTGCTCTACTGCCGGGGCGCCGAGTACCTGGGCGCCCGCACCCACCTCGACCAGGGGCGGCTGCTCGCCCTGGACGCGCTCGTCGACGTCGCCGGGGTGCGGCGCGCGCTGCGCGGCATCGAGGCGGTCTGCGCGGGCGGCGAGGCCGCCGGCCCGGCCGCCCGGGACAGCGCCGGACAGCGCTTCCGCTGGCTCACCGCCCCGCGCAGCGCCGTCGTCCAGCCCGGCCCCGTGCACACCGGACTGACCGCCGACCCGGACGTGGAACTGCACCATCTGTTCGACCGGCTGGTGCTCTGAGCGCGCGCCGGCCACCCGCCGCGCACCGGTCGGCCACCGGACCGGCAAACTACTTGCCCGACTCAACACTGGAGTCACTGAAACGAATGGGCGTACCCTGACCGCCATGGGCAGCAGCACAGGCACCGGCACCGCCGGCACCGCACCCTCCACCTCCACCGACGAACTGATGGAACGCATCGCCGCCGTCGGCACCGCCTACTTCCATGACTTCGCCGCCGCCGCGGCCCGCCACGGCCTCAACTCCTCGCAGGCCAAGGCGCTCAAGGCGGTCCTCGAACCCGTCCCGATGCGCGCCCTGGCGGGTCGGCTCGGCTGCGACGCCTCCAACGTCACCGGCATCGTCGACCGCCTCGAAGCGCTCGGCTACGCCCGCCGCGAAGCCGCCACCGCCGACCGCCGGGTCAAGATCGCCACCATCACCGACCAGGGCCGCGCCGTCCTCGACCTGATCCGCGAGGACATGACCCGGGCCCGCGCCGCCTTCGACAGCCTCGACCCCGGGCAGCGCACCGCCCTGGTCGGCCTCTGCGACCAGGTGCTGCCGCTGCTGCTGCGCCCCTGCGCCCCACCGCCGCAGTGACTGTCGGTGGCGTGCCGTACGCTCACCGGATGCACCAGGAGCAGCAGCAGGAGCAGCGGGAGCAGGGCAACGGCTGGACCGCCACGGGGCTGCGCTGGCACGACGGCACGCCCCGGCTCACCGCCACCGACGGCCGCGAGCGGCACGACCGGCCGGTCGCCGACGGCACCCCCGTCGCCTGGCGGATCACCGGCCCGCGCCGCTGCACCGGCGCCCACACCGAGCGCGGCCACCGCCCCTGCCCGCACCGCGCCACCGTCCCGGCCGAGGGCACCGTGAGCCAGTGCCCGGGCTGCCAGAACGCCGACCGCGGCCTGCAACTCGCCCGGGACCGGATCCTCGACGACGGCCGCGCCTACCGCCTCTACCTCGCCTGGTTCGGCGAGGGCCTGCTCAAGGTCGGCCTCACCGCCGAGGAGCGCGGTACCGTCCGCCTGCTCGAACAGGCCGCCCTCACCTGGACGTTCATCGCGCACGGCCCGCTGCCCGCCGTCCGCCGCGCCGAACTCGCCCTGGCGCACGCCAAACTGGCCCGCGAACGGATCCCGGCCGCCGCCAAGTACCCGGCCTGGTGGAGCCTGCCCGCCCCCGGGCAGCGGCACGCCGACCTCACCGCCGCCCGCGCCCGCGCCCACCACCTGCTCACCGAACGCGGCCACGACCAGCTCACCCTGCTGACCGACCACCCCGTCACCGACCAGGTCGAGCTCTACGGCCTCACCGACGGCGCCCCCGACCACTACCAGCAGGTCAAGGCCCTCACCGACGGCGCCCGGCTGACCGGCCGCCTGCGCCGCCCGATCGGCGGCCACCTCTTCGTCGACCGCCCCGACGGCCCCCCGCTGCTGCTCGACACCCGCCTGCTCACCGGCTGGACGCTGCACGCGGAACCCGACGCCCCCGACGCCCCCGGCTGCGACGGCCTCGCCCTGGTTCCCAGGACCAGGCCCGCCGCCGAGCAGGACACCCTGTTCTGAACCGAGCGGCCTCAGCCCTTCCTGCGGGCCTCCTGCTTCTGCCGCGCCCCCGGCGCCGCCAGCGCCATGTCCTGCGCCTGCGACTTCAGGTTCTTGTAGCCGTAGCCGCGGTCGGTCAGCCACAGCTCCGCCGCGGTCTCGGCCCGTACCGACGCCGCCACCACGTCCTCCTCCGCCTCGCCGTGCTCCAGGAAGCGGAAGGTGAAGAACGGGCGCGCCGCCAGGTCGTACGTCAGGTGCCCCTCCTCGGTGAACTCCGCGCGCAGCACGTCGTGCTCGGCGGCCGCGGCCTGCAGCTCGGCCCGCTGCCCGTCGGTCAGGGCGTCGAAGGATCCGCGGACCGTGATCCGGAAAGTGCGCTTGGTCATGCCCGGACCCTAACCCGCCCGCCCCCCGCCGCTCACCCCGGTTTCCGGTCCGCGCGACCCGAGGCCGCCCACCCGGACCCGCCTCCCGCCGTCCGCCCGGACGCGACCCGCGGCCGTCCGCCCGGCGGACGCGCTTCGTGCTGGCCCGACCTCGACTGTTAGGCTTGCGAAACGTGAGCGCGAAGCCCAAGATCCCCAATGTCCTGGCCTCCCGGTACGCCTCGGCGACCCTGGCCCAGCTGTGGTCCCCCGAGCACAAGGTGGTCCTGGAGCGCCACCTGTGGCTGGCCGTCCTCAAGGCGCAGCAGGACCTCGGCATCGAGGTGCCGCCCACCGCGATCGCCGACTACGAGCGGGTCGTCGACCAGGTCGACCTGGCGTCCATCGCCAACCGCGAGAAGGTCACCCGGCACGACGTGAAGGCCCGGATCGAGGAGTTCTCCGAGCTCGCCGGGCACGAGCAGATCCACAAGGGCATGACCTCGCGCGACCTCACCGAGAACGTCGAGCAGCTGCAGATCCGCCAGTCGCTGGAGCACGTCCGCGACCGCACGGTGGCCGTCCTGGTCCGCCTCGGCCGCCTCGCCGCCCAGTACGGCGAGCTGGTCATGGCCGGCCGCTCGCACAACGTCGCCGCGCAGGCCACCACCCTCGGCAAGCGCTTCGCCACCGCCGCCGACGAGGTCCTGGTCGCCTACGTCCGGCTGGAGGAGCTGATCGCCCGCTACCCGCTGCGCGGCATCAAGGGCCCGGTCGGCACCGCCCAGGACATGCTCGACCTGCTCGGCGGCGACGCCGACAAGCTCGCCGAGCTGGAGCGCCGGGTGGCCGGCCACCTCGGCTTCGAGAACGTCTTCACCTCGGTCGGCCAGGTCTACCCGCGCTCGCTCGACTACGACGTGGTCTCCGCCCTGGTCCAGCTCGCCGCCGGCCCGTCCAGCCTGGCCAAGACCATCCGCCTGATGGCCGGCCACGAGCTGGTCACCGAGGGCTTCAAGGCCGGCCAGGTCGGCTCCTCGGCGATGCCGCACAAGATGAACACCCGCTCCTGCGAGCGCGTCAACGGCCTCGCCGTCATCCTGCGCGGCTACGCCTCGATGACCGCCGAGCTCGGCGGCGACCAGTGGAACGAGGGCGACGTCTCCTGCTCGGTGGTGCGCCGGGTCGCGCTGCCGGACGCGTTCTTCGCCTTCGACGGCCTGCTGGAGACCTTCCTGACCGTCCTCGACGAGTTCGGCGCCTTCCCCGCCGTCATCGAGGCCGAGCTCGACCGCTACCTGCCCTTCCTGGCCACCACCAAGGTCCTGATGGGCGCGGTGCGGGCCGGCGTCGGCCGCGAGGCCGCGCACGAGGTCATCAAGGAGCACGCGGTGGCCGCCGCGCTCGCGATGCGCGAGGGCGCCCGCGAGAACACCCTCGTCCCGGGCCTGGCCGCCGACCCGCGCATCCCGCTCGACCACGCCGCGCTCGACGCGCTGCTGGCCGACCGCCTCTCCTTCACCGGCGCCGCGGCCGCCCAGGTCGGCGAACTCGTCCGCCGCATCGAGGAGGTGGCCGCCGCCCACCCGGAGGCCGCCAAGTACGCTCCCGGCGACATCCTCTGACGATCCGTCAGCGGTGAGCCGCGGTCGGCCCGCCCCGGAGAACTCCTCCGGGGCGGGCCGTCGCCGTTCAGCGCGCCGCCGTTCAGCGCGCGCCGCCGTCCGGGCTTCGCCGCCGTTCGGGCCTCGCCGCCGTTCAGCGCGCGTCGCCGCCCTGCTGCGGGTGGATCGGGGGCGTGGTCGGGGCGCAGTACCAGTCGCAGTCCGGTTCGGCGACCGGGTGCGGCGGGGTGAGGGCGTCGGCGCGGACGGTGGCGAAGGCCAGGACGGCACCGGTGGCGAGCAGGGCGGCGCAGATCAGCATGGCGGTGGTGAAGGCGGAGTCGACCTCGGCCGGGACGCGGTAGGCGTCGCCGGTCAGACCGGCCAGCGGGGGGATGGCGGCGACCGCGAACAGGCCGGCCGCGCGGGCGGCCGCGTTGTTGACGCCGGAGGCGATGCCGGCCCGGCGGACGTCCACGGCGGCCAGCACGGTCGCGGTCAGCGGGGCGACCAGCAGCGTCATCCCGGCGCCCTGCACGGTGACGGCGGGCAGCACGTCCAGCCAGTAGTTCGCGCCGGGCCCGATCCGCAGCATCAGCAGCACCCCGGCGGCCACCAGCAGCGGTCCCGCGGTCAGCGGCAGCCGCGGCCCGACCGCCCGGCCCAGCTTCCCCGCCCGGCCGGAGAACAGCAGCATCAGCACGGTGATCGGCACCAGCGCCACGCCCGACAGCAGCGGGGTGAACCCGGCGACGATCTGCAACTGCACGGTCAGCAGCAGGAACACCGCGCTGAACGCCCCGTACACGCAGAGCGTGACCAGGTTGACCGAGGTGAACAGCCGGGAGCGGAACAGCGACAGCGGCAGCATCGGGTTCGGCGAGCGGTGCTCGACCAGCACGAACGCCCCGGTCAGCGCCAGGCCCGCCAGGCCGGCCGCCAGCGCGCCCGGGGTCAGGCCGGAGCCGGCCTCGGTCAGCGCGTAGGTGATCCCGGCCAGCGCGAGCGCCGCCAGCAGCGCGCCGAGCACGTCGAAGCGGCCGGAGGCGTCCGGGTCCCGGCTCTCCGGGACGTGCCGGGCCGTCACCGCGACCACCACGGCGGCCAGCGGCAGGTTCAGCAGGAAGATCCACCGCCAGCCGGGGCCGTCCACCAGCCAGCCGCCCAGGAACGGCCCGACCGCCGCCGCGACGCCGCCCAGGCCCGACCAGGCCCCGACCGCGCCCGCCCGGTCCTCCTCGGCGAACACCGCCTGCAGCATCGCCAGCGAACCCGGCGTCAGCAGCGCCCCGCCCACGCCCTGCAACGCCCGTGCCAGCACCAGCAGTTCGACGTTCGGCGCGGCCGCGCAGCCGGCCGAGGCGAGGGCGAACCAGCCCACCCCCAGCAGGAACACCCGCCGCCGCCCGTACCGGTCGCCGAGCGAGCCGCCGAGCAGGATCAGCGCGGCCAGCGTCAGCATGTACGCGTTGACCGTCCACTGGAGGGCGGACAGGTCCGCGCCCAGCTCCTCGCCGATCCGCGGCAGCGCGACGTTCACCACCGTGCCGTCCAGCATCGCCATGCCGGAGCCCAGCGCCGTCGCCGCCACCACCCACCGGCCGCGGCCCGTGCCGAGGCGGATCGAGCCGCCGTTCCCGCTGCCGTTCCCGTTGTCGCTCACGCTCCGAGTCTCGGGCAGCGGGGCCGGGGGAGGAGGGGCGGCGCGCGGGCGGCCGGCGGCCGGGGCAGGCGGGGCGGGCGGGCTCAGGGCAGCAGTGCGGCGCGGCGCCAGGCGCGGGCGGTGGCCGGGGTGAGGACGCCCAGGTCGGCGAAGAACTCCAGCGCCTTGCGGGCCCAGTCGATCCGGGCCTGCCGCCAGTGCGGGTTGGCCTCGGCGGCGCGGCGGGCCTCGGCCGGGTCGAGGCCGGACAGCGCGTACACCCGGGGGTGCACCAGTTCGGCGACCGCCTGCCGGGCCAGCAGCGCCAGCGCCCGCCGGAACAGCGCCCGCCGGGCCGGGGTCATCGCGGACCAGCGGCGCTCCAGCTCCGGTTTGGCGTAGCCGATGTGCCGGGCCTCCTCGACCACGTGGATCCGGGCCACCGAGCGGGCCAGCGGCTGGAGCGACTCGTCGCGGACCATCTCGCGCTGCATCGCGTCGGTGAACTCCTCGACGAAGATCGCCCCGGCGAAGGTCATGGTGGTGTCGTTGAGCAGGAAGTGCAGCCGGCCGAGCCGGTCCGCGCGCCGGGTCGGCCGGGCCGAGGGGTAGCCGGTCGCGGTGATGTAGCGGGCGAACATGGTGGAGTGCCGGCACTCGTCGGCGACCTCGGTCAGCGCGTACTGGGCGTGCCCGGTGGTCAGGTCGCCCGCGTAGACGTGCCGGATCAGGCCCTCCATCAGGACCAGCTCGAACCAGATCCCGGCGGCCGTGGTGGACGCGAACTGGTGGGTGCTCAGCCGGGCCCGCCCGCGCTCGTCCAGCCGCTCCCACAGCGGGGTGCCGTACAGCGCGACGCGGTGCGCGGGCAGCGCGTAGTGGTCCGGGTCGACGGGGGCGGACCAGTCGATCTCGGTGAGCGGGTCGTACGAGTGCCGGGCGGAGGCGCGCAGCAGGCGGGCGGCGTTCAGCTCGCGGTCGGCGTTGCGCTGCCGGGCGGGGGTCTGCGGCGGTACGGCGGTGTCGGACACGGGCGGGCTCCGGAGGGTGGGGGGCGGTGGGGCTCCGGGACGAGTAAACCAATGAGACAGAGTGTCAACAAGGGGTTCGGGCAGATCAGCGGCCGCGCCCCGTCCGGGTGCGGCCCCGCCCGGCCCCGCGCAGACTGGCCGCATGGACCCGGTCACCGCCCTGGAACGCATCGCCTTCCTGCTGGAACGCGAACTCGCCGCCCCGCGGCGGATCGAGGCCTTCCGCACCGCCGCCGAGACCGCCGCCGCGCTGCCGGCCGAACCGATCGACGCGGCCCGGGCCGAACGCCTCCCCGGCGTCGACGCCGTCACCGCCCGGGTGATCGCCGACGCCTCGGTCGGCCGCACCCCCCGGTACCTGCTGGAGACCGAGGCCCGCGCCGCCGCCGGACCCGCCCCGACCGCGGGCGCGATCCGCCTGCGCGAGAAGCTCCAGGGCGACTGCCGCCTGCACTCCGACTGGTCCGCCGGCACCGCCCCGGTCGAACGGATGGCCCGCACCGCCCGCGCCCTCGGCCACCACTGGGCCGTCCTCACCGACCGGGGCCTCGCCCCCGACCGCCTGCGCGCGCAGCTCGACCTGATCGAGGAGCTCAACCCCCGGCTCGCCCCGTTCCGCCTGCTCACCGGCACCGAGTGCGCGATCCGCCCGGACGGCACGCTCGACCAGGACGAGGACCTGCTCGCCCGCCTGGACGTGGTCGTCGCCACCGCCCACCCCGACCAGGACCAGGACCCCGACCCGGACCCGGACCCGGACGCGACGACCCGGCGGCTGCTCGCCGCCGCCCGCAACCCGCTGGTCGACGTCCTCGGTTCCTGCACCGGCCGCCGGCTCGGCGAACGGCCCCGCCCGCCCGCCGAGTTCGACGCCGACGCGGTCTTCACCGCCTGCCGCGAACACGACACCGCCGTCGAGATCAACTGCCACCCCGACCGCCGCGACCCGCCCGACGACCTGCTGGCCCGCGCCGCCGACCTCGGCTGCCTGTTCGCGATCGACACCGACGCGCGCGCCCCGGGCCAGCTCGACCGGCAGCTCGACGGCTGCGGCCGGGCGGCGGCGCTGGGGCTGGACGCGGAGCGGGTGATCACGGCCTGGTCGGTGGACCACCTGCTGGCGTGGGCGGGCGCGCGCTGAGACCGGGGGTGACGTGCTGTCAGCGCCGGTCGGTACGCTGCCCGGATGACTGATGTGCACGAAGTGGTGGGGATCAGGCCGTTGGCGTTCCACGCGGCGGGCGGAACCGAGGACTGGCGGGTGCTGGGGTAGGGGGCCTGCGCCTTCTTCCGGACGGGGTCGTTCGAGGCCGGGGCCCGGCTGGTCGGGGCGATCGGCGAGGCGCTGGCCGGCGTCGGCACGGTGGACGCGGACCTGCGGCCGGAGGGCGTGACCGTCCGGCTGATCGAGGTCGGCGCGGAGTACTACGGCCTGACCGAGCGGCACGTCGAGCTGGCCCGGCTGGTCTCGGCCACCGCCCGGGAGCTCGGCGCGGTCGCGGACCCGGCCGGCCTGCAGACCGTCCAGGTGACGGTCGACGCGCTGGACGTGCCCGCCGTGGTCGCCTTCTGGCAGGCGCTGCTCGGCTACCGGGACCGCTCCGGCAGCCCGGAGGACCTGATCGACCCGGCCCGGCGCGGCGCCCCGTTCTACTTCCAGCGGATGGACGAGCCCCGCCCGCAGCGCAACCGGGTGCACGTGGACGTGTGGGTCCCGCACGACCTTGCCGAGGCCCGGATCGCCGCCGCGATCGCCGCCGGCGGCCGCCTGGTCACCGACGAGCACGCCCCCAACCACTGGGTGCTGGCCGACCCGGAGGGCAACGAGGCCTGCGTCGGCGCGGCGGGCGCCGCGGGGTGAGGGGGTTCAGGCGGTCAGGCGTTCGCGCAGGCTGTCCAGGGTGTCGTCCTTGAGCCCGAGCCCGGCCCGGGCGTAGCTCTCGACGTCGCCCCACTGCTCGGCGAGCGCCTCCAGCGCGGCGGCCAGGTACTCGGCGCGGACGGAGAACACCGCCTCCGCGATCTCCGGGTCGCCGCCCGCGGCGACGAAACGTTCCACCAGCGGGGCGTACCGGGTGCGGACCGCCGGGTCGACCGACAGGTACTCGGTGCGGACGGTCTCCTCGTCCGCACCGAGCAGCAGCAGGACCAGGGTGGCGCCCCAGCCGGTGCGGTCCTTGCCGGCCGTGCAGTGGAACAGCACCGGCCCGCCGCCCTGGTGGGCGAGCGCGGTGAGCAGCTGCTTGTAGGCCTGCCGGGCCGAGGCCGAGGTCACGAACGCCCGGTAGTCCGCGCGCAGCGCGCCCGCCGCCCGGCCGCCGCCCAGCGCCCGGTTCGCGCCGGACGGGTCGGCGAGCGCCGAGGCGAGCGCGGCCGTCGCGCCGCTGCCCGCCCCGTCCGCCAGCACGTCCGCGACCAGCAGGTGCGCCCCGCCCGGGACGCGGTCGGGGAAGGCGGCCCGCTCGGCGGCGGTGCGCAGGTCGACCACGGTGCGCACGCCCAGCGCGTCGAACAACGGGTCGGCGGCCGGGTCGAGCCGGTCCAACTGGCCCGAGCGCAGGGCGACTCCGGACCGGACCCGGGCCCCGCCGGGCAGGTCGATGCCGCCGAGGTCGCGCAGGTTGGCGACGGTGGCGGCGTCCACGAGGTGCGAGTGCTGCATGACGGCCTCCCTGGTGCTGGAACCCGTGCGAACGGGCGGACCCTGCCAGCACGCTAGGCGCGCCCCGGGCGGGTCGCCCCCGGAGTACCCCCGCCCGGGCGGACCGCCGCACCGGACGGGGGAGCGGGCACCCCCGGCCGGGGGAGCGCACGCCCCGGCGGCGCGCCGCGCCCCGCGCGCCCCTTGATTGACACGGCGTCAGCGGGCAGGGTGGGCTGCGCCCGGCCCCGCGGGGGCGCGGGCGGTGCCCGGCACGAGGAGAGGGACGGAACCCCCGGATGGCAGCGAAGATCCTGATCATCACCGGTGACGCGGCGGAGTCGCTGGAGGTGTTCTACCCGTACCAGCGGCTGCTGGAGGAGGGCTACCAGGTCGACATCGCCGCGCCGACCAGGAAGACCCTGCAGTTCGTGGTGCACGACTTCGTCCCGGGCTACGACACGTACACCGAGAAGGCCGGCTACACCTGGCCCGCCGACCTGGCGTTCGCGGACGTCGACCCGGCGCAGTACGTGGCGCTGGTGCTGCCCGGCGGCCGGGCGCCCGAGTACCTGCGCAACGACCCGGAGGTGCAGCGGATCGTCGCCGCGTTCGTCGAGGAGGACAAGCCGCTCGCGCAGATCTGCCACGGCCCGCTGATCACCCTGCGGACCGGCTCGCTGGCCGGCCGGCGCACCGCCGCCTACCCGGCGCTGGAGCCGGATGTGGCCGCGGGCGGCGCGGACTTCGTGGACGGCGACGCGGTGGTCGACGGCACCGTGGTCTCCGCCCGCGCCTGGCCGGACCACCCGTCCTGGATGCGCGCCTTCGTCAAGCTGCTGCGCGAGAAGGCCCCGGTCGAATAACCGCCCCCGCGCCGGGGTGTCGCCTTGCCCGCCCGGCCCCGGGCGGGCAAGCGTGTACCCATGGCAGCTCACCTCGACGGACCGGCCCTGCTCGCGCTGCACGCCCGGGCCCTGGCGCACTTCGGCGACCTGGTCCGCGCCGTCCCCGACGACGCCTGGCAGGCGCCCACCCCGTGCACCGACTGGACGGTCCGGCAGCTGGTCGCCCACCTGACCTCCGAGCAGCTGTGGGTGCCCGCGCTGCTGGCCGGGGCCACCGTCGCCGAGATCGGCGACCGCTTCGACGGCGACGTGCTGGGCGACGACCCGCCCGCCGCCTGGGCCGCCGCCGCGACCGACGCGCTGGCCGTGCTCGCCGAACCGGGCGCGCTGGAACGCACCGTGCACCTCTCGTACGGGGACCGGGAGGCCGCCGGGTACGTCCGCGAGATGACCATGGACGCGATCGTGCACGCCTGGGACCTGGCCCAGGGGATCGGCGCGGACGCCACCGTCGACCCGGCCGCCGCCGAGTTCGCGCTCGCCGAAGTCGCCCCGCAGACCGAGGCGTTGGCCGCCTCCGGGCTGTTCGCCGACCCCGTGCCGGTGCCCGCCGACGCGGACGCCGCGACCCGGCTGCTGGGCCTGGTCGGCCGCGACCCGGCCCACCCGCTGGGGCGGCGCTGAGGGTGCTTCAGCGGCGCGGGCCGCGCACCCCGTCCAGCGCGATGGCGAGCACCCGGTCGCGCTGGCCCTCCTCCGGGTAGCTCACCGAGGTGATGCCGGAGACCAGCCGCAGCAGGTCGTCGATGCCCATGTCGGGGCGGACCTCACCGGCCTCCTGGGCGCGGACGAACAGCGGGCTGCCGCCCGCGTACATGCTCTGCAGGCAGGCCGCGAAGATGCCGGACTCCTCGCCCGCCATGGCCTCGCGGATCGCCCGCTTGGTCATCGCGTACTCGACGAAGCGGCGCAGCCAGGCGGCCAGCGCCTCCCACGGCGGCAGGTCGGCGACCTCGGCGGCGACCCGGCACAGGTCGTCGACCTCGGCGGCGTACACCGCCTCGAACAGGTGCCGCCGGGTGGGGAAGTTGCGGTAGAGGGTGCCGATGCCGACCCCGGCCCGGCGGGCGACGTCCTCCAGCGAGGCCTCGGCGCCGTGCTCGGCGAAGGCCTCGCGGGCGGCGAGCAGCAGCGCGTCGAAGTTGCGGGCGGCGTCCGCGCGGCGCGGGCGCTGGGCGGCGAGGAACTCGCTCACCACGATCTGATCCGACACGGGGACCTCGTTCTCGACACGTCCGGGCGGGGTTGGCGGGACTGGGGGGAGCAGTGGGGCCGGCGGGGTCGGCCGGCGGGGCCGCTTCCGGACGATCCGGGAAACCGGATTGAACCGGAGGTGTGCCTCCGCTAATCTGGAGGCATGCCTCGACTTTAGCACCGGGGCGTGAACTCCGGCCTGCCGACCACCGGCAGGATCCGCCGCTCCGCCGTGCCCCGCGCCGGCGCGCCCGCACACCGCCCGCCCGCCCGACCACACCGCCGGGCGCCCGCGCGGCACCGCCCGCGCGCCCGCTCCTCCCGTCGCCCGTCCGCCCGTCCTGCCGTCCTGCCGTTCCGTCGCCACGCCGCCGCGGCGCGCCCCGTGCTGCCCGCGTGCCCGCCCGAACCCCCGAGAGGGTCCGATGAACCGCCACTCCCCCCGCCTGACCTTCGGCGTCCTCGCCACCGGCGCCGGCGTGTACGCGCTGCTCCAGTCGCTGATCACGCCCGCCCTCCCGGTCGTCCAGCGGGAACTGCACACCTCGCAGTCCACCGTCACCTGGGTGATGACCGCCTACCTGCTCTCCGCCTCGGTCTTCACCCCGATCCTCGGCCGGATCGGCGACCTGGTCGGCAAGAAGCGCACCCTGGTCGGCGCGCTGGTCGCCCTGCTGGTCGGCTGCCTGGTGGCCGCGCTGGCGCCCAACATCACCGTGCTGATCGTCGCCCGGGTGATCCAGGGCATCGCCGGCGCGCTGTTCCCGCTCTCCTTCGGCATCATCCGCGACGAGTTCCCGCCCGGACGGGTGGCCGGCGGCATCAGCAACATGTCCGCCCTGATCGCCGTCGGCAGCGGCCTCGGCATGGTCCTGGCCGGACCGATCGTCGGCGCGCTCGACTACCGCTGGCTGTTCTGGCTGCCCGTCATCGTGCTCGCCGGCACCGTCCTGCTCGCCCACCGCTACGTCCCCGAGTCGCCCACCCGCGGCGAGGGCGGCGTGGACTGGCTCTCCTCCGCACTGCTCTCCGGCTGGCTGGTCGCCCTGCTCCTGCCGGTCAGCCAGGCCGCCCACTGGGGCTGGGGCTCGCCCAAGGTGCTCGGCCTGCTCGCCGTCGCCGTCGTGCTGTTCGCGCTCTGGCTGTTCCAGGAGTCCCGCTCCCGCAACCCGCTGATCGACCTGCGGGTGATGCGGCTGCCCGCCGTGTGGACCACCAACACCGCCGCCCTGCTGTTCGGCGCCGGCATGTACGCGGTGTGGGCCTTCCTTCCGGGATTCGTGCAGGCTCCGACCGGCGCCGGCTACGGCTTCGGCGCCAGCGTCACCGGCGCCGGGCTGCTGATGCTGCCGATGGTCGCCGCGATGTTCGTGGCCGGCGTGCTCGGCGGCCGGCTGGCCGGGCGCTTCCCCGCCAAGGCCCAGCTCACCACCGGCGCCCTGCTCGGCGCCGTCGCCTGCGGGCTGCTCGCCGCCCGGCACGGCAGCTCCGCCGACGTGGCCGTCGCCGCGGGCGTGTTCGGCCTCGGCATCGGACTCGCCTTCGCCTCGATGAGCAACCTCATCGTGCAGGCCGTCCCCGCCGCCCAGACCGGCGCCGCCACCGGCATGAACGCCAACATCCGCACCATCGGCGGCTCGATCGGCGTCGCGCTGATGACCGGGCTGGTCTCCGGCCACCTGCAGGCCGGCGGGCGCCCCGCCGAGACCGGCTACACCCAGGGGTTCGCGCTGCTCGCCGCGTTCTGCCTGGCCGCCGCGCTCGCCGCGCTGCTCGTCCCGGCCCGCCGGGCCACCGGGCCCGCGCCGGTGGAGGCACCGGCGGCCGAGCGCGCCGAGGCGCGGCCGGAGCCGGTCGGCGGCTGACCGCCCCCGCGGCGTGCGAGCCGGGCCCGGAGGACCGCGCGGTCCTCCGGGCCCGGCTCGCACGCGCTCGTCCGGGGCGGCTCAGCAGTCGCGCAGTTCCGGCGACTGGTTCAGCAGCTGCGCCCGCGCGGAGGTGAACTCCCGGTAGGCGGCGGTGTGTTCGGCGTGCGGGTGGAAGGCCGCGAGGCGGTGGCAGTTCTGGAAGGCGAGCTTCACCGAGAAGTGCCGCTCCAGCGCGCCGCGGATCGAGTCGCTGGCCAGCGCGCGCAGCAGCTGGGCCCGCTCGGCCTCGCTGGGGGCCACCGTGTTGTCGGCGAACTCGGCGTCGGTGACGGCGAGTTCGGCCGTCAGGTCGTTGACCAGGCGGTACGCGTAGGGCAGCGAGGTGCGGACGGTGGCGAGGAAGTCGGCGTCGGCGACCTCGTCGCGCTCGGCCAGGGCCAGCAGGGAGGGGGAGACGTCCAGCGACATGGGGGACCGGGCCTTCCGAGTGGGTGATACTGGTAGTCGTTTTCAATAAGTGATCCTGGCGCCCCCCTGACGCCCTGTCAAACACCCTCCCCCGTTCGGCCCAACGTCCCCGCGCCGCCCGGCTCGCGGTCGCCCCCGCCCCTTCCTAGAGTGGAGGGCAGGACGACCGCGAGGAGACCTTTCGATGAGCGAGTCCCCGAACACCGGGCACGGCGAGGGAAGCGGCACCGACCGCCGCATCCTGGAGCGGATCAGCGAGATGGTCGAGGCCGAACGCGGCCTGCGCGCCGCCCTCGCTGAGGGCCGCATCGACCAGTCCACCGAGCACCGCGAACTCAAGGACATCGAGGAGCAGCTCGACCAGTGCTGGGACCTGCTCCGCCAGCGCCGCGCCCGGGTCCGCGCGGGCGACGACCCGGACGGGGCGAGCGTGCGCAGCGTCGACGAGGTCGAGCGCTACGAGTCGTAGCGGCGCGGGGCGCGGCCCCCGGACGCCGGGCGGCGGGCCTCAGGCCCCGGCGGCGTCCAGGTTGGCGGTGACGCGGTCGAGGAGCCCGCGCAGCGCCCGCAAGTCGTCCAGCGGCAGGCCGGCGGCGGCCAGGATCCGGCGCGGGACGGCCAGCGCGCCCTCGCGCAGCTCGCGTCCGGCCGCCGTGGCGGCGACGATCACCGAGCGCTCGTCCTCCGGGCTGCGCTCGCGGGTCACCAGGCCGGCCGCCTCCAGGCGCTTGAGCAGCGGCGAGAGGGTGCCGGAGTCCAGGCGCAGGCGCTCGCCGAGCTGCTTGACGGGCACCGCCCCGTCCTCCCAGAGCACCAGCATGACCAGGTACTGCGGGTAGGTCAGGCCGAGGTCCTTGAGCGCGGTGCGGTAGACGCCGCCGAACGCGCGGGAGGCGGCGTTCAGCGAGAAGCAGATCTGCTGGTCGAGCAGCAGCAGGTCCGCGTCCTCGCCGTGCGGGGGGCGGGGGTCCTCGCCGTGCCTGGTCATGGGGCAAGGGTAGCAAGCGGGCGCCGCGCGGCCCATTCAGTTGTGCGCAATTTAATTGTGTGCTGTAGTTGTGGGCGAAGCAGGACCGGACGGCACGCGGCGCCCGGACCCGTACGGAGACGCACCCCCGACGGGAGCCGGGTCCGCGCGCCGACGGCACGCAGGACCACGACCGAGAAGACGCACCAGGAAGACGTAAGGGGAAACCGGGATGAACCCGCTCTACACCGCGGTCGCCACCGCGAACGGCCGCGAGGGCCGCGCCGTCAGCTCGGACGGCAGGCTCGACCTCAAGCTCTCCCCGCCGCCCGCGCTCGGCGGCGACGGCGAGGGCACCAACCCCGAGCAGCTGTTCGCCGCCGGGTACGCGGCCTGCTTCGCGGGCGCGCTCGGCGTGGTCTCCCGGCAGCAGAAGGTCGACGTCTCGGAGGTCTCGGTGACCGCCGAGGTCACCATCGGCAAGGACGAGGGCGGCTTCGGCCTCGCCGTCGTGCTGCGGGTCGAGCTGCCGCAGGAGCTGGCCGGCGAGACCGGTGAGCTGCTGGTCAAGCAGGCCCACCAGGTCTGCCCGTACTCGCGGGCCACCGCCGGGAACATTCCGGTGGAGCTGGTCGTCGAATAGGGCGAGGCAGGGGGTCTCACCCGGGGTCTGCGGGCCGCGTCCACGTGGGGGTGGAGGCGGCCCGCAGCGCTGTCCGCCGCGGGGCGCCGGATCAGAGCGGGAGCAGCTCCGGGCGCTTGGCCTCCACGTGGTCGCCGGAGGACTCGCCGCGCAGCCGACGGCCCACCCAGGGCAGCAGGAAGGTGCGGGCCCACAGCAGGTTCTCCCGCCGCTGGTCGGCCGCGGTGAGGACGGGCGCGGGCGGCCAGGCGGCCTCCGGGTCCGTGTCCACGGGCAGGCCGAGCGCGCGCGCCGCCAGCAGTGCGACCCGCTGGTGGCCCTCCGGCGACAGGTGCAGCCGGTCCTCGGACCAGGCCCGCCGGTCGTGCACCGCCCGCAGCGACCACAGGTCGGCGACCGCGAGGCCGTTGCGGTCGGCGATCGCCCGCAGGTGCGCGTTGTACGTGGCGATCTTGCCGCGCAGGTGGCGCAGCACGGGGACGTTGCGGGTGTCGAAGCCGGTGCAGATCAGCACCCTCCCGGCGCTCTCGCGCAGTTCCAGGACGGCCGCCTCGAAGTGCTCGGCGATCAGGTCCGGGTCGCTGCCCGGGCGCAGGATGTCGTTGCCGCCCGCGCACAGGGTCACCAGGTCGGGCCGGAGCACGCGGACCTTCGGGACCTGTTCGCTGACGATCTGGTCCAGCAGCCGGCCGCGGACGGCCAGGTTGGCGTACCGGAAGTCGTGCTCCGGCCGGCGCTCCGCCAGCATCCCGGCCAGGCGGTCGGCCCAGCCGGCGTGCCGGCCGCCGGGGCCGGGGTCGTTGAGGCCCTCGGTGAAACTGTCACCGAGGGCGGCGTACGAACTGAGGTCGAGGGTCTCCTGGTAGTCGGCCATGCAGGAGATGTTTCACCTTGTGAAGTGACTTACGCCACCGTAGGTGCCCGGTAGCGCAGCGTGATCTCCGCCACGGGGCCCGCGGCCGGTACCCTGCAAGGGCTCCGGCAGGCCGAGCGGGACCGTGACCGGCCACCGGGCGGGACACGACGGGACACGACGGGACGCGACGGGAAGGGAGGACGGCGATGGCGGGCGAGGCGGCGGCGACCGGCGAAGGGGTGCGCGAGGAGAGCGCGCGCCGCAGGCAGATGCTGGTCCGGGCGCTGATCTACATCGCCGGGACCCACCTGTTCGCCGGGTTCGTGATCCTGCTGTTCGCGGTCGGCGGCCGGCACTGACGGTCGGGGCCGGGCCTGCGCCGGCTAGGCCGGGGTCTGTGTCGGCTGGACCGGGGTCTGCGGCGGCAGGACCCGGCGGGCGACCTTCGCCAGGTGGGCGTCGAACGCGGCGGGCGGGTCCGGGTGGACCCGGACCAGGGCGACCAGCGCGGTGATCACCACGTCGCACAGCTCGTCCGCGACGTCGTCCCAGGTGTGCGAGAAGCCCTTGCGCGGGTTCTGGCCGAGGGCGCCGATCACCGCCTCGGCGACCTCGCCGGCCTCCTCGGAGAGCTTGAGGCACTGCAACACCCGCTGCATCTCCGGGGGTTGGGTGCTGCCCTCGGCCAGCCAGTCGGCCAGCCGCCGCACCGTCGCCCACTGCCGCTCGTCCACCCGCACCGCCGCCTCGTCCCGTGGCCGGCCGTCCGCGGGCGGGCCGGGCGACCCGTCCGCGCGCCGGACCGGACCGACCGTACCGGCGGGGTCGACGCGCTGTCAGCGCAGTCGCTGCTGCCAGTCGATCGGGACGTGGCCGGCCGGGCCGGGAGCGGGCTGGGTGACCGGGTGGGCGGTGGGGCCGGTCAGCGCCGGGCCCTCGTAGAACTGCTCGGTCTCGGTGTTCCAGAACCAGTCCTCGCCGGGTTCGAAGCTGGTGAGGAACGGGTGCCCGGCCGCGCGGGCGTGCGCGGTGGCGTGCTGGGACGGCGAGGAGTCGCAGCAGCCGATGTGCCCGCAGGCCGCGCACCGGCGCAGGTGGAACCACCAGCCCTGGCCCTCGCCCGCCAGGCACTCCACGCAGCCGTCGCCGCTCGGCGGGACGCTGGGGTCGATACCGGGGATCGTCGTGTCGTCGCTCATCGTGGAACCTCCCCGGCCAGGGTATGCCCGGGGCGGTGCGCGCGCGGCGGAAGCCGGTCCGGCGCGGCGCGGTGACGGGGCGGCGCGGAGACGGCCCGGGAGGGGGTGACGGGCCGTTCCGGGGGAAGGAAACCCTCGGTGCGGAGGCGGATTCCGTCCCGATCTACAGTGCTGTAGATTCAGCTCGGGGCCGAGCCCGACCGAGGGGGCCGGGTGACGGCCGCCGCGCCGAAACCGGCCGAACCACCGGGCCCGGTACGGGGAGAACACAGGAGGGCACACATGGGAGTCTCGCTCGCCAAGGGCGGAAACGTCTCGCTGACGAAGGAGGCCCCGGGGCTCACCAACGTCATCGTCGGCCTGGGCTGGGACGTCCGGGCCACCACGGGCGCCGACTTCGACCTGGACGCCAGCGCGCTGCTGTGCGGCGAGAACGGCCGGGTGCTCGGCGACCAGCACTTCGTCTTCTACAACAACCTGCGCAGCCCCGAGGGTTCGGTCGAGCACAGCGGCGACAACCTGACCGGTGGCGGCGACGGCGACGACGAGCAGATCAAGGTCGACCTGGCGGCCGTCCCGCCGCAGGTCGCCAAGGTGGTCTTCCCGGTGTCGATCTACGACGCGGAGAACCGCCACCAGAGCTTCGGCCAGGTCCGCAACGCGTTCATCCGGATCGTCAACGAGGCCGACGGCGGCGAGGTCGCCCGCTACGACCTCTCGGAGGACGCGTCCACCGAGACCGCGATGGTCTTCGGCGAGCTGTACCGCCACGGCGCCGAGTGGAAGTTCCGTGCCATCGGCCAGGGTTACGCCTCCGGCCTGCGGGGCATCGCCCTCGACTACGGCGTCAACGTCTGACCTGCCGCGCTTCCGCCCGCCCGGGCCGTCCCGCCCCGCGCACGCGGCCGGGGCGGCCCGGGCGCGCGGCCGTCCGGGAGTGTCGGCGTTCGAGCGGCGCGCGGGGCTGTGGCAGGCTCGGCGCATGGAACAGCGTGTACTTGGCAGGACCGGCCGCCCGGTCTCGGTGATCGGTCTCGGAACGTGGCAGCTCGGCGCCGACTGGGGCGTGGTGCTGGAGGACGACGCGCTCGCGGTGCTGAACGCCTCGGCGGACGCCGGGGTGACCTTCTTCGACACCGCGGACGTGTACGGCGACGGCCGCAGCGAACAGTTGATCGGCCGTTTCCTGAAGGAACGCCGGGCCGACGGCGGTGACGTCCCGCTGGTCGCGACCAAGCTCGGCCGCCGGCTGCCGCAGCTGCCGGAGAACTACACCCTCGCCAACTTCCGCGAGTGGACCGACCGTTCGCGCCGCAACCTGGGCGTCGAGCGGCTCGACCTGGTGCAGCTGCACTGCCCGCCCACCGCCGTCTACGCCAGCGACGAGGTGTTCGACGCGCTCGACACCCTGGTCGAGGAGGGCCGCACCGCCGCGTACGGCGTCAGCGTGGAGACCTGCGAGGAGGCGCTGACCGCGATCGCCCGGCCCGGCGTCGCCAGCGTGCAGATCATCCTCAACCCGTTCCGGCTCAAGCCGCTCGACGCGGTGCTGCCCGCCGCCGAGAAGGCGGGCGTCGGCATCATCGCCCGGGTGCCGCTGGCCTCCGGCCTGCTGTCCGGCAAGTACACCAAGGACACCCTGTTCGGCGCGGACGACCACCGCACCTACAACCGGGACGGCGCCGCGTTCGACCAGGGCGAGACCTTCTCCGGCATCGACTTCGAGACGGGCGTCGAGGCCGCCGACGAGTTCGCCCGGCTCGCCCCGCCCGGCGCCAGTGCCGCGCAGACCGCACTGCGCTGGATCGTCCAGCAGCCCGGCGTCACCTCCGTCATCCCCGGCGCCCGCACCCCCGAGCAGGCCCGGGCGAACGCCGAGACGATGGCGCTGCCGCCGTTGCCGGAGCCGACCCTGCGGGCCGTCCGCGACCTGTACGACCGGCGGCTGCGGGCCCAGGTGCACGCGCGCTGGTAGGCGCGGCGGGCACGCGGTCGCGGCGGGGCACCCGGTGACGGGGGCCCCGCCGCGTCGCGTTCTGGTGCTGCTGCTCCTGGTGCTTCTGGTGCTAGGGGAGTGGTTCGGCGTGCAGCGGGGTGCGCGGGGTCTGGTGGCCGCCGCTGGCCAGCATCCGGACCTCGCCCAGGTCGCTGATCTCGGCCTGCACGATGCCGGACGGGTCCGCGTACACCGGGTGGCCGCCCGGGCCCCGGGCGCCGGTCGCCTCGACCACCACCACGTCCTGCTCGGCGTGGCCGCCGGTCTCGCCGGGGAACGTGAGTGCGAATCGTCGAGTCATGGCCGGGCCTTCTTCCCGTCGTGCGTTCGTCGGCGCCACGTCGGCGCCGTTCCATCGTAGGCGGAGCGGCGGCGGGCGGTCGCGAACCGGCGGCCTGGTGGTGGGTGACGGTGCGTGACGGTGCGTGACGGCGGGGCGGGCGGGGGCCCGGGTTCAGCTCGGTCCGGGCCGGGCGCGGGCGGCCCGGGCGTCGTCGGTGGCCACCCGACGCATGACGGCCGGCTGGGGCGGGGTGAGCGGTTCGACGGCCGCCGGCGCCCGGGGCGGGCAGGCCGTACTCCTCGGTGCTCGCCGCGACGGACGCCGGCAGGTCCGGCGCGGCGCTCCGGGCGGCGGCCGAGGTCAGGTCGGTGCCTGCGTCCGGGGCGGCGTCGGTGTGTCGGTCGGTGTCCGTGGGGCGGTCGGCGTGCGTTCCGGTCGGGGTGCCGCGGGCGCGACCAGTCGACCCGGTCGAGGTCGGACAGGGAGGGGGGAGCTCCACGGGGCCGGAACCTGGCACAGGGTGGTGCCGGGGGTCAGACGAGCAGGTGCAGGCGCTGCGCGGCCGGGCCGATCCGGACGGTCTGGCCCCAGGTGAGGTGCAGGGCGTCCGACTCGACGCCGTCGCCGAACGCGACCAGCAGTTCGGACTCGACGGTCAGCGCGAGGTGCTGGTCGGCGTCCAGCAGGCCCTCCACGCGGGAGGTGCCGGTCACCGGGGACGGCCAGGCCTCGCGGACGAACCAGGACAGGCGCGGCGCGGTCGGCGCGGGCAGCTCCAGCCGGCTGCCGCGTTCCAGCCAGGCCGAGCGGCACCAGCCGGTGGCGCCGGTGCCGGTGCCGACCAGCACCCCGGAGGAGGCCTGCGACTCGGCCGCGCCACCGGGCGCCGCCAGGTGGTAGCGGGCGGTCTGGTGGCCCGGCTGCCCGAGGTAGACCTCGTTCAGCGCGAACAGCCGCTGGGTGTCGTCCGCGACCGCCTCGACCATGGTGCGCGCTTCCAGCCGCCGCTCCGCGCCCGGCAGTACGGCCGCCCGCAGCAGTGCCCCGGCCTGCTCGGCCCGGTGCCGGACCAGGACGCCCGGGTTGCGGCCCGGCTCGGCGTCGATGCCGATCACCGGTTGGCCGGCCAGGTACTTCGCGGCGTTCGCGACCAGGCCGTCCTGGCCGACCACCACGACCACGTCCTCCGGGCCGAACAGGAACCGGTCCAGGTCGGCGCGCTCGACCCGGGTCTGCCGCCAGTCCAGCGGCACCGCCGCGGACACCGCCGCGACCGCGGCGCGGGCCAGGTGGTGGCGCCGCTCGGCCTCGGCGAGCGAACGGCCGCGCCGGGAGAGGAAGAACTCGGCCTGGCCGCGGGTGCCGTGCCGCGCGATCAGCTCCTCGTACTCGGTGCGCCGGTGGACCAGGACCACGCGCGGGGCCAGGCTCACCGGCCCTTCCCCGCGGCGGTGTCGGCGGGCTCGGCGGGGGTGGTGGGGGCGCCGACGGCGCCGGGGGTGGCGAGGCGGGTGAGCAGACCGGTGAGGACGTCCGGGGTGAGGGTGATGCTGTCGATCCGCGGCAGGTGCTCGGCCAGCCGGATCAGGGCCAGGGCCTGCAGCACCTCCGGCCCGGCCTGCTGGTGCGCGGCCAGCCAGGCGGCCTCGCCGGCGGCCTTCGCCTCGCCCAACGTCCGGGTGGCCTCGGCCTGTTGGGCGGCCAGCGTACCGGCGGCCTCGGCCTCGGCGACCGCCATCCTGGTGCGGCGGGCCGCCTCCGCGTCGGTGCGGACCGCGTCCGCGGCGGCCTTCTGCTCCGCCTCCCGCCGCGCGTTGGTGCCTTGCTGGGAGACCAACTCCTCCTCGCGGCGGGCCAGTTCGATCTGGCTGGCGAGCTCGTTCTCGGCGATCGCACGTTCCCGCTCGACCGCGACGGCCCGGCGCTCGTACGTCGCCCGGTCGGCCTCCTGCTGGACCAGCTCGCGGGCCGGCGTGCGCAGCGCCCGCTCCAGTTCGGCCTCCGGGCGGACGGCGGTGACCCGCACCGCGAGGACCGCCACCCCGATCTCGGCCAGCCGGGGTTCGGCCGCCAGGCCCTCGGTGATCCGCTCGCGGACGGCCGTCACGCCGTCCACCAGGGTGTCGGCGAGCGGGGTCCGGGCGATCAGCTGGAGCGCGTGCTGCTGGGCGGTCTCGGTCAGCAGGGCGCCGAGCTGGGCGAGCGGTTCGGCGCGCCAGCTGCCGGTGTCCGGGTCGATGCCGAAGTCCAGCCGGGTGGCGGCGGTGGTGGGGTCGCTGATCCGGTAGGTGACGGTGGCCTGCACCGCGAGGTCCTGGAAGTCCGCCGTGCGGGCGTGGAACATCATCGCCAACTCGCGGTCGTCCGCCGGCACCTCCGATATCGCCGCGCTGAGCGGACGGAACCAGAAGGCCAGCCCGGTGCCCTCGTGGGCGAGCCGGCCGCCACGCAGGTGGCGGATGTGGCTGGTGGGGTTGGAGCGCAGGTGGCGGAAGCCGAAGCGGCGGGTGATGTCGGCCATGGGAGTCACGCCGTCCTTTCTTTTCGTCGCTATGACGATAACGAGAGGACCCCCTTGTCGTCAATGCGACGAAAAGGGAGTGGGGTGATCTCGGCGGGCCGTCGGCGTGGTCGGTGCCGCCCTCGGGGCTTCCTCGGGGCTTCCTCTGGGCTTCCTTGGGGGTGTCGGGTGGGATGTCGGGCCGGGCGCCGGGCGGAGTGGCCGCCCGGCGCCCGAGGTGGTGGGCCGGTCAGATGCCGGCGCGGGTGCGTGCGGTGGTGGAGACCGCCGACAGGTCCTGTTCGCCGCGGCCGTGGGCGACGGCCTGGAGCAGCGAGTCGCGCAGCAGCGAGGCGAGCGGGAGCGGGACGCGGGCGGCGGCGCCGGCCTCCAGGGCGAGGTTCACGTCCTTCAGGCCCAGCGCCAGCCGGAACCCGGCGGGCTCGAAGGTCTGCTGGGTGATCATCGACCCGTAGCCGGCGTACACCGGGCCGGGGAAGAGCGAGTTGGTGAGCACGTCGAGCAGCGCCGCCGGGTCCAGCCCGCTGGCCTCGGCGAGCGCGGCGGCCTCGGAGAACGCCTCGATCGCCGACACCAGGAGGAAGTTGGCACTGATCTTCGCCACGTTGGCGGCCGCCGGATCCTCCCCGAGCGGCCAGGTGCGGCGCCCCATCGCCTCGAACAGCGGCGCCAGCCGGTCGAGTTCGGCGGCCGGACCGGCCGCCAGGATGTTCAGGTTCCCGGCCTCCGCGACATCGGTGCGACCCAGCACCGGCGCCGCGACGTACCCGATGCCGTGCCGGGCGTGCAACTCGGCCGCCCGGCGGGCCAGTTCCGGCGAGACGGTGGCCATGTTGACGTGCGTGGCGGCCCGCGCGCCGGACAGCAACCCCTCGTCCAGCAGCAGGCTTTCGACCACCCGGTCGTCCGCGAGCATCGACACCACCACCTCCGCCCCGAACGCCTCGGCGGGCGTCCCGGCCGCCGAGGCGCCCGCGGCGACCAACTCGGCCACCGGGCCCGGCGAGCGGTTCCACACCCGCACCGCGTGCCCGGCCGCCAACAGTCGGCGGGCCATCGCCCGTCCCATGCCTCCCAGACCGATGAAACCGACGTCCATGCGCACTGCCTCCCAGTTCCGGGCAGGACCCCGTCCGGGCGGCCCCGCCGATGGATCCCGTGGTCCTTGTCCGGTGGATCTTGTCCGGTGGTTCGGGAGCGATGTTACGGCGCGCGCGGGCGGGAGTTCGGAACCGTCCGCGCGGCGAACGGTGTCGTCCCGCGCCGCCGGTTCTGCGAGGATGCCGGACATGGCGACGGTGCGGACGGTACACACGGCGGACCTCGGCGCGGCGGAACGGCGAGCGGTCCGGGCGCTGCTGTACGAGGTGTTCGGCCCGGACGACATGACCCAGCAGGACTGGTCGCACTGCCTCGGCGGACTCCACGTACTCGCCTGGCAGGACGGCGAGTTGGTCGGCCACGCGGCGGTCGTCCAGCGCCGCCTGATGAACGCCGCGCGCATCCTGCGCACCGGCTACCTGGAGGGCGTGGTCGTGCGCCGAGACCTCCAACGGCAGGGCATCGGCGGACAGTTGATGGACGAGGCGGAGCGGATCGTCCGGACCGCCCACGAACTCGGCGCGCTCGGCGCCAGCGAGGCCGGCGCCCCGTTCTACCTCGCCCGGGGCTGGCGCCCCTGGCCCGGCCCCACCTGGGCACTCGGCCCGGACGGACGGCAGCGCACCGAGGAGGAGGACGGCTGGATCTACCTCCTGGGCGGCGAGCGGGAGTTGGACGCCGGAGCCGACCTGGTCTGCGACTGGCGCGAGGGCGAGCTGTGGTGATCCGCGGCGCCCGGCCCAGGCACTCCGCCCGCACGCGTCCGGTGCGCGCGTCCGGTGCGCGCGTCCGGTGCGCCCGACTGGTGCGCCCGGCCCGGCCTCGGCGGGGCGTGCCCCGGGGGCAGGAGGCGAAGGACTCCAGCAGCCGCTCGCTGACCAGCTCCGGACGCTTCGGGTCGAGCCCGCACTCGCCGTGACCGTCACCTTCAAGGCCGGCGCCGCCGCCGGCACACTTCGATGGCGGTCGCACTGTGGTGACGCTCAGTGCTGCTGGGCGTGCCCGTCGGTCGGCACGGCAGTCGCCGTGGTGGCGGGGGACGGATGCGGGGGCGGTTCGGCGGTCAGGCGGGCGATGAGCGCGGCGGTGGCCCGGTCCTCGGCCAGGTCGAGTCGGCGGGCGGAGCCGCGCAGCAGGTGGCGTGCCTCCAGGGCGGCCAGCGCGACCAGCCCGGGCAGGAGGTCGGTCGAACGAGCCGCGACCCAGCGGGTGCCCTGGGTCGCCATCCACCACAGGTCCGCCCCGCGGCCGGGCACCCGTACCGCCAGCGGGGCGGGCGCCGCCCCGACCGGATGTCCGGCCCCGGCGAGCAGGGCGTGGAACTCCCGGGCGATCACCTGGTGCCCCGCCGCGCTCGGGTGCAGCCGGTCCACGCTCAACAGTGCCCGCTGCTCCGTCCAAGGCAGTTCGGCGAGGTGCAGGTGCGCCGCGCCGTAGTGCGCCGACAGGGCGTGCACCACCGCGTTGACGCCCCGCATCCGCCGGGCCAGCGGCCGGGCCAGCGGAGCGGGCAGGCCCAGCAGTCGCCCCGGGTCGGGTAGGCAGGCAGTCAGCGGAACGGTCCCGACCGAGGTCAACGAGCGGAGCACGGAAGAGAACTGTCGGGCCGTCGTCTCCATGTCGAAGGACGCCCGCAGGGTATCGTTGCCGCCGACCAGCACGCCCGCGAACGTCGGGCGCAGCGCGAGCGCGGTGGGCAGTTGGGAGACCAGCAGATCGCGGCAGAGCGCACCGCTGTTGGCGAGGTTGCGGAACTCGACGGGCTCCGGCGACAGGGCGGGCGCGAGGAGCGCAGCCCAGCCCCGCCACCCTCCGGGCACCGGATCACCGACACCCTCGGTGAGGGAGTCGCCGAGCGCAGCGAATCGAACCGTCATCACGTCCCTCCGGTGGGGCTGGGAAGGTCCTGGAACTGGACTGCGGGAGCGGGGGAGCGGGGGAGCGGGGGCAGGTCGCCGGTTAACCGGCGGTGGACGCGGTCGGACCGGACGCGGACACGCCGGTCGGGGCGGCGGCGGCAGGGGCTGGGGCAGGGGCAGGGGTACTGGCTCGGTGGGCAGCGAGGAAGGCGGCGGTGGCGGCGTCCCAGCTGAATTCCTCCGCCCGGGCGCGGGCCGCCGCCCGCCGTTCCGCCTCCGGGCGTTCCAGCAGCTCCCGCAGCGCGGAGGCGAATCCGGCCCCGGTGTCGGCTGCCGCGAGGCCGGCCCGGCCGATCACCTGGGGCAGTGCGGAGGAACGGCTGACCGCGACGGGGGTGCCACAGGCCAGTGTCTCCAGTGCGGCCAGCCCGAAGGTCTCCACCGGGCCCGGGGCGATCGCCGCGTCCGCCGTGGCCAACAGGGCCGCCACCTCGGAACGTTCGGCCAGATGGCCCAGGAAGCGCACCGGCAGTCGGAGTTCGGCGGCACGGCGCTCCAGTCGGCCACGCAGCGGCCCCGTTCCGGCGACGGCGAGCACGGCCGGCACCCGGTGGTGGCGGCGCAGCTCGGCCAGTGCTTCCAGCGCCCGCTCGGGCCGCTTCTCACCGGACAGCCGCGAGCACATGACCAGCAGCACCTGCTGCGGATCGGCCAACCCGGCCCGCAGCGAAGGGTCGTGGCATTCGGGCCGCATCACGGCCAGGTCCACCCCCAGCGGCGCCCGCTCGACGTTCCCGGCGCCGATCCGCTCGAACTCCCCGGCCGCCCAGGCCGTCGTGCACAGCACCGTGTCGTAGTTCCGCGCGGTACGGGAGTTGAGCCGGTCCGCGAGCCGCCGTGCGGTGCCGGCCGGCACGCCCCAGGCGCCGAGCACGCCGGTGGCGCTCTCGTGCGAGACCATCATCGACCGCACCCCGTGCGCCCGTGCCCAGGCGCCCGTCCAGCGCAGCGTGGCGCGGTCCGACACCTCCAGCCGGTCCGGCGCCAACTCCTCCAGCAGCGCTGCGAGTCGGCGCCTGTCGCGGAGTACCCGGTAGCCGCCGGTGCCCGGCACGCGCGGGCCGGGCAGGGTGATCACCCGGCCCTGCTCGGTCCACTCGTCGCGGTGGGCGGCCCCCGGCACCACCAGGACGGGCCGGTGGCCCGCCGCCAGGTACCCCGCGCCGAGGTGCCGCAGCGCCGTCCGCAGGCCACCCGACACCGGGGTGACGAAGTTCGCCACCCGGACGATGCACAATCCGCCGTCCGTGCGGGCCGTTCCACGCTTCACGCCGGCTGCTCCTCGACCGAGAGCGGAACGGGCACGGGAGTGTGGACGGGGGCCGCGAGGCTCTCCGTGGCCTCGGCCGGTCGGGGCGCGGGGACGCAGCCGAGCAGCGGCTGCCCGGTCGGGATGGCCGCCGCCGGGAGCGGGGTGTCAAAGGCGGCCTGGACGGGGACGGTTGAGGCGGTGGCGGTGGCGGTGGCGGTGGCGGTGGCGGTGGCGGCGGTGGACGGCTCGGCGGAGCGGTCGCGGCTCGGGCCGTGGCTCCGGTGTTCGGCCAGCACCTCCGCGTAGTGCTCGATCAGCTGGTCGCCGACCGCCTCCCAGGTGCGGTCGGTGACGTCGGCCCGGCCCGCCGCGCCGTAGCGGGCGCGCAGTTCGGGGGAGACGGCGAGTTCGGCGACGGCGCGGGCGACGGCGCCCGCGTCCCTGGGGGCGACCAGCAGTCCGGTGCGCCGGTGGCCGACCAGGTCGAGCGGACCGCCGACCGCCGGGGCGACCACCGGGACGCCGCTGGCCATCGCCTCCTGGATGGTCTGGCAGAAGGTCTCCAGCGGGCCGGTGTGCACGAACAGGTCCAACGAGGCGAAGCAGCGGGCGAGTTCGGCGCCCGTGCGGCGGCCCAGGAACACCGCGCCGGGCATCGCCGCCTTCAGCGCGGGCGTGCTCGGACCGTCCCCGATCACCACCACCCGCACCCCGGGCAGCCGGGACGCCTCCGCCAGCAGGTCCACCCGCTTCTCCGGGGCGAGCCGCCCGACGTACCCGACCAGCACCTCGCCGCCCGGGGCCAGCGCACGGTGCAGCGCCTCGTCACGGTGCCCGGGGTGGAAGCGCGCCGAGTCCACCCCGCGCGCCCAGATCCGGACCTGGCGCACCCCGTGCGCCGTCAGGTCCTGCGCGGCCGGGGTCGACGGCGCGAGCGTGCGGGCGGCGGAACGGTGCACGGAGCGGATCCGCGCCCAGGCGATCGCCGAGCCGACCCCGCGGCCCATCCGGTACGCCTGCGCGTACCCCGCCAGGTCGGTCTGGTAGACCGCCACGGTCGGCAGGTCGAGGCGCTCGGTGAGCCGGGCGGCCCGCGCGCCGAGGATGAACGGACTGGCCAGGTGCACCACGTCCGGCCGGTGGGCGGTCAGCGCGGCGGCCAGCTTGCGACTGGGCAGCGCGATGCGCACCTGCGGGTAGCGCGGCAACGGGACGGAGGGGACGCGCACCACCGGCAGCGGCTCCCGGTCCGGGCCGAAGGACTGCGGCGGGCAGTGCGCGCCCCGGGCCGGGGCGGGGGTGATCACCAGGGGCTGGTGACCCCGCCGGACCAGGTGTTCGGCGGCCCTCAGCACGCTGTGGGCCACGCCGTTGACCTCGGGTGGGAAGGACTCGGTGACGATGGCGACTCGCATGCCAACGTTGTTGCCAATCCGGGCGTGCGGTCAGCCAAAGGGATCTTTCGCGCAGGCGAACGTCTGCCGCCATTTCCGCACGGGTGTGTGGAGGGGGTGGAGCGGGCCCGGGCGCCGCAGACCGGGCGAAATCATGTCTGATGCGTGTTGTGTCACCTTTTGTCCGAGTAGGCTGGCGGAATGGACCATGCGGGAGGGGAGGCAGCCCGGCCCGCCGACGAGCCGTCGCCGACATCGCCGCCGCCGACGACGTCGAACGGCGGTGCGGCCGGCGAGCTGTGGCGGGCCGTCCGGCACGACCCCGTGCGGCTGCCCGAGCACCTGGCCGAGCTGGCGGTGCACCAGGAGTCGGCTCCGGCCGCGAAGGCCGTCGCGGCCCTCTCCGGCACGGTCGCCGAGCGGCGCACCGCCGTCATCACCCACGGCATCCGGCTGACCCTGGTCGAGGGCTGCGTGGTCGGCGGGCCGCTCATCCTGCTCGTCCCCGTGGCGTTCTGCGCCGGAATGCTCGCCCAGGCCCGGATGGTCCTCGCGCTCGCCGCCCTCGCCGGGGCGGACGGCGACCAGAACGACCGGGCCGCCGAACTCCTCGTCCTGCAGGGCGTCCACCCCACCGTCCCGGACGCCCGCGCCGCCCTGGCCGCCACCGCCGCCGAGGACGCCGCCGCCGCGGCCGCCGCGCCCCGGAGCGGGCCGCCGCCCAAGGCGTCCCGGGCCTCCCGGTTCGACATGGTCCGGCGGATGGTCTACCTGCTCGGCCTGGTCGCCATCGGCGAGGACCACCGCAGCCGGTTCCGCCGGATCCTCGGCTGGACCGGCACCGCCCTCCTGGTGGCCTTCGGGCTGGCCTTCCCCGTGGTGTGGATCCCCGTCATGGGCCGGGCCAACGTCCGCGCCACCACGGCCCTCGCCCAGCGCGCCACCGCCTTCTACTGGCCCGGGGAGGCCGACCGGACCGGCGCCGGACCCCCGCCCCGGGAGGCGTACGCCCGCACCGCCACCATCGCGGTCCTCGGCCAGACCCTGCTCGCCCTGCTGCTCCCGGTCGCGGCCTTCCTGTTCGTGCTCTTCCTCGGCCTCGACCTCGCCGGTGGACGCCTGGCCACCGCCGCCCTGGTCGCCCTCGCGGCGGGCGCGGCCTTCGCCGCCGACCGGGCCCGCCGCGCCCGGGGCGCGCGCGGTCCCCGGGCCTCGCGGGGCCCGCACGGCTCGCGAAGGTCGAAGGGCGGGCGCGGTGGTGACGGCGCGGGCGAGGCGTCCGGCTGACGATCGGTCAGGTCGACTCCCGAATCCGTCGCCGGTCGGGGATCCGTACCGCCCGCCGAGCGTGGCAACGCCGGCATGGAAAACTGCCCGGATGCGAGACGCGCTGATCGACCAGGCCAGAAGACTCACCGCCGAGCGCTACCCGGAGGCGCGGTCCGTGGTGCTGGCCGGGTCCGTGGCGGCCGGACGCGAACGGGCGGGCAGTGACCTCGACCTGGCCGTCCTGCTGCCGGACGGGCACCCCACCCACCGTGAGACGCTGCGCCACGAGGGCAGAGCGGTCGAGGTGTTCGCGCACACCCTGGTCGGACTCGGCGAGCTGCGGGCCTTCGACGCGGCCTGCCGCCGCGCGCCGATCCAGCAGATGTACGCGACCGGGCTGGTCCTGCTGGACCGCGACGGCCACGCCGCCCGGCTCGTCGAAGAGTGCCGGGCCGAACTACTGGCCGGCCCCGTCCCGCTCGGGGACGCGCGCCGCGACGACCTGCGCTACGCGCTGACCGACCTGCTGGCGGACCTCGACGACGCCCCGGACCGCCTGGAGGCGCTGGCGACCGCCGCCGAGACCGTCCGGACCGCCGCCGACCTGCTCAGCGACCACCACCGGGCCTGGACCGGCACCGGCAAGTGGTTCCCGCGCCGCCTGCTCGCCGCCGACCCCGACCTCGGCGCCCGCCTCCTGGGCGCCCACCGGACCCTGTCCGAGACCGGCGACCCCACTGCCCTGCTGGCCGCCGCCGACGAGGTGCTCGCCCTGGTCGGCGGCCCCCTCTCGGCCGGCTACCGCCGCGACTGGCCCGCCGCCGACAGGGCGTAGCGGCCCGCCGCCGCCCGACACCCTCCGACCGGCCGGAACCGGAGGTCCGGCGACCGCGTCCCGGCTACCGGGGACCGGGCGCGGCGAACCCGCCGAGCACGTGAGCGCGCCGGAGCAGGCCAAACGGACGAGGCAGACGAGGCAGGTGGGGCCGACGATGGCCGAGACGGTGGAGGGCGTCGAGACCGGCTCCCCGGAGCGTCCCCCGGGGCCCTCCCCGGAAGGCGCACCGACCGGAACGCCCCGGCCCCGGTCGCGGCAGCGGATCACGGGCGTGGTGCCGTGGGGAGTGGCGGCGGGCGCGCTCACCTGGGGCCTCGCGGGCGCCTGGCGCGCCGCCCACACGGCGAACTACCCGTGGAACACCTGGACCCCGATCGGCTACGGCGCCGTGAAGGGCGTGCTCTTCGGCGCCCTGGCGGGCTGGTGCGCGGCCCTGGCGCTCCGCCTGGTCGCCACCCCCGAGCGCCGGCCTAGCACCCCGGTGGCTGTCGGCGCCCTGCTCGGCGGCCTCGCCCCGGGCAGCGTCCGCGACTTCCTCGGCACGCCTCAGCCCAGAACCCTGTACTCCTACGACCAGCCCCGCCCCGACGCCGAGTGGTACTGGTCGCCGCTGCTCGCCGAGTGGCTGACCTACACCGTGCTGCCCGCCCTGGCCTGCGCGCTCCTGCTCACGGTCGGCGCCCGGGTCACGGCCCGGCGCGCCCGGCCGAACGCCCTGAACCGGCCGCTGCTGGCCCTGACCGGCGCGGCCCTGCTCCTGCTGCCGCTCGTCACGTCCAGCGGCGCGCCCGCCCCGCAGGGCAACGGCGGGCACGTCAACGAGTCGGCCACCGCCTTCCTCGCCGTCTGGGGCGTCGCGTTCGGCGTGCTGATCGCCGCCCTGGTCTCGTGGGCGCGCCGGGGACGCCCGGAACCGCAGCCGGTGGACGCCGACCCGCGGCCCGCCTGATCCGGGGCGCACCCGTGGCGCCTCGTCCCCGGGTTCCGGCGAACCCGCGCTGCGCGCCACCCGAGACGCGCCGTCGACCGATCCGCCGAGGCCTTCCGGGTCCTCGCCGGGCCGGTCGGGAGCGGTCGGCCGGGCGAGGGAGAATGGAGCGACCACCCCCTGCCGTAGGAGACCCCGCACCGTGACCGACCAGCAGCGCTCCGCCCCGACCGGCCGTCGACTCGACCTGCTCGCCGACTGCTCCGCCTGCTTCGGGCTGTGCTGCGTCGCCCTGCCCTTCGCCAAGTCCGCCGACTTCGCGGCGAACAAGAACGCGGGCACGCCCTGCCGCAACCTCCAGGCGGACGACCGCTGCGGGATCCACCCCGTCCTGCGCGAACGCGGCTACCAGGGCTGCACGGTCTTCGACTGTTTCGGGGCCGGCCAGAAGATCTCCCGGCACACCTTCGGCGGTCGCAGCTGGCGCGATGACCCGGACACCGCCCGGCAGATGTTCGAGGCGTTCCCGGTGGTGCGCCAACTGCACGAACTGCTCTGGTACTTGGCCGAGGCGCTGGAACTCCCCAGGGCCCGACCGGTGCACGCCGAACTGCGTCGGACGTTCGACCGGATCGAGGAGCTGACCCGCCGGGACGCCGCCGAGCTGGTCGCCGCCGACGTGCCCGCGATCCGGGCCGAGACCAGCGAACTCCTGCTCCGGGCCAGCGAACTGACCCGCGACGCGCTGCCCGGCAAGAAGCGCAACCACCGCGGCGCCGACCTGATCGGCGCCCGCCTGCGCGGGGCGGACCTGCGCGGGGCCAACCTGCGGGGCGCCTACCTGATCGCGGCCGACCTCTCCGGCGCGGACCTGCGCGACGCCGACCTGATCGGTGCGGACCTGCGCGACGCCGACCTGCGCGGCGCCGACCTGACCGGGGCGCTGTACCTCACCCAGGCCCAACTCAACGCCGCCAAGGGCGACTCGGCGACCCGCCTGAGCGCCGGACTGGCCCGCCCCGCGCACTGGTGAGACCGGCGACCGGACGCGAAGCCGGCGCGGGACGGGCGCGTAGGGGGGCGCGCGGGGGCGCGCGCAGACCCGTGAAACGGGATTAATTGCCTGCGGTCAGGGCGGAACCGGGCGTATGGTCATGAACTCCCCGACGCGAGAGGAGGATCATCCGCGATGGGAATGTTCAAGGACGCACCCCCCAGCGAGCATCCGGACTTCACCCAACTGCGGTTCATGGCCGCCGGCACACCCTCGTGGTGGAAGCGCAACCGCCACAAGGCACTCGGCGTGGCCGGTCTGCTGGCCGGCTTCTGGCTGGCCAGTCACCACGACACCGCAGCCCCCGCCGCTTCCTGCACCCCCACCGCCGGAACGGCGACCCCCAGCCCCCAGGGCGCGGCCGCCGGCCGCTGAGCCGCCGCGCGGCGCCCGGGCTGGAGCCCCCTGGTGCCCACCCCGGTCGGGACGGGCACCAGGGGCCACAAAAGGCCTTCAAGCCAGCAGGAATTGACGTACCGTCAGATCAGAGCCGCCGTGTCCGACGCGTCAGTCGGCCACCTGCTGACCGCCGGACGTCACTTGTCGCCGTCGTGCAGTGCGGTGAGTGTCGCCTCCAGCGCGGCGCCCGAGTCGCGCGGGCGGTTGTACGGGAGCTTGCCCAGCATCGCGCCCATCGCGCAGGTGTTGCTGACCGCCGAGAACAGCAGGCCGCCGCCGACCGCGGCCGACACCCAGCGCACGCCGGGAACGGCCACGTCGACGATGACGCCCGCCAGCACCAGCGAACCGGCCACCAGCCGGACCTGCCGGTCCATCGCCCAGCGGACCTTCTGACCGGGCACCCGGTCCAGCGTCCCGCCGTTGGAGCTCCAGGCGGACGTCCCGCCGTCGACCAGCAGCGCCGGTACGCCGGCCGCCGACAACTGCTCGCAGGCGTTCAGCGCACGGGCGCCGGACGCGCAGACGACGGCCAGCTCGCCGCGCCCGGCGGCCGCCCGCAGCGCGGGCAGGGCCCGCGCCAGCTGGTCGAGCGGCACGTTGTGGGCGCCGGGGATGTGGCCGCCCGCGAACTCGCCGGGGGAGCGGACGTCGATCACGGTCAGCTGGTGCAGGCGGGGCTGGAGCTGGTCGACGCTCAGGGGAGTGGTCATGGAACGGGTCGAACCCTTCGGGAGGAGGCGGACCCGGCGCGTGCGGACGAGCCGGGCATGGTGGGTGGGGGGAGGAAGAAGGTGTGGGGAGCGGGGCGCGGCGCTGCGCCGGAGGGTCCGGGCGGCGTGCTCAGAGCACGGCGTCCACCAGCATCAGGGCGGCGACGGCGAGCAGGGCCCCGGCGAACAGGCGCTGCAGCGTGCGGCCGGACAGTTTCGACGCGAGCCGCTTGCCGTCCCAGGCGCCGAGGACCGCCGCGGCCGCGAAGGGACCGACGGTGGCCCACGGGATCTCGGCGGCCGCGCCGAGCCGGGGCAGCAGCGCCGCCAGCGAGTTCAGGGTGATCACCAGCAGGCTGGTGCCGATCGCCTCGGCCATCGGGAACGCCAGGAAGGACACCAGCGCGGGCACCGCCAGGAAACCGCCGCCGACGCCCAGCACCCCGGTCGCCGCCCCGAGCCCGGCACCCGCCAGCGCGGACCGCCGGGCCGGCACCGGCGCCCGGCCCGCCGTCCCGGAAGCCGCCGGGAGCGGGCACACGTCGGGGCCCGCGTCCGGAGGGATCGCCGGTGCCGCGGGTGCCGGCACCGGCGCCGTTGCCGCCGTCGCCGCGCCGCCGACGGGCGCGCCCGCCGGGACGAGCGCGGCGACCGACGGCGAGCCGAGCGCGGAGGGGAGCCGCCCGGTGTGCGCCTGCGCCGCCCGCCGTCCGCCCGCCAGCATCCGCCAGGCGGCCAGCGCGGCCAGCAGGGCGAACGCGCCGGTCAGGGCGGCGCCGGGCAGGTGGCGGGAGAGCGCGCCGCCGAGCGCGGCGAGCGGGAGACCGGCCGCGCCGAACAGCAGTCCCTCGCGCCAGCGGACGCGTCCGGCCCGGGCGTGGGCGACCAGGCCGGTGAGCGAGGTCACGGCGACGATCAGCAGGCTGGCGGTGGTCGCGGTGCCGGGCGTCAGCCCGATCAGGTAGATCAGCGCGGGGACGGCCAGCATGCTGCCGCCGCCGCCGAGCCCGCCCAGCGCCATGCCGACCACCGCGCCGGCGGCCAGCGCGAGCAGGGCGACGCTCATATCGTGCCGCCGCAGCGACACGCGCCGTCGTGCACGGGCAGCCCGGCCCGCAGCCAGTCGCGCATCCCGCCGACCACGTTGACCGTCGGCAGCCCGTGCGCGTTCAGCAGCTCGGTGGCCGTCCGCGAGCGGCTCCCGGAGCGGCAGACCGCCAGCACCAAGCGTCCGTCGCCCGCCAGCCGGACGGCCTCCAGGCCCGCGCCGCCGCCCAGCTCGCCGAGCGGGACGAGGACCGCGCCGGGCGCGTGGAGTTCGGCGTGCTCCTCGGGTTCGCGGACGTCGAGCAGCAGCGCCTCGCCGGCGGCGGCCAGGCGGTGCGCCTCGGCGGGGTCGATCTGCGCGGGCGCGGGCGGCTGAGGGGTCCAGGCCACGGTGTCCTCCTGGGGCTGAGGGTGAGGGTGCGGGGGGTTCCGGCGGGCTCCGGGACGACGGACCGTCCTGGGGAAGATACCGGCGGGGGTATATCGTTGGTGTCGAGCATATACCCCCGCCGGTATCGACCAGCCAGGCCGATCGCCGGAAACTGCCTGCAATAATACCTAGGGGGGTATCCAAGACCGCCCGGCCCGGGAGCGGCGTCCGATCAGGACGCCCCCGGCCGCGGACCCCCTCCGGCGCGCCCCGGCGGCGCGCCCAGCCGACGCAGCCAACGCAGAGAAGAGGACTCCCGTGTTCTTCGCCCAGTACTACCTCGACTGCCTGTCCCAGGCCTCGTACCTGATCGCGGACGAGACCACCGGCCGTGCCGTGGTGGTCGACCCGCGCCGGGACGTGGACGAGTACCTCGCGGAGGCCGAGGCCCGCGGCTTCACGGTCGAGGGCGTCATCAACACCCACTTCCACGCCGACTTCCTCTCCGGCCACCTCGAACTCGCCGACCGCACCGGCGCCTGGATCGGCTACGGCCGCCGCGCCGAGACCGAGTACCCGATCCGCAAGCTCGCCGAGGGCGAGCGGATCAGCCTCGGCGACGTCGTCCTGGAGATCGTCGAGACCCCCGGGCACACCCCCGAGTCGATCAGCGTCCTGGTCCGCGAGCACGCCGACGACACCGTCCCGTACGGGGTGCTCACCGGCGACGCGCTGTTCATCGGCGACGTCGGCCGCCCCGACCTGCTCGCCTCCACCGGCGTCACCGCAGACCAGCTCGGCCGGATGCTGTACGACAGCGTCCAGCACAAGCTGATGGCGCTGCCGGACGAGGTCCGGGTCTTCCCCGCGCACGGCGCCGGCTCCGCGTGCGGGAAGAACCTCTCCACCGAGCGGCAGTCCACCATCGGCCGGCAGCGCGCCACCAACTACGCCTGCGCGCCGATGACCGAGGACGAGTTCGTGGCGATCGTCACGGCCGGACAGCCCGCCGCCCCCGGCTACTTCGGCTACGACGCCGACCTCAACCGCCGCGACCGCGAACTCTTCGACCCCGCCGTGTCGGCCGTCCCGCTCGACGCCGACGCCTTCCTGGGCCGCCGCGCCGAGGCCGGCACCGTCGTGGTCGACGCCCGCGACCCGCTGGAGTTCGCCGCCGGACACCTGGCCGGCGCCATCAACGTGCCCGCCGACGGCCGCTTCGCCGAACAGGCCGGCACCATCCTCGAGCCGGCCTGGCCGCTGCTGGTGATCGCTCCCGAGGGCCGCGAACAGGAGACCGTCACCCGACTCGCCCGGATCGGCTTCGACCGCGTCGCCGGCTACCTCGCCGACCCCGAGACCACCTTCCGCGCCGTTCCCGAGCAGATGCGCCAGGCCCCCCGCCGCACCGTCGCCGACCTGCGCGCCGAACTCACCGGCGCCGAGCCCCCGTTGGTCCTCGACGTCCGCGGCGAGGGCGAACGCGCGGACGGCCGCATCCCCGGCTCGGTCCACCTGCCGCTCGCCGAACTCCCGCACCGCCTCGCCGAGATACCGCAGGACCGCCCCGTCGTCGTGCACTGCGCCGGCGGTCACCGCTCCTCCATCGCCGCCAGCCTGCTGCGCCACCACGGCCACCCGCAGACCTCCGACCTGCTCGGCGGCTACGGCGCCTGGGAAGCAGCGGCCTGACCCCGGACTGACCCCGGCCTGACCGCCGGCGGGCCGCCGGAGCGTGGGGGAATGCGCCGTCCGCCGGACAGGTTGATACGGGAGGGGGTATGAGCAGGACCTCGCCGGGTGTTCCGCATCCGGCACGGAACACGGGGGCGGGCGGTGACCGGCCGACCCGCCGAGAGCGAGGAGGAGACCCGATGCAGGTGGGCGAGGAGGCCGTGGGCGCGGTGCTGAACCGGCTGCGCCGGGCGCAGGGCCAGCTGGCCGGCGTGATCGCGATGATCGAAGCCGGACGCGACTGCAAGGACGTGGTGACCCAGCTCGCCGCCGTGTCCCGGGCCCTGGACCGCGCCGGGTTCAAGATCGTGGCCAGTGGCATGCGCCAGTGCATGGCCGAGGCGGAGGAGGGCGCGGCGCCGATGAGCGAGGCCGAGCTGGAGAAGCTGTTCTTGGCGCTCGCCTGAGCCCTGCGACGCAACACGCACCGCGCTCCAGCGCGGTGCGTGTTGCGTCATGGGTGTTGCGTCATGCGTGTTGCGCGAGGTCGACCGGCCGCGTGGCGGTCAGGCCAGGGTGAGGAACATCTTCTCGAGTTCCGCCTCGCTCATCGGCGCGGCCCCCTCCTCGGCCTCGGCGAGGCACTGGCGCATGCCGCTGGCGAGGATCTTGAACCCGGCGCGGTCCAGCGCGCGCGAGACGGCGGCGAGCTGGGTCACCACGTCCTTGCAGTCGCGTCCGGCTTCGATCATCGCGATCACGCCGGCCAGCTGGCCCTGTGCCCGGCGCAGCCGGTTCAGCACCGCGCCCACGGCCTCCTCGTCCACCTGCATCGAGCACCTCCTCGCCCTTTTCTTGAACTCGCCCGATCATACGGGAGGCGCTCCGCGGGCCCGCCCCGGCCGCCACCCCCGGCCTCGGCGCGCAACGGACGGCCGGATCGGCCCCGACCTGCCCGGTTACCGTCCGGCCCCCACCGGAACGGCCGCCGGAACCGTAGGAGCCCCCGGGCCGCTCCGCTGCGGGACCCGTCGGCCGGCGGGACGGTCCTCGCCCGGGACGCGCACCGGGCCCTCGAAGGGGTGGGCGCAGGTCGCGCAGCCCGGTGCGGCGGGGTCGGGCGCGCCGCCGGGGACGCCGTCCGGGTAGCGGTGCCGGTCCACCACCCGCTGGGCCGCCGCCGCGAGGTGGCGGCGGCTCGGGAACAGCGCGGGCGGGAGCTGCGGCAGGAACTCGACCTCCGCGGTCAGTTCCCGCACCGAGACCACCCGCCACAGCGAGGCCAGCAGACCGTCCTCGCCGACGAAGGCCGGTGCGGTGCTGGGCCGCCCGTCCGCGGTGCGGTAGCGCAGCACCAGCGGCTGCACGGGGGCGTCGGCCCGGACCGCCGCTTCGAACAGCGCCGGGCGGAACCGGCCGCCGCCGCGTCCGCACCAGGTGCTGCCCTCCGGGAAGACCACCACGTGGCCACCCGCGCGCAGTGCCGCCGCGATCTCCTCGACGGTGCCCGGCAGCGCCCGCAGCCGGTCCCGGTCGAGCAGGATCGTCCCGCCCCAGGAGGTCAGCGGCCCGAGCACCGGCCAGCGGCCGACCTCGGTCTTCGCCAGCATCCGGCCCGGGCGGACCGACGCCACCAGCAGGATGTCCAGCCACGAGACGTGGTTGGCCACCACCAGCGCGCCCCCCGCCGCCCGGGCCCGCGCCCGGCCCCGAGCCCGGCCCCGGGCCGGTGCGGCGAGCGCGCGCGCCCGCACGCCCAGCACGGCCAGCAGCAGCCGCGCCCAGCAGCGCACCAGCCGCTCCGCCGGCAGCCGGCCCAGCGCGCGCACCAGCGGTGTCGCCAGCACCCCGGCGGTCAGCACGGTCAGGCAGGCGGCCAGCCGCAGCACCCGCCGCGGCAGGCCCGCCCGGGGCCCGGCGACCGTCACGCAGTCGTCGGGCGTGCACGGCGCGGTCGGCAGCCAGGCACTCATGCCGCGGTCGCCGTTCCGTGCGAAGCCCCGCCGCCGGAGGTGGAGCCGGCGTCCTGGGCGGCCCCCGTCCCGCCGGTGATCGCGGAGAGCGGCAGGTCCGCCGCGGCGGCCAGGAAGTGCCGCAGGTAGCGCGGGTCGGTGCGCTCCAGCGACAGCAGCACGTACAGGTCCGCCACGTTGAAGTCCGGGTCGTACGCGGGCTCGCCGCACACCCAGGCGCCCAGTCGCAGGTACCCGCGCAGCAGCGCCGGGACGGGCGTGCGGCCCTGCCGGGTCACGCCCTCCGCCGACCACGGGCGCAACGGGGCGACCCGGTACTGCTGCGGGGCCAGGTGCTTGGCGGAGACGGCGTCCCACACCCCGGCGGCCGTCGCGCCGCCGTCGGCCAGCGGCACCGAGCAGCAGCCCGCCAGCCAGGCGTTGCCGGTGGCGGTCATGTAGCGGGCGATGCCGCCCCACATCAGGTTGATCACCGCGCCGTTGCCGCGGTGCGCTTCGGCGATGCAGGACCGCCCGACCTCCACCAGGCCGTCCCGCAGTCCGCCCAGCCGGGCCAGGTCGAACTCGCTGTCGGAGTACAACCGGCCCGCGCGGCGCGCCTGTTCGGGCCGCAGCAGCCGGTACGTGCCGACCACCTCGCCGGTGGGCTGCTCGCGCACCAGCAGGTGGTCGCAGAACTCGTCGAACGGGTCGGCGTCCAGCCCCGGCACCGGCGTGTCCAGCACCGCGCCCATCTCCTGGGCGAACACCTGGTAGCGCAGCCGTTGGGCCTCCCGCACCTCCTCCGCGGTCCGGGCGAACACCAGCTGGTACGAGGGCTGTTCGGGCTTCGAGGGGTGGCCCGAGGACAGCCGGGAGGCGGTCTGGGCGGGGATCTGTCCGGTGCGGGCGGGGGCGGTGGTCATGGCGGGACTCTCCGGTCTCTCGGGGCGCGATAGGGTGGCGGCGGACGGCACGGGACGACACGCAACGACAGGAGCGCTCGCACCCGGACCGCCGGTCGGGCGGCACCGGCCACGGGCGGCCCCCGTATGTCTCCCCGACCCGGACAACCCTCAGGTGGACGCCCGAGGGAGATCAGATGTGCACATGCTGAATGGCCGGTTCGGCCCGCCCCGGGCGCCCCGGCGGGCACACCCGCCCCGGCCTGCGCACGGCATGGTCCGGACGCCCCGCGGCCACCCGGCGGACGCCGACTCTTCCCCCGCGGGCCACGCCGTTCTGCGAGCGTTCCCGACATGCCGAACACGGGCGCGAACGCCTACCCGGGCCGGTACCGGTGGCTCGGACTCCTGGGCTCGCTCGCCCTCGCCGCCGGCGGACTCACCTCCGGCGCCCTGCCCGCCGCCGCCACCGGCCCCACCCTGCGCGCCTCCGGCGGCGCCGGCACCGTCCTGGCCTTCGCCGGCCTGACCGTCCTCACCGCCGCCTGGCTGCTGCTGGGCCGCCCCGCCGACGGCCACCGCCCGCCCGGCACCCGCTGGTTGACCGCCACCCTGGCCTGGTGGGCCGCCCCGCTGCTGCTCCTGCCCCCGCTGTTCAGCCGCGACGTCTACAGCTACCTCGCCCAAGGCGCCATGCTGGCAAGCGGGTTCGACGTCTACGCGGACGGCCCGGCCGCGCTCGGCGGCCCCGCCGCCCAGCAGGTCCCCCCGGTCTGGCAGCACACCCCCGCCCCGTACGGGCCCGGCTTCCTGCTACTGGCCCGGGCCGTCGCCCCGCTCGCCGAACACCCGTACGCCGGAACGCTGGTGCTGCGGCTGGCCGCCGTCCTGGCCGTCGCCGCGCTCGCCGCCCTGCTGCCCGTCCTCGCCCGCCGCCTCGGCACCGACCCCGCCACCGCGCTGCGGCTGGGCGCGCTCAACCCGCTGGTCCTGCTGCACCTGGTGGCCGGCGCGCACAACGACGCCGCCCCGCTCGCCCTGATGCTCGCCGGCCTGCTCGCGGCCGTCCACCGCCGTCCGCACCTCGCGGCCGCCCTGATCACTCTCGCCGCCCTCACCAAGGCCCCCGCCGCCCTCGCCCTCCCCGTCGCCTGCTGGATCGCCACCACCCCGCGCGCCGGATCCGGGCCACTCCCCGCGCCGGGCCGGACGCGGCTGCTCACCACCGGGACGTCGCTGCTGGCCGCCGCCGCGACCACGGCCGCCGTCACCGCCGCCGCAGGCACCGGCTACGGCTGGGTCGCCGCGCTCACCACCCCCGCCACCGCGAGCAGTTGGTCGCCGACCAGCAGTCTGGGGCGGCTGCTCGCCCACCTGGCCGGGGCCGACCCGGAGCGGCTGGTCGGCACCGTCCGGCTGCTCGGCCTGACCGTCGCGGCGGGCGCGCTCTGCCTGCTGGCGGCCAGGGTGGCGCGCCGGGGACTCGAACCGACGGCGGCCCTGGCGCTCGGGTTCGGCGCGGTCGTCCTGCTCGGACCGGCCTTCCGGCCCTGGTACGCGCTGTGGTGCGTGCTGCCCGCCGCGTACGCCGCACGCTCCGCGACCGCCCGCCTCGCCACCGAACTCGGCTGCGCCGCAATGGCGTTCACCGTGATGCCGGACGGATTCGGGCCGGACGCCGCCGAGACGGTGCTCGCCGCCGGCGGCATCGCGGCCGGAGTGGCCGCCATCTTGCTGACCGAACGTCAGATGTCCTTCCTGGAAAGGCAGCCGGCTTGCTGACCCGCGGCACCACCCCCGCCAGGAGCGCGGTCCTCGCCTCCGCCGTCCTCGCCACCACCCTGGTCCTGGCGTTCATCCCGGGCCACCGGGGCTGGTTCGACGTCGGCGTGTACTACGGCACCGTCCGCCACTGGGCCGCCACCGGGCAGCTCTACGACTACGTCCGGCCCGGCACCGTCTACGGGTTCACCTACCCGCCGTTCGCCGCCGTCTGCATGCTCCCGATGCGGCTGTTCGGCTGGCACCCGGCGATCGCCGTCGGCGTCGCGCTCTCCACCGTCGCCACCGCGCTGCTGCTGTACTGGTTGGTCGACCCGATCGCCCGCCGCCGGGGCTGGTGCCGCTGGTACGCCTACGGCCTGGCGGCCTGCCTGTGCGGCCTCACCAACCCGGTCCGCGACACCTTCAGCTTCGGCCAGGTCAACCTGCTGCTGGTCGCCTTGGTCTTCGCCGATCGCGAACTGACCTTTCGTCAACTCTCGTACAAACGATGGAGGTTGCTCGCCGGAGTCGGCACCGGGCTGGCCGCCGCGATCAAACTGACCCCGGCGCTGTTCATCGTCCACCTGCTGCTCGCCCGACAGTGGCGGGCCGCCGCGACCGCGACCGCCACCGCGCTCGGCGCCACCGGCGCGGGCTTCCTGATCGGCCCCGAAGTCTCCCGCCAGTTCTGGACCGTCACCCTGTGGGACACCGACCGGGTCGGCGGCTTCGCCAACATGTCCAACCAGTCCCTGCAGGGACTGATCGCCCGGCTCGGGCCCCAACTGCCCGGCCGCGCCCTGTGGGTGGCCGCCTCGCTGACCGTCCTCGCGATCTGGGCGTACCGGCTGCGCCGCGCCACCCGGGCCGGCGACGACCTCGCCGCGTACAGCCTCACCGGCCTCGCCTGCTGCCTGGTCAGCCCGATCACCTGGGTGCACCACCTGGTGTGGATGCTGCCCGCTCTGGTCGTCCTCGCCGACGCCGCCCTCGACCGCACCCGGCGCCGAGGCTGGTGGCTCACCCTCTGCTGGCTGCTCCAACTCGTCGTCTCCAGCGGCATGGTGTGGCTCTGGCACCCCGACGGACGCGACCTCGGCACCCTGCTCGGCGGCAGCGCGTACGCCCTGGCCACCCTTGGCCTGCTGCTCGCCGTACCGATCCGGCGACGCCCCGGGGAACCCGACGGCCCGCCCGCACCCCCCGCCGGATCCGCCACCGCCACCGCCACCGTCCCGGTCCCCGTGTCCGCCCGGGCGTCGAAGGCGCTCGGCAAGCGCCCGGCCCCCGTCAGCTGACCCGGGGCGGTGCGGGACGGGCGGATAAACGGTGGACCCGCCCGGTCCGCCCCGCCACAGTGGGCCGCATGACCGCCACCGACCCGCCCGGCCCCGCCGACCCGCCCTTCCTGCCCGGCATCGACCTCGCCCGGGCGCTGTACGAGGAGGCCGTCCGCCCGATCCTGGCCCGCAGCCACCCGGGGCTGCGCCACGCGGCCGCCCTGGTCGGCCCCGGCTCGGAGGTGCTCGGCTTCGACACCGCGCGCTCGACCGACCACGACTGGGGACCGCGCCTGCTGCTCTTCCTGGACCCGGCCGACGCCCGCCGGCACGGCCCCGCGATCCGCGAACTGCTCGCCGAACGACTGCCCCGGCGGATCGGCGGCTGGTCCACCCACTACCGCCGCACCGGCGACCCGAACGACCCGGTCAGCCACCTGGAACCGGCCCCCGCCGGGCCCGTCGACCACCGCGTCGCCGTCCACGACCTGCCGAACTGGCTCGCCGGCCACTTCGGCCCGCCCGCCGCCGCCTGGGCCGCCACCGGGCCCGGCCCCACCGACTGGCTGGCCCTCCCGCAGCAGCGCCTCGCCGAGTTCACCGCCGGCGCGGTCTTCCACGACGGCCCCGGCACCCTCACCGCCGCCCGCGCCCGCCTGCACTGGTACCCCGACCAGGTGTGGCGCCACCTCCTGGCCTGCCAGTGGCAGCGGATCGCCCAGGAGGAGGCCTTCGTCGGCCGCTGCGCCGAGACCGGCGACGACCTCGGCGCCGCCCTGCTCACCGCCCGCCTGGTCCGCGACCTGATCCGGCTCGCCTTCCTGATGGGCCGCCGCTACGCCCCGTACGGCAAGTGGCTCGGCACCGCCTTCGAGCGTCTGCCCGCCGCCCCGGAGCTCTCCCCGCACCTGCGCGCCGCACTGGCCGCCACCGACCCGGCCGCCCGCGAACGGCACCTGTGCGACGCGTACGAGGCCGCGGCCCGCGCCCACAACGCGCTCGGCCTGACCGAGCCGGTCGACCCGGCCCGCCGCCGCTACCACGGCCGCCCGTACCTCGTCCTGCACGCCGACCGCTTCGCCCGGGCCCTGCAACAGACCGTCACCGCACCGGAGTTGCGGGACCGGCCGCTGACCGGTGCCGTCGACCAGTGGGCCGACGGCACCGACCTGCCCGCCCGTCCGGAAGCCGCCCGGGCGGCCGTCGAGGCGCTGGGCGCGGGCCGCTGACCGTCAGGACGGGCGGGTGGCCCGCAGCGAGTGGACCAGCGGGAGGCGCGGGCCGGCCGGGAGCCGGAAGTGCCCGTGCGCGTGCTCGTGCAGGAACTCCAGCCGCAGGCCGGCCGCCGCGAGCGCGCTGACCGCGTCGCCCACGCCGTGCTGCCACTGCACCGTCCGGGTCGAGGCCAGCTCGGCCGTCCGGTCGGCGTAGCTGCCCGGCGCGTCCACCAGGTGGGGCGCCCGCTGGAAGTAGTCCTCCACCAGGACGCCGGGATCCTCCTCGACCAGGTCCGCCGGCGGGTGGAACTCCGCCAGGTACACGAACCCGCCGGGGCGCAGCAGCGCCGCGACCGTCCGCGCCCAGCGGTCCAGGTCGGGCGGCCAGGGCAGCGCGCCCCGGCCGGTGTGGACGACGTCGAAGACCTCGCCCTCCAGGGCCTCGATCGCCCCGTACACGTCCGACACGACGAACCGGGCGGTGTCGGCGCCGATCCGCCGCGCGAGCTTCGCGGCCTCCGCGACCGCGGGCCCGGAGAAGTCCAGCCCCGTCACCAGCGCGCCGCGCCGCGCCCAGGAGAGGGTGTCCAGTCCGAGGTGGCACTGCAGGTGCGGCAGGTGCGTGCCGGTGACCTCGCCGACCTCGGCGGGCTCGAAGTCGAGCAGGGTGTCCGCCCCGACGACGGAGCCCGGGAGGTCGTAGAACGCCCCGCCGACGCGGACGGGCACCCGGGCGTCCCGGTTGGCGTGGTTGAGCTCCGCCCAGTCGGTGGACGGAGCGGGTCGGGCGGTGGCCGCCCGGTGCGGAGGGAAACGGGGGAGGCCCCCGGTTTCACTGCCCGGTCTGTCCCAGGTGCTGCTCCAGCTGCCGCTGGTTGGCGACCACGCGCAGGCACAGGTGCCGGAAGGCGGTCAGCTCCTCGGGGCTGAAGCCGCGGAAGACCGCCGCCATCGCGCGCTGGGTGGGCACCCGGAAGGACTCCAGCCAGGCGTGGCCCTCGGGGGTGATGGTGACCCGGACGGAGCGCCGGTCGTCCGGGTCCTGGGTGCGGCGGGCCAGCCGCTCGTTCTCCAGGGTGTCGACCAGCCCGGTCACGTTGCGCGAGCTGACGCCGCCGGCCCGGGCCAGCTCGCCGATGCTCAGCCCGGGTTCCGCGGCGCTGCCGAGCCGGACGAGCACGTCGAGCGCCCCGGAGCTGAGGCCGCGCCCGCCGGCGCCGTGCGCGCGGAGCCGGTCGATCGCCTGCGCGGCGGAGCGGACGGAGGCGGCGGCCTCCAGGGCGAGGGTGTCGCCGCCGAGCGCGAAGGCGCCCATCGCGGCGCGCGCGCCGGGGTCGTAGAGGTGGCCGTCCGTGTCCTCGGCCGGGGCGGAATTCTGTACGTCCTTCAACATGAAGCACTACCGTAATCGCTGACGCCCCGTCGGTCCAGCCCCGGCCGTCGGTCCAGCCCCGGCCGCCGGGCCGGGCGCGCCGCCCGCTCACCCGTCCGGCTCAGCGACGCGCCGCAGGCGGCGCAGTGGGCGGGCACCCCGCAGGGGTGATCGCTACCGTCCGGCTGAGAGGACGTCGGATCGAGTGGTTGTCGAGCGCTGAGGAGAGTGGGCGTGGCCGGAACAGCGCCGCCCCGGGAGGGCAGACCGATCGGTGGCGGTCCGGCGGGAGGCGGCCCGGGCGGGGACGGGGCCGCCGGGGTGGTGGCCTCGGCGACCAGGTCGACGGCGGTGCGCGCCTCGGCCGTCGCCGCCGTCGCCAGCCTGCTCCTGGTGGTCGCGATCGTGCTGGGCAGCAGGCTGCTGCGGGACTTCGACTCGGCCCTGGTCCCGTACGCGGTGGCCAGCGTCTTCCTCACCTTCGGCGTGGTCTACCGCTACGTGGTGTGGGTCTCCGCGCCCGCCGCCCGCCGGCTCTTCGTACAGGGCTGGAAGGCCGCGCTCTCCTGGGAGAACCTCAAGCGCTCGCCCGCCGCGCTGCCCAAGATGGCCGCCACCTACCTGGGCTTCCAGAAGTTCCTCGGCGCCCGCTCGCACGCCCGCTGGGCCGCGCACCAACTCATCTTCTGGGGCTGCCTGCTGGCCGCCGCGATCACCTTCCCGCTGACCTGGGGCTGGTTCACCTTCACCTCCGCCAGCGCGGCCGGCCCCGGCTACGAGATGCGCCTGTGGGGCTTCAAGCTGTTCGGCTTCGACTCCGGCAGCTTCCTCGGCTGGGCGCTCTACCACGGCCTCGACCTGGCCGCCGTGATGGTGATCGGCGGCGCCGGGTACTTCCTCTGGCGGCGGATGCGCGACCGCGCCGCCACCACCGGGCAGCGCTTCGGCTACGACTTCCTGCCACTGCTGGCCCTGCTCACCATCTCGGTCACCGGCCTGCTGCTCACCTTCTCCGAGATGTTCCTGCACGGCGGCGGCTACGAGTTCCTGGCCATCCTGCACATGGCCTCGGTCGTCCTCACCCTGGTCTACCTGCCGTTCGGCAAGTTCTTCCACATCGTGCAGCGCCCGGCCGCCGTCGGCATGCAGCTGTTCAAGTACACGGCCCGGCGCAAGGGTTCGGACGCCCAGGAGCTGCGGGCCTGCAAGCGCTGCGGCCGGCCGATCGACACCGTCGCGGCCGTGGACAACCTGCGCGCCACCATGCGCGACCTGCACCTGGGCTTCGACGAGTGGGCCGAGTACTGCCCCCGTTGCAAGCGGGTGCTGCGCGGCAACGCCTACCTGTCGAACGTCAAGCGGGGGTTCAAGTGAGCCACGAGCACGTCCCGTTGGACCCGAGCGTCGCCCCGCTCGGGACCCGCGACTTCCGCGACGCCGGCGGCCTGCCCGCCGCCGCCTGGCGGGCCGACCAGACCGAGCAGACCCTCGTCCCCACGCACTGCTGCTTCTGCGGCGTGCAGTGCGGCATGTACCTGCGGGTGGACGGCCGCGGCAACGTGTTCGGCGTCGAGCCGCGCAACCACGACATCAACCGGATGCGGCTGTGCCCCAAGGGGATCAACGCCTACCAGCAGGTCAACCACCCCGACCGGCTGACCGCCCCGCTGGTCCGCCGCAGCCGTGACGAGCCCTTCCGCGAGGCGAGTTGGGACGAGGCGCTGGACCTCACCGTCGCCGAGATCCGCCGCATCCAGGGCGAGCACGGCCGGGACGCGTTCGGGATGCTCGGCGGCGCCAGCCTGTTCTCCGAGAAGACCTACCTGGTGGGCAAGTTCGCCCGGGTCGCGCTGAAGACCCGGCACGTCGACTACAACGGCCGGCTGTGCATGGTGAGCGCCGCCGGCGCCAACAAGCTGGCCTTCGGCATCGACCGGGCGGGCAACCCGTTCTCCGACATCCTGCAGACCGACTGCCTGCTGATCGCCGGGGCGAACGTCGGCGAGTGCTTCCCGGTGCTGACCCAGTACGTGTGGGGCGCCCGCGACCGGGGCGCCACCCTGATCGTCGTCGACCCGCGCGAGACCGCGGTCGCCCGCACCGCCGACATCCACGTCGCGCTCAAGTCCGGTACCGACTCGGCGTTCTTCAACGCCGTGCTGCACGTCATCGTCGAGGAGGGCCTGACCGACGAGGCGTTCCTGGCCGCGCACGCCACCGGCTGGGAGGAGGTCAAGGCCACCGTCAAGGCGTACCCGCCCAGCCGGGCCGCCGAGATCTGCGGCGTCCCCGAGGAGCAGATCGTCCAGGTGGCAAGGGTGTTCGGGCGGGCGGAGCGGGCGATGGCCTGCCACGCGCGCGGCATCGAGCACCACACCCAGGGCGTCGAGAACTGCCTGTCCGTCATCAACCTGTGCACCGCCACCGGCAACCTCGGCCGCCCGGGCGCCGGTTACGGCACCCTCACCGGCCAGGGCAACGGCCAGGGCGGCCGCGAGCACGGCCAGAAGTCCGACCTGCTGCCCGGCGGCCGCTCCATCAACGACCCGGCGCACCGCCGCCAGGTCGCCGCGATCTGGGGCATCGAGGAGTCCGAACTCCCGCAGGCCGGGACCTCGATGATGGAGATGGTCTGGCAGATGCAGCGCGGCGAGATCCGCGGCCTGATCGGCGTCTGCAACAACCCCTTCGTCTCACTGCCCAACTACGCGGTGGTCAAGGACGGTTACGACAAGCTGGAGTTCCACGCCCAGTTCGACTTCTTCCTCTCCGAGACCGCCGCCAACGCGCACGTGGTCTTCCCCGTCACCACCTGGGCCGAGGACGAGGGCGTGATGGCCAACGCCGAAGCCCGGGTGGTCAAGCACAACAAGGCCCAGGAGCCGCCCCCCGGCGTGCGCACCGACACCTGGGTGATGTGCGAGATCGCCCGACGCCTCGGCGAGGGGAGCAAGTTCGCCTTCGAGGGCTCCAAGGACGTCTTCGACGAGCTGCGCCGCGCCTCGGCCGGCACGGTCATCGACTACTACGGCATCACCTACGAACGGCTGGAGCGGACCGGCGGCATCGCCTGGCCCTGCCCGAGCCTCGAACACCCGGGAACGCCGAGGCTGTTCGAGGACGGCCGGACGTACCACGCGGACGGCAAGGTGCACATGCAGGTGGTGGAGTGGCACCCGCCGGCCGACCCGTACAGCGACGAGTACCCGATGGCGCTGACCACCGGGCGCACCGTCGCGCACTTCCTGTCCGGCAACCAGACCCGGCGCCTGGGCGGCCTGGTCGAGCAGACGCCCCGCCCGTGGGTCGAGGTGCACCCCTCGCACGGGTTCCGCAACGGCGAGGCGGTGCGGGTGGTGACCCGGCGCGGCAGCGAGGTGCTGCCCGCGCTGGTGACCGAGGCGATCCGCCCCGACCACGTGTTCGTGCCCTACCACTGGCCGTACCCCGTCGCCGCCAACGCGCTGACCATCGACGCCCTCGACCCGCGCTCGAAGATCCCCGAGTACAAGGTGTGCGCGGTGCGGATCGAACGGGCCGGGGCGATCGACCCGGTGCCCGCGCCGCCGGTGCCGCCGGGCCGCGAGGCCTACCCGGAGGCCCAGGTATCCCGGACCGACCCGCTGCCGCCGACCTCGCCGCAGGGCCGCGGCACCGCCGAGAGGGGCTGACCGAGGATGCTGGGACGCACCATCTTCATCGACCCGGGCCGCTGCATCGGCTGCCAGGCCTGCGTGTCGGCCTGCCGCGAGTGCGACTCGCACCGCGGCAAGTCGATGATCCACCTGGACTACCCGGACGAGGGGCACACCGTCGCCTCGCTGCCGACCGTCTGCATGCACTGCGAGGACCCGGTCGCGCCGTGCGCCGAGGTCTGCCCGGCCGAGGCGATCCTGATCACCGCCGACGGCGTGGTGCAGGAGGCCGACCCGACCCGCTGCATCGGCTGCGCGAACTGCGTCAACGCCTGCCCGTTCGGCGTGCCCAAGATCGATCTGGAGGCCAAGCTCCAGATGAAGTGCAACCTCTGCTACGACCGCACCTCCTACGGCCTGGCGCCGATGTGCGCCACGGTCTGCCCGACCGGCGCCCTGTTCTACGGCACCATCGAGGAACTGCAGGCCGAGCGGCCCGGCGTGGACGTCTCCACGATGTTCGCGTTCGGCGACACCGTGGTCTCCACCGGAGTCGCCATGGTGGTGCCGGCCGAGCGCCAAGCACCCGTCCCCGGCGGGATGTTGAACCTGATCGAGGTCAACGGGCGTCCCACGCCCGGGAACGGAGCGAGGGCGTGAGCAGCCCCGTCAACTCCCCTGATCCGTACGACCGCGAGGGCCGGGCGGGCTTCGACGGCCCGGGCGGCCCCTACGGCTTCGACGGCCCCGAGGGTCCGGACGGCCCGGACGGCCACCGGGCCGAGCAGGCCGCGCTCAAGGAGCGGATCAGCGCCGACTCGCTGACCACCCGGCGCGACTACCTGCGGATCGTCGCCACCGTCTCCGGCGGCCTGGTGGTCGGCTCCACGGTGGTCTCGGCCGGCGTGCTGCACCGCCACGGGGACGGCACCGCGAGCCCGTTGAAGGTCGCCGACCGGCTGGAGCGCGGCGAGGCGGTCAGCTTCGACTACCCCGGGGAGGACGACCGGGCGATGGCGATCCGGCTGCCCGACGGCACCCTGGTCGGCTACTCCACGGTCTGCACCCACCTGGCCTGCGGCGTCCTCTGGCGGCGCGACGAGGGAAACGACGGCGACCTCTACTGCCCCTGCCACGAAGGAAAGTTCGACTCCCGCACCGGCGAGGTCACCGGCGGCCCGCCGCCCCGCCCGCTGCCCAAGGTGGTGATGGTCGAGGACGCCCAGGGCGCGGTCTGGGCGGTCGGCACCGCCCGCTCCGGCGAGAGCGAGGAGGCCGGGCTCTGCCGGGGCCTGCGCGACCGCAACCCCGCACTCGCCGAAGCGGCCGGCTGCGCGACCCGCAAGAGCGGCAAGTGAGCTCAGTGGGAGGGAAGTTCGGAAGTCCGACGGATCGGAAGACCGGAAGGTCCGAAGCGATGACGCGTCAACTCGCTCGTGGAGGTGCGTGATGAGCGTTCCCGAGGGCCACTACCCGCAGGGCTACCACCCCGGCAGCGACGAGCCGAGACTCAACCGGCCCGTCCACGAACGGTATCCGCAGATCCGGGCCACCTCCGGCTACGCCGACCCGCGGGTCTCCGCGACCGGCCCCGGGCCCGGCGCGGGCACCGACCAGCGGCCCGAGCGGTCGGCGATCCTGTCCGCCCGGGTCGCCCTGGCCGTCACCATCGTGATCGGCCAGCTGTGGGCGCTGAACACCGCCACCAACGCCTGGATGCGCGGCGAGGACGCCACCGCCTGGTGGTGCACCGGATTCAGCGCCGCGTCCTTCCTGGTCGTCCTGCTGGCCTGGCGGATCTCGCCCGACGACCGCTGAGCGGCCGCCCGGTCGCCCCCCGGCGGATGCCGCCCCCCGGGGCGGTCGTGGGCCCGCGGGGCCCGGTGGTCACGATTCGCCACCGCCCCCGCCGTCCGCGTTCCCCCTCCGGCCGACGGCCCGTACGCTGTTCCCCCCTGGCCGCCCGAGCGGCCGACGGAACAGACCGCGGGGCGGCCGGCCGGACGCGTCGGTGCCCGCCGGGGTGCGCGCCGTGCGGGCGCGGGAAGGGCACGACGCATCATGACGGAGCACGCCACCACCGAGACGGTCCAACCCCGGCCGTTCCCCGACCGGCAGGCCGTCCTGCGCGCGGCCGTCCTCGTCCCCGTCACGCTCGCCCACATGCACGCCACCCACCCGCACGGCCCGCTCGTCCTCGCCGCCACCACCGCCGTCGACGTCCGCACCGGCGGCCTCGGCTGGGACGAGGACGCCCGGCGGCTGACCGCGCACCCCGCGCCCGGGCAGGTGGTCGGCGCCCGCATCGAGATCCTCACCGTCGGCGACCACCCGCTCGGCCACGCCGTCAAGGGGCCCGGGGGAGAGGTGAGTTGGCCCGAGTGGGCCCGGCTGGGCGACACCCCCGTGGCCTGGCACGGCCAGCCCGAACTGCTCGTCGAGGGCAGCGCCCACCCCTGCCGGCTCAGCCTCACCGGCGAACAGCGCGCCCTGCTGGTGCAGGCCGAGGGTGAACACGGACTGGACTTCAACGAGGCCCTGCTGCGCGTCACCCGCCCGCTCGCCGAAGCCCTCGCCCCGCTGCCGGACGGCCTCGGCCGCACCGAGGCGCTCGGCCGCCTCGTCACCCGGCTGATCGACCTCGGCGCCCGCTACCTCGTCCCCGCCGACCCGCACGACCTGCCCGGCTGGGAACCCCACCTGCGCCGCGCCTACCGGGCCCTCGACGCGCAGGCCCGCGCCCGCCGCGACGAGCACCCCACGCCCGCGACGGCCGCGCACCGGCCCGTCCGCTACGACGCCCTGGTCCGGGCCGGCGACGACGGCGGGCCGGAGATCGTGCTGACGCCCGTGCTGCGCCGGGGCGGCCAGTGGCTGGCGGCGATGGACCCGGCCGCGCTCGACCTGCCCCACTACCGGGGCGGGGGCTGGTGACGGGGGCGTGCTTCAGGGCAGCGGCTGCGGGCGCTGGGCGAGGACCGAACCGAGCAGCAGGCCGACGGCGATCGCCACCACGATGGTGACCATCGACAGCAGGTCGTGGAAGCCCCGCACCGGGTGCCCGCCGGCCAGACTGGTCAGGCCGCGCATGCCCAGCGAACCGACGGTCAGCGTGAAGAACCCCGGCAGCACGAGCAGCAGCCTCGGCGGGCGCCCCGGCCCGCGCGCCACCGCCGTGGCCAGCGCGCCGAGCACCGCCGCCGCCAGGAACGTCCCGCCGACCTCGCCGACCAGCTTCGTCGCCCCCGACTGCACCGCCACCGTCAGGTACACCGTCCCCAGCAGGACCGGCAGCAGCCGCCACGGCACCGCGAACGCCAGCACCGTGCCGACGGTGAACACCACCCAGGACAGGAACGTCGCCCAGCGCGGCAGGTCGGCGTGCGCCGCCAGGTCGAACAGCGCCGAGGTGTCGCCGCCGGTCGCGTACACCCCGAGCATCACGCCCAGGTACAGCTGCAGCAGCAGGAACACCGCGTACACCAGGCGCACCGCGCCGGTGGTGAGGAACCCGGCGGCCAGCTCGGCGGCGGCCGCCGAGAGCAGGTCGCCCGGGACGAAGTAGAACAGCGCCGGGAGCATCAGCAGCACCGCCCCGCCGTGCGACGGGGTGCGCGCGAACACCTCCAGCACCAGCACCGACACGGCCGCCGACGCGACCAGCGGCAGCACCCGGGCCAGCCTCGGCCACCGTCCCGCCGCCACCGCCAGCGCCGCCGTGACCAGGCCGAGCAGCGCACTGCTGCCGATCTCGTACCAGGTCGGCTGCATCAGCGGCGCGAAACCGACCGTGAACAGCACGATGCCCAGCCCCTTGAGCCACCACGGGTACGGGGCGGGCGAGTCGTCGATCGCCGCCAGCCGCCGCTCGGCCTCCGCGAGCGGCGTGCCGCCCAGCGACACCCGGTGGGCCCAGGGCTTGATCGCAGCCACCTTGTCCAGTCGGGCGACGTCCGGGAAGGCCCGGACCGCGACCGTCGAGGAGCGCCCGTCCAGCGCGACGGTCAGCGTCGCGCCGTCCGGGACCAGCACCATCGCGGTGCGGGCGCCGAAGCCCGACGCGGCCCGCGCCACCGTCCGCTCGACCTCCGAGGCGCCCTCGCCGCTCGCCGCCAGCAGCATCCGGGTCAACCGCGCGAGCAGCGCCGTCACCCGCCCGGGGTCCGCGCCGTCCGGGCCGCCCGTCCCGTCCGGGCCGTTCGCGTCGCCCGTGCGCACCGCCCGCCCGTCGTCCACCCGCGCCTCCCGCGTCGCCGTCGAAGCTGACACCCGGGGCCCATCCTCACCCGGACGGCGGCCCGTCGCGCTCCGAGCGCGCGGGAGGGGTGCGGGTGGCGCGCGGGTGGCGCACGCGGGGCGGCCGTCGACGTGCGATGTCCGAAATGTGGTGATACCACTCGTAGGACCTGTGGAAGGGAGCCAGTCGATGGACGACTACCCGGCGCTCAACCTGTTCTGGACCATGCTGTGGCTGTTCCTGTGGATCCTGTGGTTCTTCCTGATGTTCAAGGTGCTGACGGACATCTTCCGCAGCCACGACATGGGCGGATGGGGAAAGGCCGGCTGGACGATCTTCGTGATCGTGCTGCCGTACATCGGCGTCCTGGTCTACCTGATCGCCCGGGGCAAGGAGATGGGCCGCCGCGACCGGGCCATCGCCGCCAAGGCAGAGGGAGACTTCCAGGACTACATCCGCAAGGCCGCCGGCACCGAGGGCCAGAACGCCGGGCCACGGCACGTCGAGGACCTCGCCCGGCTCGCCGACCTGAAGAGCAGCGGCGCGATCTCCGCGGAGGAGTTCGACCGGGCCAAGCAGAAGCTGCTCGCCTGACCCCGCCCGACGCGGCAGCGGAGCATGGGTGACGTGGGACGGATGACGGACGGACCGCGGACGACCGACGGACCGCCGACGACCGACGGACCGCGGACGGACGCGGCCCGGGCCGGTACGGGAACCCCGCCCGCACCGGCCCGGGCCGACGCGCGCACCGCCCGGCCGGGGCGCGCGGACCCGCCGGACGGCGGACGGGAGGAGGACACCGGCGTGCCGGAACCGCAACTGACGCCCGAGGTGTTCGACCGCGCCGTCGTGGCGATCGCCCTGACCGCCGGACCCGAGCACCGGATGGTCTACTACAACGACGCGTTCCGCGCCCTGTTCGGCGACCGCCCGCTCGGCGCCCCCGCCCGCGAGGCGTTCACCGAACCCGGCGCCGAACGCCTGCTCACCACCCTGGACGCCGTCCTCGCCGACGGCACCGCCCGGCAGGTCACCGCCCACCGCACCCTCGCCTGCCCCACCGGCACCCCCGCCCACCGCCACTTCGTCTACTCCTGCTCACCCGCCACCACCCGGCACGGCCCCGGCATCCTCGCCGCCGCCATCGACACCACCGCCGAACTCCACTCCGCCCTCGAAGCCGAACGCCTCTCCGCCGAACGCCTCGAAGCCCTGCGCCGCTACGAAGCCCTGCTCGCCGCCGCCGCCCAGATGGTCTGGGTCGCCCGCGCCGACGGCTCGGTCAGCGAACTCATGCCCGGCTGGGAGGAGATGACCGGCCAACCCTTCCAGCAAGCCGCCGGACGCGGCTGGCTCGACGTCGTCCACCCCCAGGACCGCGCCGAGACCGCCGCCCGCTGGCACGCCGCCGCCCGCGACCTGCCCGCCGTCTTCGAACACACCTTCCGGGTCCGCAGCGCCGCCGGCGGCTACCGGCACGTCCGCTCCCGCGCCGTCCCCGTTCGGACCGAGGACAGCGGCACCGAATGGATCGGCACCACCGGCGACATCGAGGACCAGTGGCGCGGACGCCTGCGCGAACGCCTGCTCGCCCGGGCCGGTGCCGTCACTGAGGCCGAACGCGCCGAGGACGCCTTCGCCGCCCTCGCCGCCACCCTCGTCCCCGACCTCACCGACGTCTGCGCCGTCTACCTGCTGCCCGGCCCCGACGCCGCCGACGAGGGCATCATCGCCACCCGGATCGCCTCCGTCGCCCGCCCCGGACTGCCCCCGCTGCCGCCGCTCGACCGCCAGACCTTCACCCTCGGCGCCCACGCCCGCCAGGCCGTCACCGACCGCGTCCCCACCCTGCTCGACTTCACCGACGGCGCCGTGCCCGACGGCGCCGTCCCCGAGATCTCCGCCCGCTGGCTGCAGGCCACCCGCGCCACCAGCCTCACCCTGCTGCCCATCGTCGTCGACGGCGCCGTCGTCGCCCTCGCCGCCACCGCCTGCTGCGAAGGCACCCCACCCCCCGGGCCGGCCGACATCGACCTCCAGCACGAGATCCTGCAACGCGCCCAGGCCCCGCTGCGCCAAGCCCTCGCCCTGCAACGCGCCCGGCACGCCGCCGTCGTCCTGCAACGCGCCCTGCTCACCACCCCGCCCCGCCTCGGCGGTGCCGCCGTCGCCGCCCGCTACCAGCCCGGCAGCCGCAACGCCGAGGTCGGCGGCGACTGGTACGACGCGTTCACCCTGCCCGACGGCTCGCTCGCCGTCACCATCGGCGACGTGGCCGGCCACGACCTCGCCGCCGCCACCACCATGGGCCAGCTGCGCGCCATGCTCCGCTCCATCGCGTACACCCGCGGCCACGCCCACACCCCCGCCGAGACGCTGCGCGAACTCGACACCGCCGCCGAAGGGTTGGGCGTCGGCAGCTTCGCCACCGCCGTGCACGCCCGGCTGGTGCGGCACGGCGCGGACGGCGGCTGGGAGATGGAGTGGGCCAACGCCGGACACCCGCCACCCGTCCTCGTCCCCGCCGACGGACCGCCCCGACTGCTCGCCGCCGAGGACGCCGACGTCCCGCTCTGCGTGGACCCGCGCCGCCCCCGGGTCACCCACCGGCACCCGGTCGGCCCCGGCGAGACGCTGCTGCTCTACACCGACGGCCTGGTCGAAGTGCCCGGCGAACACCTCGGCGACGGCATCGCCCGACTCTGCGAAGCCGCCGCCGAAGCCCGCCACCGACCGCTCGCCGACCTCTGCGAACACCTGGTCACCCGGGTCGCCGACGTCCGCGACGACATCGCCCTGATCGCGTTCCGGCCCGACCCGGCCCAGTCGGCGGGACCGGCGGGGCGCGCCGGCCGGGGGAGGGGGCGGCCGTGAACGGGCCCGGAGACGCCCGGCGCGACGTACCGCACGACGCAGCGGACGACGTACCGCACGACGCACTGCATGACGGACTGCACGGTGACTCGGACGAGGACGAGGACGGGGACGGGATGCGGAGGAACGGCGTGGACGGTTACCGGGACGGGCGGCACGGCGGTGGCGGTGGCGGCGGCGTGGGCGACGAAGGCGGCGCGCGGCTGGAGGTCGGCGAGGGCGAGCACGTCGACGCGGCGCTGCTGGACGCCCTGTTCGCGCAGGCGCCGCTCGGGCTGTACCTGCTCGACCAGGACCTGCGGGTGATCCGCTACAACACCGCCGCCCGCGGCGTCCGCGGCATGCCCAGCACCGACATCGTCGGCCACCAGCCCGCCGACTTCGCCCCCGGCTTCGACCGCGCCGAACTCGAGGCGCTCGCCCGCCAGGCCCTCCAGGACGGCGGCTACGTCCGCGAACACCTGGTGCGCGGCCGGATGCCCACCGACCCCGGGCACGAGATGGTCGGCGCGATCTCCTTCTTCCGGGTCCTCTCCGACACCGGCCGCCCCTACCTGGTCGCCGTCGTCGAGGACGTCACCGAACGGCAGGCCGCCCTCGACCGCCTCGACGTCCTGCACAGCGCGCACCGCCGCCTCGGCGCCTCCCTCGACGCCATCGGCTCCGCCCAGGAACTCGCCGACGTCGCCGCCCCGCGCTTCGCCGACTCCGCCACCGTCGACCTGCTCGACGAACCCCTGCGCGGACTGCCGCTGCGCACCGGACCGATCGACCCCGGCGCGCCGCTGCGCCGCGCCGCCTACCGCTCGGCCCGCCGCACCGGCTCCTCGCCCGGCCCCATCCCGCACGGCGAACTGTCCACCTACGGCGCGCCGACCCCGTACAGCCAGGCGCTGGCGGACGGGCGGGCCCGGCTGATCCGCGGGCTGGGCGGGGACGAGGAGTGGCTGGCCGCCGACCCCGAGCGGGGGCGGCGGCTGACCGGGCTCGGCGTGCACTCGATGATCGTGGCGCCGCTGATCGTGCACGACGCCGTGCTCGGCGTGCTCTCGCTCTACCGGCACCAGCGGCCGGAACCGTTCGACCAGGACGACCTGGAACTCGCCGTCGAACTGGCCGCGCGCGGCGCGATGTCCATCGACAAGGCGCGCAGCTACGCCAGGGAGCGCTCGATCGCGACCACGCTGCAGCGCCAACTGCTGCCGCGCGAACCGGCCGAACTGAGCGCGGTGCAGAGCTCGCACGTGTACCTGCCCGGCGTGGTCGGCCCCGGCGGCGACTGGTACGACGTGGTGCCGCTGTCCGCCGCCCGGGTCGGCCTGGCGATCGGCACGGTCACCGGCACCGGCATCGAGGCCGCCGCCGTGATGGGCCAAGTCCGCACCGCACTGCGGACGTTGGCCGTCCAGGACCTGCAACCGGACGAGCTGCTGGTACGCCTGGACGACGCCGCGCGGGTGCTCACGCACGAGCAGCAGGGCAGCTTGGCGCCGGGCGCGGCCAGCCTGCCGGACGGCCTGGCGTCCTGCCTGTACATGGTCTACGACCCGATCGGGCGGACCTGCACGGCCGCCTCGGCCGGACACCCCGGGCCGGTGGTGGTCGGCCCCGACGGGGTGCCGGTGCCGTTCCCGGTCGAACCCGGGCTGCCGCTGGGCTGCGGCGACGGCTGCTACGACACCCGGATCGCCGAACTGCCGGTCGGCAGCGTGCTGGCGCTGTACACCAACGGCCTGATGAGCGGCCCGGGCCGGCGGGCCGGCGCGGGGGACCGGACGGGCGGCGGGACCGAGCGGGGCGGCCTGGACGAGGCGCTGCCGGTCGGGCCCGGGGAAGGGCGGCGGGCGGTGCTGCAACGGGTACTGGCCCGGGCCGGCGAGGAGGAGCTGCCGCAGCTGTGCGACCAGGCCGTCTACGCGCTGCTGCCCGAACGGCAGCGCGAGGACGCGGTGTTGCTGATGGTGCGCACCCTCGGACTGCCGGACGACAAGGTCGCGGTGTGGACCCTGCCGGAGGACCCGGCCGTGGTGCGCACCGCCCGGCGGCTGGCCGAACACCAGCTCGCGGCCTGGGGGTTGGAGGAGCTGGAGTTCGCCACCGACCTGATCGTCAGCGAGTTGGTGACCAACGCGATCCGGTACGGGAAGTCGCCGATCCGGCTGCGGCTGATCAACGACCGGGGCCTGATCTGCGAGGTGTCGGACAGCTCGGACAGCACCCCGCACCTGCGGCGGGCCAAGTCGACCGACGAGGGCGGCCGCGGACTGTTCATCATCGGGCAGTTGGCGCAGCGCTGGGGCACCAGGTTCGCCCGGCACGGCAAGACCATCTGGGCGCAGCAGGAGGTGCCGGAGCGGGACCCCGCGGACCCGCCCGCGGCGGTGGACGGCGCCGCGGACGGGCCGTTGGTGGTGGAGCCGGGAGAGGGCGGGGAGCTGCCGGGCTAGGAGCTGCGGGGAGTCGCTGGGTCAGGGTGCGGGGCGGGCGGCCGCCGGAGTGGTCCGGTGGCCGCCCGTGGGTCGCACAGGGGTGGTCGGGAGTGGGTCGGGGGCGGGTCAGGGGCGCGTCTTGGGGGCGTTCTCCGCCGTCCGGGCCGGGTCGAACTCGGCGACGGGGGACAGGATCTCGTCCATCCGGGCCAGCAGCGCGGGCTCCAGCTTCACGCCGGCGGCCTTGACGTTCTCGGTGACCTGCTCGGGGCGGGAGGCGCCGATGATGGCGGCCGACACGTTCGGGTTCTGCAGCACCCAGGCGACCGCGAGCTGGGCGAGCGACAGCCCGGCCTCCGCGGCGAGCGGCTCCAACAGCTGGACGCGCTCCAGGACTTCGGGCCGCAGCCAGCGGGCGACGAAGTTGGCGCCGCCCTTCTCGTCGGTGGCCCGGGAACCGGCCGGCGGTTCGGCGCCCGGCTTGTACTTGCCGGTCAGCACGCCCTGCGCGATCGGCGACCAGACCACCTGTCCGATGCCCAACTCCTCGCAGGTGGGCACCACTTCGCCCTCGATGACGCGCCACAGCGCGCTGTACTGCGGCTGGCTGGAGACGAACGGGACGCGCAGCTCGCGGGCCAGCGCGTGGCCGGCCCGGATCTGGTCGGCCGTCCACTCGGAGACGCCGATGTACAGCGCCTTTCCGGCGCGGACCACGTCGGCGAACGCCTCCATGGTCTCCTCCAGCGGGGTGGAGGGGTCGTAGCGGTGGGCCTGGTAGACGTCGACGTAGTCGGTCTGCAGGCGGCGCAGCGAGCCGTCGATCGACTCCATGACGTGCTTGCGCCCCAACCCCCGGTCGTTGCGACCGGGCCCGGTCGGCCAGAACACCTTGGTGAGGATCTCCAGCCCTTCGCGCCGCTCGCCCTTGAGCGCCCGCCCGAGCACCGACTCGGCGCGGGTCTCGGCGTACACGTCGGCGGTGTCGAAGGTGGTGATGCCCGCGTCGAGGGCGGCGCGGATGCACGCGGCCGCGGTGTCCTCCTCGACCTGCGAGCCGTGGGTGAGCCAGTTCCCGTACGCGATCTCGCTGATGATCAGGCCGCTGCGGCCCAGGTGGCGGAATTCCATGGTCCGTACGGTACGCCAGCGGGGGCGGGCGGGGCGGGGCAGGCGCCTCCGGGGTGTGTCCCGGTGGCGGGCCCGGGCCGAACGGGCGGGCCGAGCGGGTGAGCTGCGGGGCGGGTGCCAGGGGGCGGAGGTCGTCCGGCCCGGGCCTTTGGGCCCTACCGGGGGTGGTGGCGGCGGGCGCACGATCGAGGCAGCGTAGGCGCCGGTCAGGCAGGACGGGCAGGCGCGGGACGCGGCGAGGACGCGACGAGGACGCGACGAGGAGTGATCCGCGATGACCGAGTCGATGGCGGGAACGGTGGACGGCGCGCCGGGCGGCCCGAGCGCGGCCGAACTGCGGGAGCTGGTGGCCGCCGCCGGAGCGGCTCCGTCGCTGCACAACACGCAGCCGTGGCGGTTCCGGCCGGCCGGGGACGGCCCCGGGGTGCTGGTGTACGCCGAACCGGCGCGCGCGGTGCCGCTGGCCGACCCCGACGGCCGGGCGATGCTGCTGTCGATCGGAGCGGCGCTGTTCAACCTGCGGGTGGCGGCGGCCCGACTCGGCTTCCCGGTCGAGGAGTTGGACCTGCTGCCGGGGGAGGTCCGAGTGGACGAACCGGTCGCGGTGGTGCGCTTCGGCCCGCGCGGAGTGCCGTACGAGCCCGCCGAGTTGGCCGAGGCGATCGTCCGACGGCACTCCAGTCGCGAGCCGTTCGGGAACCGGGACGTGCCGGAGGCGGTGATCGGTGAGCTGATCGCGGCCGCCGCCGACGAGGACACCGTGTTGGAGGTGCTGGAGGAGGCCGAGGCGCGCCGGGTGCTGGCGCTGACCGCCGAGGCCGAGGCGCGGATCGCCGCCGACGCCGCCCGCCGCGCGGAGACCGGGAGTTGGCTGCGCGCGGAACCCGCGGTCGACGGCATCCCCGAGCGGGCGCTCGGCCCGCAGGACCACGAAGCCCGCGTCCCCGTACGGGACTTCGCCGGACGCGGGCCCGTGCACGCCCGGCGCTTCGAGGCGCTGCCGCAGGTCGTGACCGTCGCCACCCGGGGCGACACGGCCGCCGACTGGCTGCGGGCCGGACAGGCGATGGAACGGGTCTGGCTGGTCGCCACCGCCCGCGGCCTGCGGGTGTCGGTGCTCCATCAGGCCGTCGAACTCCCGGACACCCGCTGGCGGTTGCGCGACCCGGAACGCGGTGTCGGCACCGTGCAGGTGGTGCTGCGGGTCGGCTACGGCCCGCCCGGCGGGGCCACCGGCCGCCGCAGCGTCGACGACCTGCTCCGCGACCCCGCCGCCGGCCGCTGACCGGCCGGCCGGGTCGCTGACCGGTCGCCGGCCGGCCCGTTGTCGGTGCCGCCGGGCATGATCGGCCGTGGGGTCCCGCGGAACGGATCCCGTCCCGGACGGACTTCGAGCGGCTGGAGCGGCGGCATGGCGATCACCAACGAGCGGCTGGCGGGCCACGAGTTCCTGCGCCCGATGCGCGGGGACGGCTACTACCCGGCCCGCCTGGTCGCCAAGGGAGGCGACATCCTGCAGGCCCTGTGCGAGCGGATCGAGGCCGAACCGCCGCGCGACCTGGCGGAGTTGTACGTACTGACGCACGCCGCGACGGAGGAGTTCAACCAGCTGGCCGACGAGTTCTACGCGGCGGACAGCGAGATCGAGACCGTCGCGCGCGAGGCGATCGCCGCGGACTTCGACCACCTCGCGCAGGCGTATGGCTACGCGGACGCCGACGTCGAGGAACTGGTCGCCAACCGCGAGTGGTGATCGGCCCGGCGGCAGCGCACCTCGGGGGCCCGGAAGCGCGCGAGGGCGCGACCCCGGTAGGGGGCGCGCCCTCGCGGCGGAGAGGCGGCGGGTCAGCCGGCCTTGACCTCGTCGGTGAGTTGGGGGAGGACGGTGAAGAGGTCGCCGACGACGCCGTAGTCGACGAGTTCGAAGATGGGGGCTTCGGGGTCCT
>NZ_JBVHEH010000036.1:0-63147 GCF_055562955.1 Kitasatospora sp. NPDC015121
CCGTCGGGAGGGGTAACCCGGGCTACGCCCGGGTCCCGGACGCACGGGCGGCAAGCCGCCCTGTAACGGAAATTCCCGCCGCTGCGCGGCCGGGGTTGCGGGTATTTCGTTGCGCTAAAACGCAATTTAGAAAATCGCGGCGAAACGAGAATCGTCGCTCGGCTCCATTGGCGCAGGGCAAGAAAATCGGTGGCGCAGTCACGAAATGCATTGCGCCACCGATTCGTTATCTACTGCGCCTGGGTTTGATGTGCCAGAACTGCCGCAGTCCGCAATTGTTCCCAGATCGCGGGGTGCAGACCGTTGTCGAGAACCTGCTCGAACATTTTCCCGAAGCTGTGGGACGGGTCGAGTCGGCGGCCACTCGTCAGTGCTTCACGTGCCAGCGCAGAGCGGCGATTGACCCAGTTGAAGACTCCGGCGAACACCATGAGCGGACCGGCCAAATCCTCGGGTAAAAGTGCGCCGACCTGCCGCATTACCTCGGCGGCTGCATCGGCATTGTTTTCGTCGATGTGTGCGAACAACAGATCGCGCACCGTCACGTCATGCATGGCAGCAGCAATAACGGCTGCGTGCTCATCGGTAACGGTAATGCCGTGCTGTGACGTGCCGTCCAGGTAGTGCGAAAGTGCCAGATCGAATACCCGATCGGCCGCTCGCTGTGGCTCCATGGCGCGTAGAACGATGCGCTTGGCGCCGAAGGCCCGTGAGGCCGCGGCAGCGCGTTCCGGGCCGTGCTGCGCGGCGGTAAACCCTGCTCGGATCTCGCTGCGGGTCTTGAGAATCGTTGTGCCCTCGAACAACGCTTCGGTGATCAGTGGGTGTGCTGCAAGATCGACAGGTGTACCCGACTGTGCGGCAAGTGATCCCGCGCCCGTCCATTGACGTACCAGACCATCGGTGAAAACGAACACAGGCGGAACTGAATCGGGCCGAAATGTTTCGAGCGCTTCGGCTACGTCATTGCCCCGTTCGAGCGTGCCAAAGACAACCACAAGCATCGATTGGCACTCTTCCAGAGCTGGTGTCACACGCAAGGAACTCAGAATTCCCTCCGACACGCCAGGGAGCAGATTGAGGAGGGGGAGCATGGCGACCCTGCACGGGTGCACATCGAGGGTGATGATGACCAACTCGTCCTCGGGAAGATGGCCACCCATAGCCACGGCACCGGCGACAACATCGGACGGGCTGGTCATTCGGAAAGCTGGCATTACGGAACCCCTTTGGGTCGGTGGGCGAACTGGTCAGATTCACCCGATGGATTGGACTGACGAACACTTGAAAGCTACCCCACGCCTACGACAAAAAGGCACTTTGACCTGTGTCTATGTCCCCGGCACACCCGGTGCCGGGGACATAGACACAGGAGGCGACGCAAAGCGCCGGCCTCCCGTAGTCTTAGCTGCTAAGGGGCAGTGATCACCTCGGCTGTGAATCTGCCGATCCGGGTGCGTGACAGACGAGAATTGGTGCCGCGCACATGCTCGAACCAGGCTTCGCGCTGATCGTCCGGCAGAGCGTCCCACGAGCTCGCCGTCAGAGTTTCGTAATCGAGAGCGGCGACAGTCTCGAGCGGTGTGAGCAGACGCCAGCTGGCGAGGCGGTACACGTCCGCGAAGTGGCCGTTAACCGGTGGCCACTCGGTCTCGGGGTGGAGTCGCATAAATGTTTGGGCAGCAACACGTTCCACGGAACGTGCAACCGGATAGTGGCGCGACTGCCGAAACTCTCCGCTGTGAATCTCGTCCCGGAGACTGTTCACGACCGAACCTCCTTGATGGAAGATGAACTGGCCGAAGCTGTTTCGGCTTCCTTCGCCTGCCTGTGTCCAGCAAGTTTGTGATACGGAATAGTGTCCGTCCAATCGCCGCCAATCCTCGCCGGAACAGTGACAGATTTCTTATTGACCCGAACCACCGAATACCAGACACCCGAGCACCTGACCAGATCTCCTTTCGCGATCGTGTCCGGCCCGAAATTGTTGGCCTGACCTGACGCGATCTGCTGGGCGCGGATTCCTTCCCAATAGGTGATCTGGTCGGCCCGCTCGGCGATACGGGTAATCAACGCCTGACGGTAGGTGCCCTCGGCCGGAGGAAATTTCTCGATCAGCTTCACGCCACGCACCACGAAGAGCGTCCGCTCGTGACCGTCGAGCTCGCGTTGGTCCGCGCGCTGCTCTGCGTGCATTTTGTCGATCCGATTCTTCACGGTCACCGGGCTGTAGCGAGCCGCTGTGGTCACCGCTGTCGCCTCCGCGCGCCTACGTGCTTCCTCCGCATTCCCCTCGGCTGCCACAGCCTGTCCCAGGCGCTGATGGACTTTCTTGAGCGCTCGCCGATGCCGCCCCTCCGAATGGTGCCCGACCTTGATCGGCTCACCCCCAGGAGGAAGCTGGGCAGCCGCGCGCTGCTCTGCCTCCCAAGCCGACTCCGCCTGTTCTGACCGGCGCCCCGCCTTCAGCGCGAGCGCTTCCACCCGAGCAGTTTGACGATCAATGCGATCGGCCTCGACCTCGGCCGTCGGCCGCGCTGTCGAGTCGATATCAATCTCGACATCGAAACCACTCGCGCGCAACGCCTCTGCAGTCAACTCAATCAGGCGAACCTTCGGAGCCCGATCCCTACTGCTCCGGATCCCCCAGAAACCGATACTGCGAAACCACCTCCACCCGTGCGCCGCCAATACATCTCCGGAACCATCACCGCGAGAGGTCCCGTCAATTAGCGTTCCATCCGCGGCAGTGTGCGAAATCGTCAACGTCACTTCGAATCTCCGACCTAACAGTGGGGCAGGTAGTCAGTCCGCCCGTCAGCAATTGGACACCTCCAAACCTACCCTCGATATCCGACAAAAACATGCATTCACCTGCGTGTATGTCCCCGCCGCACCCGGTGCCGGGGACATACACGCAGGTTGTGATTGTCTATAGACAGGAACCATCAGGGAACGCGGCAGATGAGGCGAAACAATGATAAAAGCCAGTAGTACCGTCCAAACCGGAAACATTGGGGAATTAGCCATCGGCTACCAGTTCACGAAATTGAATTGGCACGTAGCCCCCAACCCTGCCGGCGAAGTCGGTACAGATGTCTTTCTGCAGCCGCGGACGGCAACAGGCATTGATTCTGGTGCACTCATCGCTGGTCAGGTGAAGAACGGGGACACGTGGTTCGATTATCCGGAATTCGATGCGGACGGAAAACTTGTTGGATGGTGGTTCCGTGATACCAACAGTGAGCATTTGAAGTATTGGCTCGAATACTCTGTGCCGTTCATCCTGTTCCTGCATGAGGAGTCCACCGAAAAATCGTATTGGGTTCATGTGACACAGGATTCAGTTAAAAGTACCGGCAAAGGTGCCAAGATTCTGGTCCGCGTTGATTCAACTGTCGACAAACACCACATAGGAGACCTCCTGGAAATCGCGACCAAAGGCCGAATCCACTCACAATGGGAAGGGACTGCGTGGGGTAGTGCAGATGTGTTGTCGACTGATCGTTACCGCTATGCGATGTTGACGCCGCGCCTGGTGGCCCCCCACCCGAACTCGCCAGTGACGAAACTGGAACCCCACGAAGCCATCGCATTGTTGATCAAAATGCGGCTGAGGCACCTGACACCGCGCACGGCGGTTGACGCGCTGGCCAAAAGTACTAAGGATCCGGCACCGGACCTCGCGGAATGCCGAAGCTCGACCACGTGGGGGTGGCGATTTTATGCTGCAGCGCACGACATTCTGGGCGGTGACGCCAACATTGACGCGCTCGAAAAACTGGTCAAGGACGCCAAGGCGCCATCGGAACGGGCTGCAGCCGCAGTGTTCGCCTGTGCTCTTTCCGTCGAAGACGGAAACCCACAAGGCGGATTGGACGTCGTAGACGGCGCTCTGACCCATAGCGATTACAGCGACGTCGATCGGGCGTGGCTCCTCCTGCACAGAGGCCGTTGTCTAGCCGAGCTCGGCGATCTCGCAAATGCACGTCTCTGTGCCGTCGACGTCCAAAAAATTCGAAATGTAGCGGTAGATGACCCAACCGCTATGGCAATCACAGGATCGGGCACTGATCTCATCTTCAGACTCAACCCATGGTCGACGGACAGCAAGGAAGTTATCGGTGTTGAGGAAGTGATCAAGGGCCGTGACACCCTCGCGTCGTGGTGGAGTCGGCAGGAGGTAGCGGACGGCCTGGAGATTCAGTTCACCGACCAGTTCCAAGTATGGGTGGGTAATTCCGAGGGCCCAGAACTGGATCCGACCAGCTTGAGGCTCCGGTCGGCGACGCTGCTTGCCGGGATCGCTGCGGATCATTCATCCTGGCGAAGATCGCACACACTCTTGGCCCAGTACACGCTCATGAACGACAGCTCAGCTGAGGAGATCGCTAAATCGCTGGCTGCGCTGAGGCACGCAGGTGAACACAAGCTGATCGAGGACACTGTGCGGCATTTACTAAGGGTGGGGCCCGCAACCGCGGTCCGCGCTGCAGCGGGCGTAGTGCGACTTGAACTCGGGACTCGAACTTCGCTACACGCTGACCTGCAAACGATTTCGTCTGCCTCCGATGTCCTTGAAACAGACTGGGCAGACACGCATGCACGCTGGATACTGGCGAGGTTGAATGATACTGGCGACTTGGCAACTCGGCTGCAGCCGACCTTCTCACTGGAGCATGCACTGCTGAAGGTTTTGTCGAATCTTGTTTCCGTGATTTCAGCGCCGGTCCTGCGTGAGGTGATCGAACACATCAAAGAATCTCCACAGCAAGGGGATATCGGCTCCTCGTACGATTGGGCACGCGTCGTGGAGAACGTGCCAATAAGTGAATGGACCAGCGACGACAGAACGGCGGTTGCCGTGCGCAGCAAGGACGGCCCGGCACTCAAAGAAGCGTTCGATCGAATCCTCGCCAAGCACGATTCCGCCCATCGGGAAACGATTCAGAAGCGAATTGAAGAAGGGAACTTGTCCGCTCTCAGTGCTTTTGGAGATGTACGAGACCTAGATGACGACATAGCGAAGGGCGTTATTGAGAAGCTGTCCTCCGCGACCACCCAGCGGATCTCCGACCTCAAAAGCGGCTCGTTCGCCATGGGAGTGAAGGACTTTGCATCCGATCTGGTCACACTGAATGTCTGGTATCCCCAGCTCGCTTCGTGGGATTCGATCTCCGACCTATTGACGACGGAACTGCCTTTCGTCTCTGACCGCCAGGGAGTGCTAGCGAGGATCGCAATTCTGGGGAAAAAGATTCCTCCAGAGGTGGTCGATGTTATTGCAGGTCCGCTCCATGACTTGATGGTCGCCCTTCCCTCAGAGGGGCCTAGTTGTTGTGGGTATGGACGTTGCTGACGAGGGATTGAAGTAGACGGGCTGGTCCTCGGCGTAAGAATGGGAGTTGCGACACAACCGTTCTCGACCAAGAAGGACCAGCCCTGTGACACACCGTAATGCTCCACTCACCGTGGAGGGAAGACGACGCCTGATCGAGCGCTGCCAGAGTCGTCCGATCGCCCACGTCGCCGCCGAAATGGGTATCTCACGACAATGCGCCTCCACGTGGGTCAACCGTCACCGCAAATATGGTGACCTGGGACTACAGGACCGCTCCAGCGCACCGAAACACCAACCCACCGCCACAGCCGCGGAGGTCGTGGCCGACATCGAGTCGATGCGACGAACCCGGAAATGGTCCGCCTCACGCATCACGTTCGAACTCCGAATGGATGGAACGGTCATTGCTCGCCGGACCGTCACGAAAATCCTGCGGAACCTCGGATTGCACCGCCGCCGGTTCATCGACCCGAACGGCGAAACCAACCGAAAACCGCAGGTCATCGTTGCAAAACGACCCGGCCAGATGGTCCACGTCGACATCAAGAAAGTCGGGAAGATCCCCGACGGCGGCGGGTGGCGTGCCCACGGCCGCGGCTCCGAGCAGGCCAAACGATCGCAGCGTCGGAAAACGAAGAACAAGCAAGCCCGGGTCGGGTACACCTATTTGCATTCCGCGATCGACGGGAACACCCGCCTGGCGTACACCGAGGCACGCGACAACGAAACCGCCGCAACAGCCATCGATTTCATGAACAACGCCCGCGTCTTCTTCGCCGCACACGGCATCACCCGTATCGAGCGCGTGATCACCGACAACGGATCATGCTATCGGGCAGCAGATTTCACCGTTTCACTCCGCGAAGCTCGGCACTACCGCATCAAGCCGTACACCCCGAAACACAACGGGAAAGTCGAACGGTACAACCGCATCCTCGCCGAAGAACTTCTCTACTCCCGCGAATACAGCAGCGAGCAGCAACGACGCATCGCCGTCGAAGTCTGGAATGTTCACTACAATTACCACCGACCGCATTCAGCACGCGGAGGACGACCGCCCGCCGCTTACCGCCGGCACCGCGTCACCAACGTCCGTTCCTCCTACACCTAGTTTCAGTGATGAGGACGTGCGAGGTTCCGCGGCAGCTGCATTGGCGGCTGTTCGACCTGACGCGATCTCGGATGAGGAACTGTGGGACCTTATGCGCGGCAACGTATACCAGCGTGCAGCGGCAGTCGAAGTAGTGTCAGGAAAGAAATCTGCGAACAGATTTGACGTCCTTGTTGCGATGTCGCGGGACACGGACCCGTGGGTGCGCGCAGTGATAGCGCGTCAGATAGCCCGTGAAAAGCCAGTCGATGGCGACATAGACCGCGCAAATCTGCTGCGTCGGCTGTTGGCAAACGAAGGAACCCTGGTTGCGCGGATGGTGGCGAGCACGATCAATTCGTCGCCACCTGATGATGGCACTGACAAAGTGGTTGGCATGCTCCGCGGAAACTTCTCTGCGGGAGTGCGACGAGCAATCGCTGCGTACGACGCAAAACGGAATCCTGAGTGATTTCACCAGCAATTTAGCGAAAGTGGTCGAGGGATCGAGTTTCTTCAGACTGATGGGGCTCCGTCACTCTCGATATTGAGAGCGACGGAGCCGCGGTGCGGACGTTCCTAGATCCCCAGTTTTGATGTGATCTAGTGTCGCCCAGAGGGTTTCATTGTCACCATCGCGGCGGTGCTGATCGATGGCTGAGATCAGCTTGTCGATCACGATCCTTGCGGCCGGATTGAACGATGCCGCAGCGGCGCCGGCCCAAGCCAGTGGTTCGTCGGCGCGGTTGAGAATGCGGTCCAACGCACCTTCGCATCGGTCGAAGAATTTCCCGGTCCGTTTGGACTGGTTGGCATCCTGATCATCTGCTGCGAGCGCAGACTCGGCCAGGTCGAGAAACCCATTGATGATAGAGGTGGCACGGTTTCGTAGAACTGGGTCGAAACCCAAGGTCGCCCAGAAACTGTTCCACCGCACCCGATATCCGCGTTCGGAGTCGAGCGGTACGAGGTGATCGCGGATCAACCGGCCGAGCGCTTCGTCATCGAGGTCGCGCAAGTGCCCCGCCAGGAGCGCCGGCTTCGACGCCGTCGGCAGGGGTTGTGGATCTTTGACGCGTTGCCAAGGCTGTGGGCCTACGGATTCGATCACGACGGAAGGCTCTCCGCCGGCCACGACACATCAGTCGCGCCGGCCGGCGACGCCCCTGCCTGGTCATCGATCAAGAACTCGGACAGCACAGCGCTGACGCGAGCTTCGATTGCACTGTTGGTGGGATTCATGTTCATGTCCTTATCTGCCGTTCATTTCAGTTCTCTCGCCACAGCTAACACCGAGAGGTCGACAGCCGGCGCGTCATCGGACCAGACCTGCGTTCGGCCCTGAGCCAGGATTTGAGGTCGGGGGTGAACACGCCATGGCTCCACTTCCTGTATGACCTCGTGGGCCAGCACGACACCATGGAAACGAGTAGGCAGCGTCGTGAGGTCAACGATCGAGCCTCTACGGCGGAACTCCTTCATCGACCGCGCTGAACCGTTACTAATGACAACCTGCCTCCACGGCTTGCCCGCGAGGTCCACGATCGCAACCACGTGCGAATCGAGCCATCCACGATCACGCCACGCTGGCAGAACTCCTCGACCTTTTGGTAATGCGATCGAAGTTATGGCGTCGCGGGCGTAATCGGCTTGTTGCTGGCTGCGCAGCTCCGAATCCGGCGCCGGCAGACGCAACTGCGCCAACCGAGGAGAAGGGATCGCCGCAAGCTGGCGGTTGGTGCCAGAAAGCCACCGTCGCACGGTGCGCGTTGAAACCCCGCAAGCCTCGGCGACGACCGCGACGTCCACTCCCCCGCGCTCGGTCTCGCCATAACAGGTCCGGAGCATCATTTCGAGTCGCTTGCGTGTCCACCGCGGCCCTCGCCGAGAAGTCATCGCCGCTTACCGTTCCACGTCGAAGCTATTGATTTGGTAGAACTCCCAGCCGCCGACATAGTCTTGGGCTCGGCTGTTCATCCAATTGATCATTCCCTTGTCGCCCCCATTTTCGTAGGCGCTCCACATGGATTCAACCTGGTCGGGTGTCAGGGCCAAGGTGATCATTCGGTCCCGCGCATACTCCCGGGTGCCGGGCCCCTGTACCGCGTCGATCTTGATCTTCCCGCCGAAGTTCGACAGTGCTTTTCCTCGTGCGCTGCTGCGTACGCTCGACATCGCTTCTTTACGTGAGGTTCGAGTGGACGCGGACTGTTTCGCTTTGCGGGCCAATGCATTCAAGGTTTCGGTGCGTGGCTTCGCAATTCGCTGTCGGCCCTCGGGAGCCAGCCAACGCTCGACTGTTCGTTTGGAGACACCCAAATCACGTGCCGCTGCAGCGGTGTTGATTTCGCTGCGCTTTCCCGGTCCGTAAGCGGCCAGCAGCTGAGCCTTCAGGTTCGACGCATTTGGCTGTCCGGAAATGTCGGCCCCTTGCCGGCCGGTCAACTTCCCGAAGAACTCCCCCTGAAGTTTTCCTCGTTCCCCCCGCAAGACTTCCCGGATGGCAGTCTGAGTGACACGAAGCTCTTTGGCTGCTCGCGAGATATTGATTCGGCCGGCCACGACAGACCCGAAGTCGGAAAGACTGTCTGCGATGCGCGAATACGACGCCCTACTGAGTGGGTTGCGTGCCATCAGGAATCACTCCCCTCCGCACTAGCTGCCCACTCGTTCGGAGCAATCAGCTCCGACTTCCCCCGATAACCTTTGCCGTCCAAATACTGCAGGTGGTCGGACAACAGCGCCGATCCTTCCGGCTTGTAGTTCCCGAACCCCCGCCCGAACTGCTTCTGATCTCCAGGCCACGCCAATTGTGGATCGCGCTCGTCGGAGACGTACAGGACGGTGTCCTTGGTGACCGCTACAGGCCACACTCCGCTGTCCTCGCCGATCTTCGCGATCCTATACATGATGTTCGCGCGAGATTTAGCGACAATATGGTGGTGCCGCTCGGGCGAGTAACCGGGTCGCCCGGCCAAATGCATGTCGGAATTGAGCATGCCAATGGTGTGCGTGTAAATCACTTTGTTCTGCTCACGCGCCAACAGTGCATCGGTGTCACCCTCGATATCCAAGGCGGTTCGCGCATCGCGAATGCGTTCGTACCACGGCACCAGAACGCGCCCGTGATCTCGCCAGACGAATGCTTCCAAGATCTCCGGCTCGTAACCGAGTTGGGCAGCGCGTTCGAGAGTCGGAGTGGTCACCCACTTCGGTTCGGAGACAGACAGCCCCATCGGATTCAAGGGATTCGGGTAACGCCAGTCCGCTGCGTCGGGGATTTCGATCAGCCAGTATCCCGGAAGCTTGCGATCGAACACCATCCCATCCGGGTGATGCTCTGGCTCCCCGATCGGCAATTCGAGACCAGCAATACCGGCAGCATAGGAACCGCCGCGATCGAAGGCATGAACGTAGCGGCATTTCGCCTCTGAATCGGAAAGGGTTCGCGACCAATCGATATCGGCTTCAAAGATCTGGAACTTCTTCGCAAAATCCGAGTCGGACGGCGCGAAGATCCGCTTCCATTCCTTGGGGCGCGCGGCGATCATCAAGTCGATCCCGGTCGATGCAGGACTCACAGCCCACGGGAATCGGAGCGCCCCGGCCAACAACGCAAGCCGCCTTGCCAACGTGGCTGCGGTAGGAGAGTCACCAAGTACAGGCATCTCTTTCGGATCCTGACTCATCCCGGAAATCAGAGCTACCCACACGCCACGTGCCTCGCCTCGCCACACACGAGTCCACGTCCCTAGCCGGTCCCCCGGCTGCCCGCCAAGCTGCCATCCCTGAGCCAGCGCATCGGTCACAAATGCAGATTCAGCCGACAGCTCCTTGAGTCGATCATTCCTGTTGCGTTTCCCCAACGAACTGGTGTCAATACCAACTTTCTGCGCCATCGCATCGGTGATCCAGATCTGACCAGGCACAGACCACGTGTCAGACGTCCACGTCCCGAGATTCAGCGTCGTGACCAACTCGGCGACATCTCCGACATGCGCGATCGGAGTAGCCAGCTCGTGGCGAGTGCCGTCCGGCAGCCATACACCGTCGACATCGAGTACTGCAGCCGGCGCAGTGAACGCGGCCGCCTTCTCCTTGCCGGCCGTCTTCACTACCTTCGGGCGAGTCTCAGGGCCCTTCGGTGCCAGCGCTACCAGCGGTGAAGGTTCGGTAGCAGGTTCGATTTCTTCCTGATTTTCGGCTGTGCCAGCTGCAATCGCCCGAGAAGCAGCGGTGCTCTGCCACCAGCACGGGAGGTGCATCACGAGTCCGTCGATCTCCCAGCCAGCTTCGTCGCCATGGCAGAGAGCGCAGGTAGATGTAGGTGAGATCTGGAACCCGTCTGCGGAGAATCCCTCTGCATCGGTTTCAATCGCCATTTCAGGCTCCTTGTCAGTGACAGAGCTGGTTAGACCCTTTTTTTCGTTGGACGGGATTGGCGAAGATACTGCGAACCCGGTAATGGACGAATTCGCTCGCGCTTCATCTGGCGAATCGTGAAGGTCCCGTCCATCGATGTCTGTAGGAAGGTCGGCAGGCTTGCTATCCGGTACCGGACCGTGGGGATCGTCAGATCCCGTTCTCACCTCAAAATCGTCCGAACATTCGCCGAACAACTTGTGCAGGCGTAGTGCGACCATTCGTTGACGACGGTTCTCGCACTTGATCATTCGCTGCACGGTGTAGCGGGGCATCCGGCCCTTCCGCTCTTCCGCGATCAGCACACCTTCGTCGTATAGTGCGCGCAGTGCAGTGCCCCGATCAATTTGCAAGGAATCGGTCAACATCTGCCCGGCGGATTTGAGGACCTGCTCAAGGGCCAGCAAATCAATGAGAATCTGCGGTTCCCCATCGCAGGGCCGTGGGTTGGCGACGACATAACCCAGACGGATTCCTCGACCCTCCTCTCTCCACCGAGCGGTGCCATCAGATGTTTCCCCGACAACGCTGCGCCGCCAGCCAAGTCGCTTGGCCAACGACCAGTCACTTGGCGCCTCACCAGTTTCGACGTCGTCGACGTATGCTTGCCCATTCCTCAATGCGTGTATCAAAAGCTCACGTACCCGGGCGCCCGGTCGCATCGGGAGGTCAGGATCGACCGCCGCGGACGCGGCATCGGTTAGACCGACAGCTACGAGGTCTCCCATATGTGCGACTTCGTTTTCCGTCAACGCGCCCAATTCGACAAGGAAGCGTGACATGGCATGCCAGCCGGCCCACAATGAGCCCAAAGCGTCGGCTTGACGTACGCTTTCGCCGCCCTTTCTCAGCTGATTGGCGTACTGTTCGCCTGCTGCAAAAGCGGCGGAACGAACTTCATCCAAGCGGGGGCACAGCCACTGCAAATAAGTGGCCATTACCAGGGCACGTCCGTGGCGGGATTCAGGGCCATCCAATTCTTTCAGAACATTCAGATCGATCTCTGACGCCTGGAGAGGGATGACGAGCATTCTTTGAGCTGCTGACCCTGGCCTCGGCATGATCTCCGACGTAATCAGGGCAGAAGCGCGGGGTGGTGTCCCGTCAAGGATTCCGAGACCGTCCCGGGTGCTCCGTGACCGCTCTTCACCATTGTGAACCAGACGAGCGAACTCTTCGAGAGCTTTCTGGGCGGTGGCGAAGTCACGCGTGGGAGCGACGTCATCGGCCCAATAAAGGGCATCTTTAGAAGCATTCAATTTGATGCGCAGTGCATTCAACGTGTCACCGTTACCTGACATCGATGAAGCAGGACGTCGACGGTCCCATTTCTCGCCCCAGTGATGCATCGCCAACGAGGCAAGCGAGGTTTTGTAGCTCCCTGGAGACCCGACAAGTGCCATCACCCACGGGTTTGGGCCTAGCGCGGACCTGAATACATGCCCGAGTAGTGCTGCCGAGACCCGGGTAGGCGTGCGTTCGAGCATCGATGCCGAGTCGCAAAGAAACGCGGCCCGGATCCGCGCAGGATCCGAACTGGGCGCAGGTAAGTCGAACATTCTCAATGGGCCGGTCAACAGCACAGGTGCTACCCGTCCGCCGTTCTCGTCGATAGCACCGCCGGCGTGTACGAAGAAATATTTTCCTTGCGCGTCCCGTCGCCATCCGGTGGATCGATACCGTACAACGCGTCGAATCTCGCGTCCGCCAGCTCCTTTGAGTGCATCACGAAGCTTTGCAACGCCGCTTGGACGGCTGTCGTAAGCAGGAGGGCCTGGCAGTGTTTCCACCCACGCGCAGTCCCGATACTCCTTTGCCGGGATCCGGACCCGCAGAAACTCACGGCTGTCCGGATGCGTGTATCCGATGATCACCGCAGTCAGCTCTTGCGGCGAGGCAGGGTTAATTTCACTCTGACCGGCCATCGCTTCGCGGCCCATCAAATCAGGCTCGTCGACGTCCACCCCATCGTCGGTGACTTCGAGATATTCCATCTCGACGATGCGAGCATCGATATCCAGCACCAACTTTGCCTGCTGATCGCCGTCTTTCCTGGTGACGATCTCGACGAGGTTCCCTTCGATGATTCGATAGACAGGGGCGATGAAATTGGTTCCGCGGATGCCATTGCGAACCACGACCGATGTCGCAGACGGACCGTTCGCCGCGGTGGCCTCGTCCGCGTTAGCTTCAGTGACTGGCGCGGGTTCGAGCTCCGGATCCTGCAGCAGCGGAGGGATCGCGACGCCGGCGACCTCATGAGCAGCTCGCGCCGCCACCCGAGACGCATTCCAAGCAATCGTCGCGGACTCGACGGCTTCGCCAGCCCACTCGGTCCCCTCCTCGGCTGCCTGCTGAACGACTTTGTCCACGAGCTCGCTCAGATGCTCAAAACGGCGCTCAGCCTCCAAAGCCCAGCGCTGAGCGCGCACCAACTCTTCATCGGACTCGACCTGCGTGTCAGCTAGATCGATACGCGCTACAGCCTCAGCGAGCGCGACCTCGACAAGGGCCTGCTTTTCGACCACGTCAGCAGCGAAGCTATGTGCTGCGACTTCTCCAGGACGGACCGGAGTAAACCCACCCCATTCGTCCTCGTCCGACCACAGCCCAGCCTCGACGTGGTCGGTGAAATCAGACTTCGGGGTGACTATCGCAGGGAGCAACAACTGAACCTGTGCGCCAACTCCACCTAGCAATGACGCAAGTTCTATGCCGCGCTTCCATCCAGCGCCATCTCTATCGAGGACGACGCGGACCTCTGCACCCTCGAAGAGCTCAGCGGAGGTAACTGGAAAGCTCAGCCCACCCTGCGCATTGGTGGTCGCGACCAACCCCAATATCTCAGCGGTCTCGACGTCCTTCTCGCCTTCGAGCAACCAGACCGGTGACCGCTCAGACAGGGCGGACAAGAGGGCGGGAAGCTGATAAAGGACAGAATCAAAACCGTCGGGCTTGCGCTTGAGACGGGTGCCGTTGGCACTGACAAACAACTGCCGGAACTGCTTGTGACGTGCGCCGTCACAGGAACTGCATTCCTCGCGGATGACTTCTTGGACGACGGTGCCGTCCGCCGACACGTATGGGTAGACCCTGACTCGAACCCAACTGTGCTCAATCTTGGGGTCTGGTGCAGCTACGGCGATTCGAGCCGGCAACCGCCCGCCTTTAGGACGTCGTCGACCCGCACTCCGTTGTTGAGCCGAACGGCCGACCCGAGTGAGTGCATCGCGCTCGGGAAGAGGTTCGTCGAACAGCTCGACCATGGTCAGGCCAAGGCCTTCGGCAATTTCCAAAGCAGAGGCGTTGCAGCCGTGGCAATGCAAAAGCACCATGCCGCCGCGGTGACCGTTGACCCAGCTCACTGACAAGGACGCATGTCGGTCCGCGTGGACAGGGCATAAGGCCATCAACTCGTGAGGGCCTCGGTGTTGGACCCCACCACTGGACTCGACCGCGATGCGTACGCGGTCGAACGACGACATAGGACCCGTCGCTGCGCCGCTCGATGCAGCCGCCGTCATGCGATTGCCTCAGCGACACTCGTCGCCAAGGATGGCGAGTGTGCTCGGAATTTGGTTAGAATGGCCATAAGTCCTCTGGACTTGAGTAAGTGAAGTTCGGAAAGTGACCTCGCAAGTCGCTTCCCGGGACTGAAATCGAATCGAAGAACCCCCTCCGGCCGGCAAAGCAGTGGGGGTTTTTCGCTGTCTAGGGCCAACTCATGCTGGAACCGAAAGTTCGCCGTCGGTCGCTTCGCGAGCAGCCTGGGTTCGATCAACTGCATAGCGGGCGTCGTGGATGCGGAGTCGCTCCGGATCCAACTTCTTGAGGATGTAATCAGGAATGTCGAGGTTCGAGGCGCGCGCCATGACGAGCACCCAGTAGTCCCCGAGATCGATCCCGAGTTCGTCTGCCCGACGTTCGTAGACCTTGGCCTGGTTGAGGGGTGCGCGCACGGAGAGGCACCGGCGCGCGCCTTTACTTGGTCGTCCCATGGGATGAGCGTAAATCGATTCTGATTCAGAAACGGTGATGCTGGTTGTGTCAGCGTGTCGTGCCCGGCGCTGCTCATGTCTGAAATCCCCTCAACCCTCGCAATGAATGCCTCTGATTAGAGGAAGATCCGCGTGCCCCGCGCCGTGTGACAGATGGGGTCAACAAATCTTCGTGCGCATCATGTCGCGAGACCTGGACGGGCCGAGTCGAAGCGGAGTCAGGTTAGCGAGGCATGCACTTTCCCACTACTACGTGTGACCTATCTGCGAAGTTGGTGGGGAGTGGGGGGAGTGGAAAGAAACAGCAGTTCAGGCGGCAAAAACCGCTCCCCACGTAGGTGGGGAGCGGGGTGGGGAGTGGGGTGGGGAGCGGCTTCAAAGACACGAATCGGCCGTTTGCGCTCGCCCGGATCTACGATCTGTTTTTAGGCTACGAAGGCAGGCGATTCGATGCCACCTTCGACTGCCGTTCATGTGGGCCTGGAAGCAGAGACGACCTCCGAGGCTTACTTTTTGCTCCTCGAAGGTCGTCCCCCACTATCGTGCGGGCGACCGCAGGTGCAACGACAAGACGCCCGCGAGCAATCGGCTGCGCGATTTGGAACCGACGACCTTCACTTGCTCGTCAAGCCAGTCACGTTGAGCGGTGGTGAAGCGGAACCAGGTCTCGACGGGTCCTTTGACCGTGAACGGCTCTTGATGGACTGGAATCCCTGAGGACGATCTGCCCGCGACGGGTTGAAAGAGGGCTCGCAGTCGCTCGATGCCTACTGCGTCGAATGCCTCGATGGCAACATCGGCGTGATCGCATCGCCGTTCGGCTGCACGATTCACCAAGGCGTCGCGAGTGGTGCGATCCAGGTAGGCCGTGACAGTCACCTTCGAGGTATCTGCAGCCGGCGGATTTCCTTCTTCCAGAATCTGGGCTGGGGGCGCTTCGGTGACTGCGGGTGGAGACTCGACGACAACAGGAGGCGCGTGGGGTGGTGCGACTGGAACGGTGACAGCTTCGGGTTCCATCGGCTGCACCCGCACTGGAGATTCAGGCGCCGAGACGGCGGGTTGAGGGGCGTCGGTGACTCGTTTGGGAGTCGGCGGGTGAGGAGCTGTGGAGTCGATCTGGGGTTGAGCCGTGTCCGGTGTCTGTGGGCTCGTAGTGCGGCGAGGCTGCAGCCCGCCGGCCGGGGGCAAGAGACCAGCGAGTCCCTCTGCTCGGTTGGGCTTCGGGGCGAAAGACTTGGCAATGCTCTTGCGGTTGCGGACCCTATTTTCACTCATGCCGAAGCCCTCTCAGCGGTGATGGTCGACATCCGTACGAGGATCTCGCGGGTGAGGTTCGAGTAGTCCTCGGCCAGGCCAGAGGCGTTTCGCGAGAGCATCAGATCCTTTGGTTTCGTGCCTTTCCTCAGCGCTGCGATCCGTGATGCGGTTTCCCCGGCCGATCGTTCCTCGAGCTCATGCACCAGAAGTCCTTGGCGTCGCGCGTCGAAGGCGGTGGTTTCCATCGTGCGGATCCGAGATTCGAAAGTCGGGGCCGAATCGCCGATCATCTCCTCGACTGCTTCCCGAATCGTTGCGTCAAGTTTGGTTGCGCGTGAGCTGACGCCGAAGAGGCAGATCCCGCCGAGTTGGAGCTGGGGGTTCACGGCAGGAAGGTTTCGTTCCGGATCTCCGTCTCGTGCTGCCGAGAACTGGCCGGCGATCGTTTCCATGCCGTCGAGGCTGGCATCATCTGCGCGGATTGGAATGACCACAGCGTGGACTACTTCCATCACTGCTTCGATGATCGTGAGATCCGTCGGAGGGGTATCGAAGATAATGACGTCGTAGTCTGCGGCCACTTGCAGCAACATGGCCAGTAGAAGCTGTCCTAGTCGTTTGCCTCCCTGGCGTTGCTGCCTGGACACCATGACTGCGGCAAGGTCGAACATTGCCGGGCCGCCTGGAACGATGTCGAGATTCTCGCGACCACCGACGTTCTGGATGATCGGCGGTGCCGACCCGCTCAAGAGGGCTGAGAACAAGGGCACGCCGTCCTCCTTCACAAACCCTAGGTCGCGGCACAAGTTGGCCTGGGGGTCGAAGTCAAGCAAGAGAACCCGGTAGCCGCCGGCAGCGAGTAAGCCTCCGGTGTTCGCGCAGAGTGAGGTCTTGCCCACTCCCCCTTTGCCGTTGAAGAATCCGAAGCAGGCAGGCAGTTGCTGATGAGTGGGTGTCGTTGGAACGGCATCTACAGACATGGTGGTTCTCCCAATGGACGTTGGTTTCTGACGAGTGGTCTGTAAGGAAAGTTAGCAGGGGTCCTGGACAACTCGCGGTATGCCACGCGTGTGGGGCCGTATGTGTTCAGGCATGTGGGTCGGCAAGCGGCGCCGCGTGTAATGCCGCGTGTTTGCATGCCGATGTAATCGCAGGTGAACACGTATGTGAACACGTATGTGAACACGTATGTAAACACGCGTGAGTCGCTGCAGGGAATCACGCGTGAAGAAATGCGGATAATGATGCGTGAACACACGCGGATGAAATGGCGTGTAAAGAAACGTGGTCTTCTGCGTGTTGGACTGCCTGGGGTGATACGGGAGATGAAACGTGGTTCTATGCGTGAGACTCCGCATGATCAGGTGCGGAGTGCACAGCGGTTTGATGTGCGGGTGTACATCCGTGATGTTTTGCGTGACCGCTCGCAGGATGATGTGCGTGCAGAAGGATGGGCTTGCGTGCGGGGTGGTACTAAGGGTTCTCGTACGGCATGTGGTGCGGGTCTACATGCTGTGCCACAGGCGGAATCAGTTGCCAATTGGCGTACGGATCCGCCTGCTTGTAGGCGAGGGTGACCGGGTGCGTGATCAGAATTCTAGAGCCCCGGACTCACTACTCACTCTGCGTGATTCAACATGGCTTGCTTTGCGTGAAGGTGTGCGTGAAATAGCCGTTTAGCTGTACTGATGTGGGGTTCGTCGTGGATCGCCGATGGCGCCACGCTGTGCACGCTGTGCCTTGATGCGATGTCCGAGGCCGGCGACGGTGCGGACATCTGCGGCCTGAGCGATGGCGTCAGCCCGGCGAAATCCGTCGAGTTCGACGGCTAGATCGACCAAAGTGTCTTCGAGGATGTCCTCGGCAGCCGCATATAGGTCCCAGAGCTGCTTGAGCTCCCACGCGCGGATCAGGGGATTAGAGAAATAGAGCCCGTCGACGATCTTTTGCACCCGGGCTACCTGGGGATTTGTGCGTTCGTGCGCCTGCGACCAGATCGAAAAGTGGGAACTCGCCGAGCAGGTGACCACAGTCGTGTCCAGTTCGCGAGCAACTGCGGACCAGGATGTGGTCGTTTCGAGGCCTCTGCGCGCATGTCTGGCGGCCTCGCCGAATGCCCGTTGGCACACTGTGGCGTATGCGGCGGCTGAACGTCGCGCTTGGCTTAGTTCGCGCAGTTCAGACAGGGTGGTGAAGCTTTGGCGTCCGCGAGTGAACTCGGTCGCAGCCAACAGGGCGTCGCTGCTCGTCCATTGAAATCGAGACTGCCTGTATTGGTCGCGGTGCCAGCGGAGATCGTCGATCCATGCCGAGTTGAGCTTGAGGCCCATCTCGCTGCCAGGAACGGTCATAGAACAATGATGACACCACACCGGTGGTGTGTCATCAGTAGTACTAGTTGCGTCCCGACAAATCATGCTTATCGCCTTGTTTGGAACTTGAAGGCATTCCAACGGTCGCATGCCAGTCATACCGACATACCAGCCAAGCGGCTTCGCAAACATTGCCACTCACTTTCAAAGGCGTCCCAGAAGCGTCCCAATGTCGCATAATGTGCCAGTCGAATTGGATTTGATGTGAGGTTGGGACGCTTGTTGGACGCCATGCATATGGTCGTGTGATGGAATCGAGCTTGCCACTTCCGCATATGTAGGCAATTAGGCGCTTACGTCTTGGTCGTATCGAAATGATCCGATAGGTTTCTCTAACGGCTGTGGATATGACTTGGGTGCAAGATTCGCGGGTCTTGGGTGAGGTGTCTCGTCGCACCCGAGCTGTCCAGGGAGGGCTGTATAACTCTCAGCAAGATCACTTTAGGTTTTGAGCGAGCGTGTCTCGTTCCCTGTTCAGTATCGGAGATTGACGTGAGTAGCACGCATAACCAAGGCCCGTCTCAGTCGGCTGGCGGGCACCGACCACTTGCCGGGACCTTCCGTTCGGCCGCGGCCCGATCGGTCGAGAGCATCGCTTCCGCGTACATCGAGGGTGACAACGACGAAATTGAACAAGGGTCGGAAGTACCCGCGCATGTGGATCGCCCCGCCGAGACTGAACCTGCTGGAAGCCAACAAGATCGGGAGTCAATCGACCGTTCCTCTGACCTGGATGGGGGAGGGAAGTCGTCAAGTGTTCGGGTGCCGGCAAGGTGCCATGCGAAGCTCGAGGAGATGCGGGCGAGCACGGGGATGACGAACGGTCAGATTTTCATCGTCGCGATCGAGGAGACTCATGATCGACTGCCGGAACTGCTCTACCCTGGCGGTCGAATCGGTGGGGGATTATTCGCAGCCCGCGGCATTCGCGCCAAAACGTCACGTGACGATAGTGAGACGCAGGTAACTTACCGACTATTTCATGCCGACTTCGACGTGATTGACCACCTTGTGGCGGAACTGGGCGCAAAATCCCGCTCGCATCTGATCGCGGCGGCGCTGACCGGATATTTCTTCAAAGACGACGAGCCCGCAATATGACGAGGGGAGCGACGAGGGCGCCTTCAGCGCTTCTTGTTTGCGAGTACCCAAAGGAAAAGAACAAGCACGGGGGAGAAGGCGACAGGGACGGCGAGTACCCAATGCGTCACTGTCCCTGTCTCCACCTCCCTGTTGATCCAAGTCAGTAGAAGGGCTGCGACGAGCCACAGGAACGCGACGTGGCGCCAGCGCAACCGCCGCAAGAACAGGTTCAGTCCCACAGGCAGTTTCAGTCTCGACATTCGGTTTGGCATAGCTGGCTCAATTCAGTTGGATATCGACCATGCGGAGTCGGTCGCTGGCAGAAAAGTAGGCAAGCGCGTCAAAGCACGCTGCCGCCGCTTCAGCCATTTGGACGGCCCTTCCGCGCGCCCGTACAGAAACACCCCATAGATTGCAGGTCTGTTCAGTGGTGGGCATATGGGTAGGTGGGATTCCCAATGCGCCGGCTGTCAGCTGCCGTGTATCAGAGTTCTGGTGCCATTTTGGGAACAGATCCAGTTGTGAGAACAGGTGCCTGAGTAGCCCTGTGTGTTCCTCCGGATGGAAGCCGCCCGCGATATGTCCCTCAATGCTGCGGGCCAGCGTTGCGAGCGGGAGGGCCGCCGCGTCGTCGACCAAGGCGCCTCCACTGGCCAGCGAGATCTCCCACGATCGCCCGCTGCCTGTGTCTATTGCCGCAATTTCCCGTACCGGGCGCTCGCCGTTGTCGGTCGCTGCGGTATTGACGTGAACAACAAACAGATCGCGACCGCTGTTGCCGAACGGTGAAGGAGTTGCCATGGCGTGGAGGGTAGCTGCCAGCATGGACTGGATTGCGATCCTTGCCGATGCGGCATTGTCGATCTGAAGTGTCGAAATCAGTTGTTCTGTGTAGGGGACCGACGATCAGGATAATCGGCGAGGACTGCGGTGGTGAACGCCTGATACTGGGACTCCGCGAAGTCGGCGAAAAGAGTAGCGACCGTCCCGTCGTATGGCTTGCCCTCGATCGTGATTGTTGTTTTCGGCGGGCCCTCGCCAATAGTGGTGTGTCTCTCCAGCGCTCGATGAGTGACCTGGTCCCGCACCAGTTTGAGGAGTCTGAACTTGTTATCGCCCATTAAGGCCTGGCGCCACCGTTCCTGGCCTTCGTGGAGCTGCACACCGTTCTTCCTGATCGCCTCCCTCAGGTGTTCCAGGTCAGACTCGCCATGGGGATCGAACCGCCCTGCTCGTCGCAGTCGATACGCAGCAGCTGCGCAAAGATCGAGGCAAGTCAGGGCCGTGCGCGAGGCAAAATCGATCGGGGCTAGTTGTAGGACATCGAATTGCTCGGGTGCGAAGCGTTCATGGATGTACGTGTCACCCTTGGGGCCAGCCATCTCTTGCGCCAGTCCCGCAGCTATGCGAGTGAACCCCACTTGAAAGGCAGCTGAGGCAATCAGTGCTGAAGCGGCCTCATAGTCTGCGGGGAGTGACTTGAGGCGATCCGAAACAGTGTTTGAGATCGTCAACAGGCGAACGTCGTCACTCGGTCTGCTCATCCCTAATTCTCTCGCACGTGACGAGTGGATATGTAGAAAATGGGAAAGCGAAAAGGGCCCCACCTTTGGACGGTGAGACCCTTCCCTGGCCGTGCGGTTCATTGTTTGACTGCTGACCTTGTGCAGAGTTGAGGTCAGGGGAGTCAGGCGGTCACTTTCGCAATCGCGTCGCGGAAGTGGTTGGTCAGATCCTGGAGGGCGGTCGTTCCAGCGGAGTCGATGACCATTTCTCCGTAGCTCTGGTGAGCTCCGGAACCGATGAACGAAGCGAACTTCAGTCCTTCAGTCCCGATCTGTGCCAGTGCATCGGCGCCGTCAGAACCTGCCAGCGCGGTGAGATTCGAAGCGAGCCCACCAAGGTCCCCTGTCTGGGACTGCTGAGTTAGCTGCTGGCCGGTCGCCGACGATGCGGACGCTGCTCCGAGTTTGGCCGGATCAGTCTTCTGTCCACCCCCGAGCGTGCCTACCGCGATCTTCGCGAAGTCGAGGATGTGGGGGAGTGCACCCAGACCGGCTCCGATGACATCGCCGGTTTCGATCGCGTGCCAGAGCTGCTTCTGCAGTTCGCCGGCGGAGTTGGCCAAACCGATGATATCGAGGTTGCCGACGAGTCCGACGATCATCGACACGATCTGAGCGGTACCGGACGGGTCGGGGATCATCGCGATGAGTGATGCTGCGGTCTTGTAGTCCAGTCCTGCAGCGAGCTTGACGAGTGGTTCGAAGAGAACATTGATTCGGTCGAACTCGGCGTGCACCGCCTTGACCTTCGCCATGGGATCGAGCGCGGGATCGAGAACGATCTGCGGGATCCGAGTCGTGAAGATGTCGGCGACAGCTGGAATGTTGTTGGCCAATGCGAAGGCATTCGTCCCGATGTGGGTGACCTGATCGATCAGGACACTCGGCTTGATGATCGAGAGCGCGTTCGCGGCAACGGAGAGCCCATCCGCCGGGGTGGACGTCAAAGGTGAAACCTGATTGGCGAGAGCATCGACGGAAGCCTGCAACTGCGGCACCTGCGCCGCGCCTGTGGCTCCCTGGACTGCCTTCGTTATCGAATCGGCGGCCTTCAATGCGCCGGCCACATCGATACCCTTGACCGTCTCGACGATCTTGCCGGCCGTGAACTCGGGCGTCGATGCGTCCGCTGACTTGAGTGATTGTTCGACGGCGGGATTCTGAGTCACCCACTTGGTCGTATCCGCTACAGGGACCAGAGTGTTTGCAATGTCGGATGCCGCTGCGCTCACGCTGGCGAGGTCGGGAGAACCAGACTGGAGCTGCTTCTGCAGAGTGTCGACGTTGCCGGCAAGGCCCGGGAGATCAACCTTCGAGTAGTCCGAAACCAGGGCGTTCTGCAGGGTCGCTGTGTTGGGCTGAGAGCCATCACTCTGCTGTGGACCGGATGCAGTAGGGGGCTGTGAAAGTACTCGGCCGAGACCGGCAAGTAACCCGTCCTTGTTGCTGTTCGTCGAGCAGTAGAGGTCGTCAGGTGCGCAGTACGACCGCGTTACCGAGGCTGTCTTTCCGAATCCGCCTGGCCGCGCCCCCGCAATACCGACTCCGTCGACAGCTGGACCGACGAGAGTGTTGTCCTCGCTCGGACTCTGTCGGGGATCGGCAACCAAGCCGACCGCGATCAGCTTCTCCGCGGGAATCGGACCCTTGTCGTGCCCGATCAGCCACGTCAGATCGCCCGCGACATCCGCCCCTTGGCTGTAACCACCGAGAGCGAAAACAGTACTAGGGCACTCCGTTGCCCGGGTCTGCATGACTTTCGCGGCAGCCTCTATTCCGGTGGCCTTACTCGTTCCGTAAGTCTTGCCCTTGTTGAACGCGGATGCTTCGTAGGCAGGGTAAGTGACTTTGATGGAGCTTCCGAACTGCTGAACAAGCGGATCAGTCACTTGCTTGAGAAGGCCCGTCGCCACCGAAGAATCTGCTCCCGAATCTGTCTCGAACGTCCCCGTCATCATGACCACCTCCGCAGTGGGGCAGCCTGCAGAAGCCGGTGCGGCATGAGCGGTCCCCGGCGTTGAGATCGTGAGCAGAGTTGACGCCACGGCTGCTGTAAGAAGGGCCGCCGAACCTACCGAACGGGCGCGTCGGTAGTCGGTAGATGGGGAAGCGATGGTCGTCATGACAGATCTCTTTTCGTCATCGATTACAGCGAGGGCAAAGTGGAAAGACCGCTGCCCGAATGTGCGGTCACGGTGTTCGGCAGAAGGTCGACGACCGTGAAGACGGCGCGGTGAGCGAGCGACATCAGCTGTCCCAAAAGTTCGGGATGACTCACGGAAGGGATACGTAGCGCTGCGTCGAAACTTCCAGCAGTCTCGAAAAGAAGGGACGATTCCTTCATCACGAAGCCAGCGATCAGGAAGCACACCAGCAACGAAACTGCGTCGAGAGTTCGAGTCATCACAAAGCCTGTTCGATCGGCCGGGCGCTGCGCGATGCACGGGCGAAGCGCGCATGATCCGACGTCTGATTCGAAGTTCCTACGCTGTTCCGAATCTTCGACACAGCGCGATAGAGCCGCTGACGAAGTGCGGCCGAGGTCATGCCGATCTCAGCCGCGATCGATGTCAGATCGGTGTCGGTCTGGTCGAGATATGCGCGCTGAATCAAAGCTCGGTCGGTGCCGGTGATGACTCCGTTCCGAACAGCCCAAGCGAGCAAGTCCTGGGCGAGAAATGGGTTCTCGGTTTCCGCCTCAGGAGCATCGGAACGATCCATCAGATCCGACGCGGGGATCTCACCGGCAAAGGTGTTCTCGTGTGCGATCTTCTTCAAAGTCCGCAAAAAGAGAGCTGCATAAATGTTCTCGCCGGACGGGCGATACTCGGCTATCAATGACATGAAAGTGGCGATTGTGGTGGCCGCACGCTCGTCGTAAGCGTGGTAGGAATCGAAGCCGGCCACCCGCGCGTGACGGGTCAACGAGATCAACTTCCCGAGCATCAGCTGCAACAGCGCTCGCCCCGCGAGAACGCTGCCCTCCTGGTGGAGGGTCAACAGTGCCAGCAGTACGGCGTCGCGATCGAGGCGATGGGCGCCAGCCAAGTCGTTGAGTTCTTGCACCTGCTTCAAGGCCGGCTGATTGACCGACCATGTGAGCACCTCTGCCGCTGCTGAGGGTCGTGCGCACAGCTGCATCCATTCGGTGTTCAGGCGGCTGTAGAGGTCGCCTCGAGTCGCGTCGTGGGACGGCAGGGCGGACGACGAATGGCTGGGTGCGGTTGCTGCGTGGGTGGACATTTCCACGGGTCTCCTCTGTGCGCGTGCGAGGTTGGTCTCGCGCCCAGTAGAGCAGCCCTATATTGCCTCTGACCTGCATGTTTGTTGTTGCCAGGGGAGTGTTTGTTGTTGCCGGAGATGTTGTTGCCGCGCGCTTTGCCGTGAGTGGATGCGCGTGCATCGAAGGCATCGACGTGCACGTTTGAACCTCTGGCAACAAGCACCTGGCCGCGCTCGGAAAAAACTTTGAAAAAAGTTTGGCGAGCTCTGTCACTCAGGTCTTCGCGCCCGGATCTTCCTACAAGTAGAAGCCCACAAATTCGGTGCGGCTTTCACACTCGCCAGTCGCCAGGAGGACCGGATGCACGACTCGATGCAAGCGCTACTGCACGATCTCGGCTACGCCCATGCCATTGCTGAGGAGATCCGTCGAGTCGCTGCGGCTCTCACACGAAACCCATTCGACGAAGATGCCAGCGCCGCGCTCTCGTTGTTGGTATTCGCAGAGGTGCCGGCCGCTCGTGCAGCGCTTGCGCGGGCAATGAGCGCCGACATCCCGGATGGCGAATCAGAACTCGACTCGTCAGAGCAGCCGTCCGAGGCAGGTATCCGATGAACATTGATTGGAAGAAGATCAACAACTTCGGGCGCACTCCGAAACCGAAGCAGGATGGTTCCGCAACCGCCGATTCCACCGAGACGATCGTCGATGAAGTAGAGGAGCGTGTGCGCGCAGAGCGAGTCCAGTGGGGCCTTCGTCAGCAGTGGACTACACGCGCAATTCGCGGTGCGATCATCGCCGCTCTCGTCGCAGGAATTGTCTCACTGCTGCTCGTCGTATTCGGCTCGTCGTCAACTCCGGCAGTCGTCAAAGCAACTGACAACGAAGCGCAAAGCATTGACACCGCAGCACAAGCCCAAGCCGAAGATGTAGCCCGTCAACTGGTCGTGGCGTGGCTTCAAGGAAGCCGAGGAAACGAGCGTGAGATCGAACGGTTCGTTGCCACGCCACCGAATATTCCGGCATCTGCGCTCTACGTTGCGACGGACCCCGCCATCGCATCAATTGTCTTCGATCGCGACGCACGAACCTACGCCGTGACGGTATCGGTCTCGGTACGCCCCGCCAACGATGCCTCCGCAACAATCGTTCGGCGCTACTTCCAAGTTCCTGTTGTTGTGACCGAATCCGGTGCGCGCGCCGCCACACTTCCTTCCGAAGTTGCGCAGCCGTCGACAGCTGTAGACCTTCAACTCGGATATAAGTTCCGCGTCGCGAATCACCCGATCGGAACGTCGGCCAACCAGTTCCTCGCCGCACTTCTGACAGGCAACGGCGAGGTTGCTCGCTACCTGACGCCGGGGGTTTCCATCGCGCCGATCGTCCCGGCGCCGTACCGCAGCATCGCACTCACCGATGTGCTCTCCTCGGTCGATCTCAGTGCGTCGAACTCGGCGGCACCGCGTTCAGATGGCGACGTTGTGCGCTTGTTGATCACTGCATCTTTGAAGATCACCGACGCCGAATCTGTCAACGGTCAGTACGCGCTGACGATGACTTCCCGCGGCGGTCGCTGGGAAGTCAGCGCCATCGATTCAACGCCGCTCTTTGCCGCTACTGCTCCTCGCAGCGGAGTCAATTCGTCGACCACGAGCGCCCCGTCCCCGTCGACTCCGAAGAGCGCTCCGTCGACTTCCGCATCGACATCCGTAGCGCCGGCTCAGGCTCCCGCGCCAAGCCAAACACCCGGATCGTCGCTTCCAGCTGTCGGCGAAGTCCCACTGTTTTCCCCTTCAGGAAATTGACTCCTCGAACCGAAAGGTGACCCATCATGTTCATCGCACTCGCCGCCGCTGACCCCAACACCGCGATCGTCGCCGCCGGTGTCTTCGACAAGATCGGAGAGCTGACCAACAACGGAAAGGTCGCCCTCCAATCTGCAGCCAGCTGCCTGGTCCTGTACTTCCTTCTCCGGAACTTGATGCAGTCCTTCACGATCGCCCGGCTGGTCGTCTCCGCCCTCATCGGTGCTGCAGCGCTCTGGGTTGTCTTCAACATGGACTCCCTCAAGGACCGAACCGGAGAGGACCTGGCCATCTCTGTCGTGCAGGTCGTAGAAGCGCCGGACCCGAGTCTGGATCTGCCGGTGTAAACGGCGACCGGAGACCAGTCGAATCGCCCTTCACCGACCCTGACAAGGAGGACTGCAGATGTCCGTGGTAACCACCGCGGCAACGGACGCGACCACACGAGCACACCGACAGAACTCCTCACGCGAGTCGGTGCACGCATGAACGACGACAACAACGTCGAAGTCATCAAGGACTTCACAACAGCTCGAAGTATTCCTCAGCTGATCGGCCGCACACCCGACGGTAAGAAGCTTCCTTTCGGCCCCTACACAGTCCCTCAAGCCGTCAGTGGCGCCGCTGTCGGAGCAATCCTGTGGCTCCTGCATCCGTTGTGGCTCGGCGACAGCATCACGTGGAACGTCGGATTTTTCGTTGCATGCTGTGGCGGCACGGTGTTCGTCGTCGGCAAGCTCCGATTGGCCGGCCGCAGCCCGGCATCTGTCGCTCAAGGGGTCAAAAAGGCCGTCTTCGCATCGCCTGAGGCCAAGCTGAAGATCAACGGCAAACGCGTGAATATCCGAGCACCGCACCTTGTTCACGCCGGCGGCTACATCACTGCCGATCCGCGCATCGAGGACCAACTCGTCGCTGCTGTGGAACCCGAATCCCCTTCTGAATCTGTGCCGGTCGCACACAACGCTGTCGGCACTCGGTCGCGACCACAGGAACTGCCCGCCCTCTCACCAAACGATCCCGCCCCGCGCCCCGGCCGTTCGAGCGTCAAGGAACTCCTTGCGCTGGCCAACGCCGGAAACTCCGAGTAGAAAGCGATTCGCCGCAATGGAACAGCCAACTCTGTCGATGGCAGCAAATATCCGGTGGACGAAATCCGGTGTCGTGTGGGCCGACTACGTACTGAGCGGGATGGACTACGGCTACCGACCCAACGTCGACAAGCGCACCGCCCGGACTCTGCACACGATGCTGGTGCGCGCGCTGCCCGGCGAGTCGATGTTGATGGGCATCGCGTCGTCGCTGAGTGCGGAAGCGGTCGTGGCGAGGATGACCGAGGGCGTTGATCTCGATGTCCACACAGACTGGGCGATCGAATGCGAGGCGACCCTCGACTCCATCGAGCTCTATCGCCCCGGCCAACGAGTGTTCTATCTGAGCATCCCTTTGACAACGACAGGACTCGCCGGACAAGCAAAAGCCGCCACGCACGCGGCATGGTCGTCGCTGTCGGACTTCATCGGACTCCCTCGAACTTCCGTCCCCGAAGACGAGGTACGGGCGCGAATTCGTCAGGCGGATCTCATCATCGCCGACATCCCCGCAGTCTTCGGGGCTCGGCCGGCAACGCCAGCGCAGATGGTTTGGCTCTGGCAGCACTCCATGAGCCGCGGCCTCCATGTCGATCGAGACATGCCTGGCGCCGCGTCCACGCCTTCCCCGAAATCGGGAGCGGCTCTTGCCCCAGCACGACTCGACGAAGGCGCGCAATCAGATCGTGATGAGCCCACGACTTGGTGGCGTCCGAAGGTCCCCACATTCAGTCGAGTTCTCAAGATCGATCAGCCCTACGACATCGATGATCGACCCGCGTCGTACCAAGTAATTCTCGCGCTAGCGGACATGCCCTCCGGTGGTGTCCTCTTTCCCGGCTCGGAATTCTTTTCCCTGGCCGACGACTTCGGAGACATCGACGTCGATTTCGTTGCTCGACTCAAGGTGACAGCAGGCGCTGACGTGATGCGCGCGAACAAGCGTGCGCTGGAAAACCTCAAAGAACAGTACGAGCAGCGGGAAGGCGAGCTGGCAGGTGGACAGGGCGCCCTTGATATCGCAGCCTCTGCACTGACCGAGTACAGCTCGCTTCTCGAAACCAACCGTGACGAGGTCGAAGTCGCCTGGACAGCGCTTTTCGCCGTAGGCGCGTCGACCGAAGAGCAGGCCCTCGCTGATGCCCAAACAGTGAAGAAGTCCTTTGAACATCAGGACTACAAGCTGGTCGCGCCGCTCGGTTTTCAAGAGGACCTGTGGTGGGCAATGATTCCCGGCGTTCCGACGTCGAAGATCGTGCGCGAATTCGGGCACATCACCACCTCGACACATTTCGCGGCCTACATGCCGTTCACTCGCAACGATCTGGGCGACAGTTCCGGACCCCTGCTGGCACTCAACATCACGGCAGCCCGGATCGGTGCGGTTTTCAACGACATACTCGGTAAGTCCCTCCGGGACCAGTCCTCTTCGTGGGCTGTCACCGGGGAGCTCGGATCCGGAAAGTCCGTCACCATGAAGGTGATCGCCGGTCACGTCGTCGACTGCGGCGGCCAGGTCATCGGCATCGATCAAAGTGACCTCGGCGAATACGCCAACTGGGCTCGGGCGGTCACTGATGCGGTCATCGTCGATCTGGTCGAACCCGATTACAGCACCGACCCACTGCGGATCTTCCCGCCCAACATCGCGGCGGAGATGACGCAATCGGTGATGCTGGCCTTGCTGCGAATCCAGCCGACATCAACACACGGCAAGGCGCTGGCCAAGGTGCTCGAACCGTCCTATCGCACCAGTCACCCCTACGCAGGGCTGGGCGAGCTCACCGAGCACCTCCTCTCCGACGACTGCCTGATCGCCGGCGCCCACGACCTCGGCGAAGAGATGAACGTCTACGCCCGATTGAGCTATGCCGCAGCGCTCTTCGCGAAGGATCTGCCGGCGTTGCCGATCACCGCACCCGCGATCATCTTCCGAACCCACCGCGTCGAGCTCCCCACCCAGCTGCAGACAGAGAAGCAGCACCTGTACGACAATCTGCCGCTCGAGAAACGATTCGGTCACGCCGTCTACACACTCATCGCGAAGATCGCCCGCGGGCAGTGCTTCGCCGACTCCGATCAGATGGCGCTATTCCTCGTCGACGAAGCCCATCACCTTCTCAATGCCGACGACGGTATCGACATCATCGAAGATTTCGTTCTTCAAGGCCGAAAGTCCTCTGCAGCAGTGGGATTAGGTGATCAGGACTGCGCCTTCGGAACACCGAAACTTCGTGGCCTCATCAAAACCCGATTTGTTCATCGCCACACTGACGAAGGCCTCGCCAAGCGCGCGATCGAGTGGCTGGGCCTGGACCCAGAGAACCGAGACCTGGTCAAAGAGCTCACGGAGCAGACAGCGCCGGTCACAGGCCAGGACGGCTACGTCGAGCCGCATCGCCGAGGCGAGGGCTACATGCGCGACGGCGGGGGAAACGTCGGCCGCATCAAGACACTTCTCCCCGCCACCGAATCGCGCCGTGAAGCCGCACTGACCACCCCGAAAGACAACAAGAAGCTGGTGAAGGCATGACCTCGACCGCGGCGCACCCCCTCGACCAGGACGTTGTCGAGGGCCGTCCCGAAGCCCGCGAGTACTTCAGCGTCCGCGCCGCGGTCACACACTCACTGCGCTGGCTCCTGCACTTCGCCGGCAGGCTCGCCAAAGCCTGGATTCCCGAATCCTGGTTGGTCGTCATCATGTACGCGAGCAAACCGATCTCTCGCTGGCTGTGGTCACGCTGGTGGAGCCGCCTGCTCATTCGGGCGGCCGCCGGATGGCACGCCCTTGGTGCGCTATTGCTGATTTTCGCAACGCCCGCGGCCGCAGACCCCAGCGGAGGAGGAGGTGCATCACCGTTCTTCGCGTGGATGGCACTCAAGGACACGCACGGAATCGACGCCTGGAGCTACTTCCTCTCGATCGACAAGGGCAACGCCTCGATGGGCGGCGGCTGGAGAATGATCTGGGCCTACATCATCACCCTCGAATACGAGATCTTCCGATTCCTGATGGCGACCGCGATCTGGTTCATCACCTACGCGTTGTCCTTCGACTGGATCGAAATGATTCTCACGCCGATCCGCACCATCGCAGACTCCGTCACTTCGATCACCGACCAATTCGCGCTCACCCCACTGATGTTGACGATCGCCGGATTCAGCGTGGCCGTGTGGTTCGTACGCGGCCGCTTCTCCACCGGCATCTACGAACTGCTCATGTCGTGCGTCATCGCGGCCGCGGCCGTCGGATTCCTCGCCAACCCGCTCGACCGTGTCGTCGGGAACGACGGCCTCGTTTTCGCTGCACGCGATGCCGGACTCGAAGTCGCGTCGGGACTGGCCAACGGTGGGAACACCAGCGGCAACGCCGATCAACAGATCGACACCATCAAATCGACCCTCGTAGATACCTTCCTGCGTCAACCCACCCAACTGATCAACTTCGGTGTCGTCCTCGATGCGCCGGACAACAACGGCAAGTGCGTCAAAGAATTCGACGAGGCGTACGCCGCAACCCCGGACGGGCCCGGGGTCATGGACAAGGTGCAAGAGAAGGTCGGTGACATTCTTCCCGGCGCGGGGGCAGCCCTGGACCTGATCAACCCGGACGACAAGCCCGAAGACCGCATCAAAGACGCGATCGCGGCATGCGACGGCGATGACGGTCCGATGAAGCAATACGCCGACAACCCTGGCCCGGGTCAAGCTATGGGCCTGCTCTTCTTGATCTTCGCCGGCACCCTGCTGATGGCCTTCGCGATCTACCTGGCGGGCAGGCTGGTACTCGCGGCCGGGGTGTCGATCGGCAACGCCATCAAATCCATCCCTGGCATCGTCGTCGCCATCGCGCCGTCGATGCGTGGACAGTTTTGGCGCACAATCGCCAACGTCGCGATGGCGCTGCTGCAGATGATGTTTTCCATCGTCTTCCTGGTCGGATACGTGCTCGTCGTCCAAGACCTTTTCGCTTCAGACGAATCGAACCTCATCCGCACCGTCTTCTTCGTCGACATCTTCCTGATCATCGCGCTCCTCCTCTTCCGCCGCGCGATCAAGGGTCTGCAACGGATGTCGGACAGCCTGGCGTCGATTTTGGCGAAGCGCCCCGATGCCGCACCCACATCCATCACCAGATCTACCCCGACGTCGGGCCGCGATATCGCGTTGATGGCTGCACAGGGCCGACAGATCTACCGTGGCGGCAAGGCCACGGTCCAGGGTGCAGGCAAGATCGCGAAGAAGGCGACTACTTCAACCAAAGCCGTTGGCTCAGTAGCTGGCACAGCGACATCGACTGCGGTAACGGGAGGCGTCGCTGCCGCAGTCTGGGCGGGCACGAAAGCAGTCTCTGGAGCGAAGAAGGCCAAGAAGTCGATCGACAATCTCTCCGACCCGGCCACGATGGCCCGTTCACAGTCCTCGGGCTCACGGTCCTCTACGAGCTCACCGAGCCGTGGAACCGGTACGGATAGCGCGGCGGCCGCGGTACGCAGTCGACTTTCGAAGGCGGCTGTTGCAGACAAACCGGGCATCAAGAAGGCGATCGCCACAGCACCGTCGGGGCTTGCTCCGGAGCGCGGACAAGTTCGCAGTTCAGCATCGAAGACCGTTGCACCAGACGGTCGGGCTTTCCGCGAATTCACCACCGATTCCGGCGCACCGCTGTTGTTGCCTACTACTCCTACCCGCGCTCCGAAGGCACCGAAGCCAACCGCCGCGCCTGCACGTCCGCCAGCTGCTCCAGTTGTTCCCGCCGTCAACATTCCCACCGGTTCCGGCTCGAGAACCGCAGGACTGATTGCGGCGGCAGCTCAAGCAGGAGCAGGTAACGCGAGGACCCCGCAGCCGAGCTCGCTGACCCGGCGGCCGCGCTGATGACGCTCCTGGCGGCACCACCGTCCCCTGATTCGGAAAGTTCGTCGAAGAAGTGGTGGTGGATCCTCATCTCCGTGCCGATCGTGTGCATGGTCGTGTTGATGGCGCCGGTTCTCGTCATCTTGTCCCTCACCGGTGAGGACACCACCTGCGGACAGCCGACCGGTACCGACATTCGTGCAGACGGATCCTTGGTAGGTCTGAAACCTGGATCGCTGGCAGTTCCGATGGCCGAAGGTACGTACACGATCAGCTCGCCGTTCGGCATGCGAGAAGGCGGAATGCATGACGGACAGGATTACGCCGCCCCATTGGATACCCCCTTCTACGCCGCAGGCGACGGCGAAGTCGTCGTCGCCGGACCGGCCTCGGGCTACGGACACTGGATCCGCATCCGGCACACCATCGATGGGCAGACCGTCGAATCTCTCTACGGACACATGACCGCAGCAGGAGTGCTCGTCAAAGCCGGCGACAAGGTCACCGCAGGCCAACTCATCGGCAAAGTCGGCAGCGAAGGACAGTCCAGCGGCCCGCACCTGCACTTCGGTATCTACCCAGGACAATGGTCGATGGGCGGTGGAGTGGACCCGGTTCCCTGGCTCAAGCAACGAGGAACCGCCTCCCCGGCAGCAGCCTCCGTCCCCGCTCAGCCCGACGCAGAGTTGGTGGCGAAATCCACCCCCGCCGGCACGGGCGGTCTCAACGCCAGCCAAACAGCGCTGGCGAAACAGGCTGTCGCCATAGGTGAGTCCATGGCCGTTCCTGATCAAGGAATCGTGGTTGCCCTGGCCACCATGAGCCAGGAATCGACCTATCGAATGCTCGCCAGCTCCAACGTGCCCGAGTCGCTGCAATATCCCCACGACGGCGTCGGAAGCGATCACCTCTCGGTCAATCAATACCAACAGCAAGTCGGCATCTGGGGCACCGCGGAAGAGTTGATGAACCCCGTCACGGCGAACGTCAAATTCTTTGACGCGTTGCTCAAAGTTTCGGGCTGGCAAACCATGCCAGTCACCGTCGCCGCCCAAACCGTGCAGGGATCGGCCCACCCTGAGGCATACGCCGACGACGAAACGCTCGCTCGGCAACTAGCTTCGCAGTTCAAAGGTTCAGGCAAAGACCTGACGCCGCAGGAGCTGGCAGACATCGTCAAGGGTGGCGGCGCAACAACGATCATCGATGGCGGCGCCTGCGCGCCTGGAACCTCGAACCCCGGTGGACCCCAGTTCAAGCCCGGGGGGCCATTCGCAGAGAACGTGATCGCTGCGGCCTCCCAATGGATCGGAACAACGTACGCGTGGGGAGGCGGAGATCAGAACGGCCCAACGAAAGGCATCAGTGATGGCGGCGGGGCAGGAGATGCGAACGGCGATTCGAACAAGGTCGGCTTCGACTGCTCAGGCTTGACGTTGTACGCGGTTTACCAAGCATCCGGTGGCCAAATTTTGCTCCCTCACTTCACCGGAAGTCACTCCAATCCCGGCCAGCTGTACGACTCCCGAGGCCAAGACATTCCGTTCGACCAGAAGCGTCCAGGTGACCTGATCTACTTCGGCGCAGGCGGCGACACCCATCACGTCGGCATTTTCTATGGCACCGAAAACGGACAGGACATGTTGCTCAACGCCCCGGAATCGGGGAAAAGCGTCTCGATCATGCCGCTCTCCGGCTGGGCCGGCGAAGAGATGTACGTCAAACGATTCGGATAGGAAACCTTCACCATGATTACTCGCAAACGCTCGCTCGCTCTTGCTGCTCTCACATCTGCCGCATTGGTACTGACAGCGTGCGGAGGAAGCGACGAACCCGAAGATCATGCGGTGGAAACGAGCGCCGAAGCCGACAGCTCGTGGACGGTACCCCCACTCCCCTCGACAGACGTCCTCGCTGAAAGTAGCCAATCCGGCTCGGCGCCGACGACAGTTCCGTCGCCGCCGACCGCCCCTCCAGCCCTGACCACCACTCCGCCTCCAGCGCTCCCCGACACACTGGCCGGAGCCAACGAGAACGACGCGCAGTCGGTCATGCTCGCCGCCGCTCGCACCATGCTCTCCTACGCGCCAGGCAAGGACGTAAACCAATCCGCGGCAGCTCAACGGGCGGCGCCACTCCTCGACGAGAGGTACTACGCCGCGAACGCCGACTCATTCATTGCGCTCGCACCCATCACCGGCAAGCAATGGCAGAACTGGGCAGACGACCATGCGATCGTCATTGCCACAGCGAGTATCGCCGGCGACGAACACCCTGCTGATCAACCCGAAAAAGTTTCCCGCGTTCTAGCAGTGACGCAGACTGCCACCGGACCGGATGGAAAAGAACTGAGCAAAAACACCTTCGCCGTCTACATGAGTGCCATCAAACTCGATGTCTGGCGTGTGAGCGCCGTAGCCGTCCGATGAGCCAGGAGTGGTCGACTCATCTGCCACAGCACAAGCCTGCGCCGTGGCAGATGAGTGGCCACACGAGAAATTCGGCCCGATTCGGAGTCGAAACACCTCAACGACGCTCGTCCGGTGTTATTGCCACAGTCCCGGCGAGGTGCGCTCACGACAATCGCGGACCCAACATCCCCTTTGCAGGAACCTGGCGTTGAGCAGCAAGAACGACCGCTTGGCAACAACGCGCATCGATCGAATTCGGATCACTGACACCTCTTCATGAATCGCCAATCCTTGGTTGGCCTCCAAAAAGGTCGACGCGCTGGACCGAGAAGGTTGGCGGCTTCATTCACTGCGTCGCTCGTGTGATCGGACTCGGTCAGCAGAGCCGTCGATGTCGGACCGTTGCGCCCTCGTCCACTGGAGACCGCAGCGACTTCGGAAACTGTGGGAACTGCCCGCACTCCGCCCGGCTTCATGACAACGACGACGTTGACGACCTCGTGAATGAACTTTTCGATGTCCTCGATTCCGTCGGCACGCACACGAGTGGTCTCTGTGACTGGTAGTGCCGCGAAGTTCGCGGCCATCCGCGATAAGGCCTCGTCGGCAGTCTGCCCCTGAATCGTCGCCAGCGCCCCGCACACATTTTCGGAGACGAACCGAGTAAAGAAATGTCCATCACCAGGCTCGATGATCTCGTCCACGACCAGGTACTCGAGTTGTTGCCGACTCAGCGAGAACTCCCAATCCAGTGATTGAGCGAGCCCTGAGGGAGCTTAGGCAACGACAGCATTGCCTAAGCGGGGAACGAGTTCGTCGAGTCCTTTCCAGCCTCCGCGAGCCACGATGCCGACTCGTGCATCCTCACGGATACCTCTGGCCAAGGCGTTCAACAGGGCATTGCGCCCGCTGCCGATCGGTCCGGCGATGACGACAACTCGGCCCACGGCAACGCAATGCTCTAGAAATGCTGCGGTGCCGTCGCCGAGTACTCCGTCGTCGATCATTCGAGACAGGGTCCACGAGGACAGACTTGGGACTGAGACTTCGATCTGCTTCACTGCAGCGAGCGCCGATGCATAAGTCCCGCCGTGCAGTAGCTGGTGTTCTCGGGCAGCTTTCTTACGAGCCGAATTCGAGACCATGAGTGTGCTCCGATCACTGGGCGCGTTGACGGGTGCCCCGCATGTACCCATCAAGGGGTCAGTGTCGAAAAGCATCCGCGGATCCGGAGGACCTTCCCCAACTTTGTGCCGAAACGACGATGCGGGCGCCTGCTCGAACATGGGTGGGAGTCACGCGAAACGACTCGACACCGAACATATCGCAGACGCCGGACAGGGACAGGCTCGCGACGTTGATTCCCTCATGGGAGGGGCGTGGGTGGCGATCGGGAGAAGACACTTTTGCGGTTGTCTGCCTGGGTGCGACGAGGAGACAAGGGCCGGTTCGGGCCCTCGTTTCCAAGGCCGTAACCAGCTGAACAGCGCGAATTTGATCTAGTTGCCGGGGAGGGAATTTATCCCCTACGCGGAGGGTCGCTCCGATCCATGCTCACTTCGTTGCGCTGTTCGGAGCGTAACCCACGTGTCAAGGGGTGACGGTGTTATTTCGCGATTGGAGTGAGCGCCAGTTGTTGTGCGGGCTCCGCGAAGGGAAGTTGCAGTGGGAGGGCGATGGGATGGCTCCCATGAACCTGTCACTCAGTAATGCATCGGATACAAGGCACTGCCGGATGCGTCGGTAGAAGGTCTGGCATGAGTGAAAGTCCAGAGACATTTTTCTCTGAAGATTTTTCGCCGCGATGTCACTCAGGTCCGGTCGGCGGGATCTTCCTATGAGTAGAAGGACCATCCGAGGCAGCTGCGCGAGCGCGCGGTTGACCGACCACAGGAGGAGCGCCATGCAGATGCAGACCGGAATCGATCGCCGCCAGGTGATCGGGGGTCGGCGATGACGAGTCCCGCGCAGGAAAAGGCCCCCGCCCGATTCGCTCGTTCCCCACGCATTAGTTCGCTGCCGGCACGGTCGCATAACTGGGTTCGCGACAGCTTCTGCCTCGGAAGCGCAGCAGTGGGTGTCGGCGCCGCAGCCCCGCTGTTCGGGTATGCCGCCTTGTCCATTCCGGCGGCCGCAGGTCTGTCGATAGGCGCGGTCTACACCGGAGTTGTGGGGAAGAGAAAACAACTCCGAGATGTCGACGTCGACGAAGTTGTCGAACGGCTCTGCCCTGTCATGGGACTCCCTGAAGCGACGCGGGCGGTGTTGTCGGTATCGAAGTGGAGCGGAGGGACACCGGGCGTGCCGGGAAAACTCACTGTCTATTACCAGTCGGCGCAACCGCTCAACGACGACACATGGGTCGACGACATCTGCGAGGTTTTCGAAGACCAAGGGTGGGGATTCTTCGCCCTCGCAGAACACGACCGCAACCGTCGGCGATTGATCTTCACACCCGCGGCGGAACCGGAACGAGAGCCCTCCGACAGTGAAGCGGTGGCGCGTGCAAAACGCTACGTCGGGCAACTGCTGGGACCGACCGCAACGGTCACCGCGATCGATGTCGATGCCAAGACAGGTGAAGTCACCTCCATGAAGGTGCGGCACGAAATCGGATCGAAGCTCGTCTCGGACGGCTATCGAACTCGTGTCGAACGCGCGATCAATGCGATGTTCCCCGGACGCTGGCGAGCAAAGTGGAACCATCACACGGACGAGGTCACGTTCGAGCAACGCACCGCGTTCCCCGACAGCATTTGGTTGCCCGCCCCGGACATCGACCCGGAAGTCGATTTGTTGGCCAACTACGACTCCGTCGAGATCCCATACGGTGTCGACGAAGATGGCAACGAAGTGGTGTGGCGCCCCGCGATCGATCCGAATCTGATGCTGGTCGGACCTCCCGGTAGCGGCAAGACAGTGACGGCACACAACCTGTTGGTCAACTTCTCGCGCCGCGGATGGCCGATCTGGGTGCTCGATGGAAAATACGTCGAATTCCTCGGCTTCCAGGACTGGCCCAATGTTCAAGTGGTCGCCACGTCCATCGAACAGCAAGTTGCGATGGTGCACCGGGCACGCGACTTGATGGAGTTCCGCTACGACAAGATCAAAATGGGCGAGGCAACGGAAACGGACTTCGAACCGGTCCTGGTGTTCCTCGACGAGTGGGCGGAATTCCGCGGCAATGTCGAAGATTGGTACTTCTCGGTCAAACCAAAAGGCGGACCGAGGGAACCACCGGTACTCAACATGCTGGCATCGATGGCGCGCAAGGCTCGTACGTCGCGAGTGCATCTGGTCTTCGGCACACAGCGCCCCGATGCGATCTATTTCAAGGGCGATATGCGTGACAACTTCGCGATGCGCATCTCCATGGGGCGGCTCTCACCTCAAGCTGCCGTCATGATGTGGCAGTCGCCGTCGATCGGCACGAGCGTTCCGCGCAAGTGCCGAGGACGCGGTACCACTGTCACGGACACCTATCAGGCGCTCGAAATTCAGTGCTACCGCGTGCCGGACCCGCGGAAGACGCGAGACGGCACTCCCGACGCTGAACTCCTCGACAGACTTCGGCCAGCGGTGACCAGACACCCGCGGTTGCTCATCGTGCCGCCGGAATCTCTGGCAGACATCGACGACTCCGACGAAACGTCAGAACCCGCACCCCTGACCTATTTCGACTACGTCGCCGCTGACTGGGTCCTTGCCAGTGACAGGCCTGACCTCGACCCGGTACTCACACGAGCACGGATGAATGGCGAGACCGATCCCCGGCTCGCATCGCCGACCGCATTGTTGGGTCTGTTGGGGGCGTCCGAAACTCCGAAGAAGCGACAAGCGATGGCGGACTTCGTCGACCTCGACACCTACCGCCGGCCGGCGTTCGCGACAAACGATGCCGCCGATGCGGCGGCGTTTCTCGACAAACTCTCCGATCCCGAATCCCGACCAGAACCGTCGAACGTCGAACAGGCCCGAACCAGACTCACCGTCGTCAAGGCAGCAGTCGACGATACGGCTCCACGCGAGGAACCGGACTATGCATTCGGCAGCGGAAACGAACACGAGGACCAATACGGACCGGTCCAGGATGTTCGCGCCTCTGACGTGGCACTGGGAGATCTGATGTTGATGGAGGACACCGACGAGTGGGTCGTTGTCGACACCGAACCCGAGCCCGACATCATCGAAGACTCGTTGCTCTCGTTGACCTGGCGCAGCGACACCGACGAGATGGGCGATCTTGCGATTCCGGACAGTTCGTACGTCTCGATTCGCAAGCCTGTTCAGGTACCTGAGCTGGCGTGACCTCTGTCGAGCTCGGCCGGCACCCACTGCCGTGCAGCCGAACGGCTGGCATTGATGCGGGCGCGGGCTTGGCTCTGCCCTGCCCTGCGATGCGGTGCGGTGCGGTTGCGTTGTTAAGCGGTGACCGCACCACCTCGACTTGGTCTTGGTATTCGACAAGTACTAACTGCGCTCGGAATTCCCGCGTTCTCGCTTACCGGAAGCCGTAAGACAACGTGTAAACAGCCTGTGCGCAATCGAGCCGCACCCAGGTGGGACGACGAAATTGGGATGTAGGGGCGGTCGCGACGGCCGTGCGGCTTTCTCGGTGTCGTCGTTATCGCGGAAAGTGTCTGTGACTGCCAACGGCGTCCGTGCACGCGGAGCCCTCTGTCGTCTGCTCCAGCATGCATGTCACATGCGGCCGATAGTGTCGAATCGTCGCGCCAACTCAGGCACGACGCGATCACGACGGAGCACAACGTGAGCATCTCCTTTCGCGCTATGCGCGCATTGCGCTGGTTGGCCGACAACGATCCAGCCGTTGCCCTTCCAGTACAGGTCTGCCCATATGACGATGCCCGCTTCGTGTACGACGAACTCGAAAATCTTGAATTGGTCGAAGACACCTACACCCTCGACGGCAGCTACGATTTTCATCTCACCACTGTCGGTAAGATGCGGGCCCGCAACACTGTTGAGTCGTACCGCGAGGAATTCGCACGCCGCCAGGTCCTGTCCTCGATCGCGCGCACCGGACACTTCACTGGCATCGTCGGCGGGCCGGACGGTGAAGACTTCACCGGCGCTCTCACTCATCAGGAAGTCGGATTGGCTCTCGATGACCTTGCGGACCGCAGGCTGATCACGGGACAGCGCAACGCCAATAACGAATTCACCTATGCCGAACTCACCCCGAAAGGCCACCGAGCCTTACGCAGTTCCTTCCCGATCGAGGATGCTGCGATGCCGGTGCCCGTCTCGAACCACGTCACGAACTACTCGGCCGAGAACTACGGAACCATCAGCAGCCAAGTCGTCGGCGGGCAAAACCACACCGTCACCGTCAACAACACCGAAGGCGTCACCATCGAGGAAGCCGTGGAGCTAGTGCGCACGCTTCGCAGCGACATCGCCTCCGCCCCAGCACATCCGAACATCGACCCCAGCGATGTCGAGGACGTTCTCGATGACCTCGATACCGTGATGTCGAAAGGCCTCAAACGCGGCTTGGAATGGTTCCGCACTGCGTGGGCCCCGGTCGCGGCCAACATCGCAACCGTCTACGGGCAAGAACTGGCCGACCGGACCTTCGCTATTGGTTCAGCACTCGTGACCTAACCGCTGCCACACACAGAACTAACCTCGAACATATGTTCTATGCTGAGAACGAAAAAGCGGGGAATAGTCCCGAAGGACTATTCCCCTGCTCAAGATTGCAGCGTTTCGCTTGTCTCGAAGTTTACGTGAAGATATTCCGGTGAGCAAACCTCTCGATCCAGTCACCGTGCATATCATCGCCGCATCGCAGGGTGCGGACGCTGATCCGTATTCCGCGCACATCTTCGTGCGGTTGTTGGACTTCTTTTCCGACACCTCGCCTTGGCAGCGCCGACTCTGGGATACCGGAACGGTTCTGGCATTGCGCGAACTCGACGAAGCGTCTCGTTGGCGCGAGCGGAACGTGCTTTCGACGAGCGCGGTTTCCTGGCTGGCAGACGATATCGAACGTCTCGCCGGCCGCGATCGGGGCGTCGGCGAGAAGGAACTGCGCACGCAGTTGCGAGCCACTCTCCGATCCGGAGTTCCGCACGGAAGCCGCCATCACCGAACACTGGCTCAGCTGACGGATCTGGTGCAGGACGGTTACATCGCGCGTTGGGCTGTGGCGGTGCAGGGATCCTCGCGGCCCTCGCCAGAGCGGTTAGCCCGGGCCGTTGCCTCGCATCTCCTCGACTGCGGATACAGCATGGGTTTTCTGCATCGTTGGGTCTCCGGGCATGTGTACGGCGGTCATTCCCTGGCCGAGTTGCTCGATTCTGCGGGAGCGTTGGCCCACGGCAGTGCCCACTCGTTCGAGGTAATGGTCCCATTCATCGCGCTGCCCAAGATGGAGTTGGCGCAGGATCTGCCGCAGTGGCGCACCGCTGGGCAGGTGAACGAGTGGATTCAGGACAAGACGAAGTCTCCAGGAGGCATCCTCACGTGCGGAGGCTTCCTCTACACAGTGGAGACCCGAGACACCTTCGGCGCAGCCGACGCTGTCGCCGAGACCGTCGATCGGCTGATTGCGCGTAGCGGCTACACCCGCAAACGGACCCGCGGCCACAAGATCCCGCTGCCGCTGGGCACAGTCTGGGTCAGCAGCGGCACGGACACTGAAAAGATCGAACTGCGCCGCGAACACGGGCGTGGGGCGTTCGTGCTGTCCCTACAGGCCGAGCGTCGGGTATACGACGTTGCTGAGCCGACAGCTCTCGACGACGCACTCGAACTTGCCGCATCGCTGAACTTCGGATCCCCCGGCCCTGCCATCTCCGGGGGATGGGCGGCCATCGAGGCCTTGCTGATCTCATCCGCCGACGGTGACGACACCCGAGACCGGGGCTCCGTCGCTGCCGATCGTATGGCCGCATTGGTGGCATGTTCATGGCCTCGTGGTGAATTGACCTCCTTGGCTCACCGCCATGACCCGGAAGAACCGGACCGGCTTGCGCTGGCACTTGCCTCTGCCGCCTCCAATCGGGAGAGGGCTCTATTGGTAGCGGAATCCCTCAAATCTGGTCGGTCGCTGGCATTGACACGGCCGACGGATATCGCCGCCCAGGAACGCATGAACCAGGTCGTGAAAGATCCTCGCCGCACCCTCAACGACGTCTCCAAACACATCACCACCGCGATGCGGCGCCTCTATCGACAGAGAAACCTGCTGATGCACGGCGGTTCGACTAACTCTGTTGCACTGCAAGCAACATTGCGGACGGCCGCCCCACTTGTCGGAGCGGGGCTCGACCGCATCACCCACGCCGCTCTGACCGACGGCATCGGCGCATTATCCTTGGCGTCGCGCGCAGGTCTGAATCTCAAACTCGTCGGTGGGACGGACGGGCGACACGTGGCAGACCTCCTCGAGTAACCTCCTCGCGCCACGTGCCGCAGCAATGTCGACGGTCTGACAGCGCCGCGCTATGAAGTGCTTTTGACGTCTAATAATGTTGTGACACTATAGAATTCCTTGTTTCCGTAGTGCACGAATCGCGGCAGGTAGAGCAGGATCACGCAGAATATTCAGGACACCGTGCCTGTGCGCGTCCTCGCCGGTGGTGGCGGCTTTCTCTTGCAGTGCCTCGGTCGGTATGGCCATCAGGTTCGAGGCGGCGACGTCGTCGATGAGGGCGGCGACGAACCCCGCTCCGTCGCCGAGGGGGGCGCCGTAGAGGTGCGCGAATGGGCGCAGTTCGGACTCCAGTTGTTCTCGCGAGACCTGGTCGGTGCGCAGTGCATCCCACACCACTCCCGCGAGGTGTCCACCGTCTGTGCGAGAGGAAGCGAGGTCAACGATCGTCCTTGCTGTCGTCGTGACCGGCAGGCCGTCGAGTAGGGACCAGTCCGTAGGGTCCAGCGCGGCGACGTGGAAACGGACTCCGTCGCTGCGTGTATTGCGCCGCCGCGGGACGGTGAATTCTGCAATGTCGGCATCGATGTCACCGAGTTCTCTCAAGTCGGCGGCCGTTCGATGAGAGGCGACCCCGCGGGGATCGGCACTGTTGATGCGCTCTGCTGCCGAGCGTGTCGGGTCGAGTGCAAGCCATTGGGCGCGTACGTGATCGGTGAGGTGAATCGGCGTCCCTGTCAGCCGGTACACGCCATGCCTGATGCGGGTGAGGATGAATCGGTCTGCCAGCCGCTTGAGGTGTTGCGCACTTACGCCGGACTCGGCGGCTTGGGCTGAGGTGAACATGCCCCACTGTTCTTGGGCGAGGTCTGCCAGTGCCAGGAGCCGATCATCACCTTTCATGCATCAATAATATCGCTCTAAGTGTAATTTTTGACGACCTATCATTGAGTTTTGGTGACAGTTGCTGCACGTGTGGCCGATAGTCGAACGCAAAAAACGCGGCAGGACGTATCGACGCCTCGCGTCCGTCACGTGCGACACCCAGGTTCCGAAAATAGTTTGCCCACGCGTGTCACACAGGACGCCTCCACCGGATCTTCCTACTCGTAGAAGCCCAATTCCGGCGACACGAGGAGATCGGTCATGTTCGACAGTCAGTCAGAACCCCAGCGGACCACCCCGAATACGGCGAACTCAGCAGGACTCTCTGACGCGGATCAAATGTCCCTGCTGATGGCAGCCCCACTGATCTTCGGTGTCGTCGTCGGAGCCCTTCCTTCCATGTCGGCCAGGGCCACAGCCTGGCTCCTCGAACACAACATGATCATCGCCGCATCGGAATCGCCCTTGCTGGCCCTTCCAGGCGCGGAAGGTGCTGGCCTCGATATTCGCCGGCTCATCGTCGTTGTCGCAGTCCTTGCGGTAGCGATCGCTCTGGCGATCAGCGGACTACGCCAGGCAGTGGATCGTCGACGGCAGCAGCGGCTGCGAATGGGCGATCAGGTGAAATAGCAAATGCGGCACAATATTTCGGTAAGAGTGGCGACCTTCGAAGTAATTTTCGAAGCGTGTGCGGCACTACGCCGGGGTTCCTGGCGGTCTGTTCTTCGCATTTGCATACGCACGTTCAAATCCCGCTCTTGTGGTGTTCAGCGACTGAATCAGTGCATCGATACGCGTCGGTTCGAGGGCGGCCAGACGCACTTCGGCACGCTCCAGAGCGCCGATTGCTGTGGTGCTGATACCGGTGGCTTTGCCCAGTTGAGGCTGCGTGATTCCCGCGATGTTCCGAAGGTCGGCAAGCGTCCGATCTTTCTCGGGGATGGGGATCAGGGTTTCCATGGGCACTTCCAGTGCTGCGGCGACGCGAGCGAGAGTGTCGACCTGCGGTGTTCCTCGCCCGGCTTCCCAGTTGCCGAGTGCGCTGAGGCTGACCGATGCAATCCGCGCGAGATCGCTCCGGGTGAGCTTGCGGAGCGTCCTTGCTCGGATCAACGCGGCTGGGTCGAAACCTTTGAGAATTCGTCGCGTCACGGTCGTCATGGAATCAGCATAGTTGCATACCGTCACAGCATGCGGGCATACTGTGGCAAGATAAACGAACATTGCCTGATTGCTCGCGTGCTACCAGCGAATTTCCGAAGCGCACCACGGTTCCCACGAACCAGCGGTCTGACCAGCCGCCAGACGGAAAAGAGTCTTCGATGACCACCAGCACCGCCGCACCACAGCGCACGTCCGAAATTCCCAGCAGCCGACGCGACTGCCGCTCCCCTGCACGCCAAGCGTCGGTAGCTAGACTGAAAACAGCCGGAATCCCCGCCCGGTCTACTACACCCAGTCGCGACGACGGGTGGTTCCAGACATCGCGACAATCGGGTTCAGGGGGACGTGACGGGCAGGCTTGGACACCTGCCCGTCACGTCGATACATCAGTCGACCTCGCAAACGTTCGCTACCACCTCAATGCTCTGATGTGCGCGGGAATGACAACCGAGCTGATCGCTCAACTCGCAACACTGCCCATCGCAACCATCCGGGCGTTGCGCAAGACGTCCACGACGTCAGCACCCCAACGTGTCGTCGACGCCGTACTTTCCATCACCTTCCACCCCAGCCGCGGCCGCGATCTCACCCCCGCAGTGGGAGCGCACCGGCGCCTACGCGCACTCAATGCAATGGGCTATGGAGACGAACTCTTGGCAGCGCGTCTCGGCGTCGACATCAACGTCGTCACCGGGATGCCGACCAAGAGCCTCATCCCAAGTGGCCTATGGAAGGCGATCGACAGCATCTACGACGAGCTGTCCATGCGCCCGGGCCCGGACGCCGAAATTCGTGAACAATCCCGCGCCGCCGGCGTCGTACCGCCACTCGGATGGGATGACGACGAAATCGACAACCCCAAGGCACGGAGTCAGGAACGAGTTCAACCACGCCAGGGAGCGGGAGCTGTTCCCGTTGACGAGGCAGTCGTGATTCGCCGGCTCGGTGGAGAACAGATGCCACTGCGCTTCTGCGAGCGACGCGAGATCGTGCGCATTGCGTTCGAGAAAGGTTGGTCTCCTGCCGAGCTCGCTGCAACGCTTTCCATCAAATATGACTCGGCAGTCACCGAATTGAGCCGCTACCGGCGCGCACTGGCGCGCGATGCAGCTGCCGACAGCGATTCATCGACAGAAGAGAGTGGCCCGCAGGAAACGACCGCTGAAGTCCTCGCTGTTCGTGACGAATCTGACGAACTGCCTCCTGTCGAGGCCCACTCGGGCCAGCAGCTGGAGCCGATCTTGCTCGACGAAGAATCGCCGGAAGAGGCGACATCGAGCGCTCGCGCGACGGTCGTGCTCGACGTGAGGAACGGCCGAGTTCTGTTGCCTGATTCTCTGTCAGGGCATAAGAATGGAGCGACACCGATCCGGCCTGCGTGCCATCTGCCGCGCACTCTGAGTAAGCGGCGCCCCGGAGTAGGAACTGGTGGTCGAATCATTCGCCATCAACCCACTCGAGACATGTTGCGCCCCAATATTACTGGTCGATTGTTCGGAGTTGATCAACATTTCAACGATGCAAAGCAGTGCTCGCAGTCGCTGTCGCCTTCGCCCGCACAGGCATCGCGGCTGCGCGGTCGACCCCTTTCAGGGACCGGCACGAAGGAATTCGTTCACGGCCACGCTGGCGGTCCGCCGCAGCGAAAGGCGGACGGAGGGAATCAACCGCAGGGATACGTGCGCCCGATCGACATCGCTGATAGCGGCTGAAGCGATTCTCGGCAATATTTCCGTTGAAAACTGAAAAGCATGCCAGGACAGTGCATTACGAATAGATCGTTCCTTACATATACAGGTATCTCCGGTCTCGACCTGAGAGCCCAGACGGGACCTTGCTCATGAACACGACATTCGCCTCCGCACTCAACACCATGACACCCGGCGACGCCGTGATGTGTCTTGCTGCCGGAACAGTCGAGCTCGCTCTCGATGACGCACCGGAATCGATGCGCTGGCAATGGTTCGCGGACCTCCTCGACTCGCAGTGGGGGCTGACCGGCAGACTCGGCCCGATCCTGACCGAGCAGATCATCTCCGAACTGGAGCAGGTTGCCCGCATGTGCCGCGCCTCCGCTCAGCATCCGTTAGACCCCCAGGGTTGGATATCGGCATACCAATCCACTGCAGTGCTGGTAGAAGACCCGGCGGTGGTCTCAGCGGACGCGCTGCACCTCGCACTTTCTGCCGTCAACGACATCGCGCTGGAAGCGACGGACACTTCGCACCCCGATTTCTCTGTCGCCGTCACGCTGGCATTCGAGGCACTGACATCGGCAGTGGACGTCGACCGCGAGGTGTCCAAAAGTTGGATTTTGACTGCAATCGGAGAATGGGTTACGAGGACAGAGTCAGCTCAGGCGGGCCTCCGATCGGCACAATCGTGCACCAATGCTGACAATAGGCAGATTGCCAACGCCTCCGTTGTTTCTGCAGGATGCAGCGAGAAGCCACTGCTGAAAGTGAGAGGGAATGCGTGAAACCATCGTCCAATCAGAGCCGTTGAGTCCAGGTCATATTCATTCGCCCAGCCCGTCCGACGTCGGGCGCGCGGGCAAAGGAAAGCTACGGCAAAAACGGTCGGAGATTACTCGCGAGAAAATCGTCGACGCTGCTGCCCGCCAATTCGATGCTTGCGGATTCGCCGCGGCAAGCATCAACGCCATCATTGAAAACGGGAACGTCACCAAAGGTGCACTATACTTTCACTTTCCCTCCAAAGAAGAACTGGCACAACAGGTTATCGAACGATGGTCCGCTATGGTGGATGAGGAGTATGCGGCTCTCGGAGAACCTGGCGATGGTTCCCCCTGCCGCCAGTTGGTGCGGTTCTGCAGCGAGGTGGCGCACCGCATCGATGCCGACCCTGGTCTGCGTGCTGGGTTGCTTCTCACTGTAGAACCCTCCCTCGCTGAGGGGAAGAGCGCATACCGGAAGTGGCGTAACAGTATTGATGAATTGGTTGTCCGCTCCATCGAGGCTGGCGAGATAAGGGCCGGCGGCGCAAGCCACCGATTGTCCGATCAGGTGTGCGCGACGTTCATCGGCGGCGCCCAAATCCAGTCGATTGACGTCAGCTCCCCGAATTTGCAAACACGGGTAGCGGACGTGTTTGAAGGACTGCCCGGCAACCCGGACTAGCCGAACTGCATCACCTACGAAAGACGTTCCAATGCAACGTATTTCTAGGGTACGCATCAGGAACTCAAGGAACTGTCGTATCCACGTTCGCACATGAGCAGGATCGAATCCGCGGTCACAATCCGCCTTGCGGAACACCAGGAAGCGTCAGGTATTGAAATGGCACATTCGGACTCGTCAGCATCGTTCCACGACAGGGAAGTCCAAGATCTCGGCTTCGTCGGCCCCGATCGCTACGATTTGGTGCGCATTCTCAGCGGCGGAGGCCCTTCAAGCGATCGCGATTCCTACTTACTCGAGGAATACGAGCGCCGCGACGCTTTAGCCCAGAAGTGGTATTACGAAGATAAGGCTGCGGGCATGAGACGCAATCTCACGGCTCTCGTCGTCCTCGGAGCCTTCCTGATCGTGGCGTCGTTCCTGCTTCCCTATCTCTTCTAAACAGCCGCCCCGCACCCGTGGTGCACGAGGTCATTCAAGGTACAGCCCGTCTCTCGCTGGTCGGGTTCCCCATCGGGACGCCGCACCGGGCCGGTCGCATGAGGCGGGCGTGTCCCTTTCAGTTCGCTCAGCGTCCTCGCCCTCGGCCACTGGTGGCGAAGGAATGCGTCACCCCTAGTATCAGGTTCGTGCCGAACGTGAGAACGCCCGACGCCGATATTTATTACACCGACAGTGGGGGAGCGGGTCCCGTTCTGCTGCTCGGTCATGGATTCTTCATGGATTCGTCGATGTTCGCCCCGCAGATCGATGCCCTCGCAGGCAAGGTCAGGGTGGTGGCCTGGGACTCTCGCAGGCACGGCCGTACAACCGATCCCGGTGCCGCATTCACGTACTGGGATTTGGCTCGCGACTCCCTCGCGGTCCTCGACGACCTCGGAGTCGAGACAGCAATCGTCGGCGGAATGTCGCAGGGCGGCTACACCGCGCTGCGGACTGCTTTGCTTGCTCCGGAGAGAGTCCAAGCGCTGCTGCTGCTCGATACCGAAGCATCTGCCTGCACCGATGACGAAAAGGCTGGATACAGGGCCATGTTCGATCAGTGGTGCAGCGATGCGCCGATCGAACCGCTTGTCGAAGCTCTGGCGCCGCAATTGATCGGTGGAGACTCACGAGAGTCGTGGGCGCCGTGGATCGAGAAGTGGACGTCGAGCGATCGTCGAGCGATTCGGCCGGCCGCGGAGTGCTTGATCGAACGCGACGATGTCGTCGACCGGCTGAGTGCCATCGCGGTGCCGGCCTTGATTGTCCGCGGTGAACACGACATGTCCGCGCCTGCGGCCAAAGCGAAACAGTTGTACGACCATTTGCCGCTCGCAGTTCCAGTCCTCACCATTCCCGGCGCAGGTCACGCGGCCAATTGGACTCACCCGCAGCCCGTGAACGAGACCATCGCAGCTTTCGTGACGATGGTCGAAACCGGCTGGCTGTAGAGGTTCGAGCAGCTATTGCGTTCCTGGGATTCGTACCCCTAAGTACATCTGGACGGGGTAGTCGCCGCGCATTTCCGTGTGTACTTGGACGTGAACGCGGTATTCCTCGCCGGTGTCGGCATCGCGCAGGTGCATGAATGGCTGATGCCGGCCGAATCGGACGTCCTCTTTGTCCCACAGGCGCCGAAAGGCGGGGAACTGGCTCAGTTCTTGCAGGGTTTCGATTGCCCATTCAGGGTTGTAATAGCGTCCCATCAACGCGCGGAACCAGTTCACCGTCAAGGCTGTCTCGGCTTCCCACTCCGCCATGACGTGCTTGGACTGTGGTGTGGAGAAGAGCCAGCGCAAAACATTGCCGTCGTCGAGAAGTCCTGGAAAGGCGCGATCGTAGGCAGCGTTGCATTCGATGACATTCCATCGCTCGTCCAGGTAGGCCACCAAATGTGGATTGAGCGCTGTGATCACCGTGCGCATCTCGGGTGTGACGAGTGATCGGTACTGGTCGATCGTCCACGGGGTGGTCGATGTTTCCCGTTCGGTTTGAGTGCGGCGAGCAAGGTTGTACAGGTGTCGGCGCTGGGCCGGATCGAGGCTGAGTACTCGGGAAACGTCTTCGAGGAATTTGACCGAAGGATGCGCAGATTCGTTACGTTCGACCTGCGTGATATGGCTCACGCTCCAGTACAGTTTCGCGGCAAATTCAGTCCTGGTCAGACCGCCCGGCTGCTGCGGCGTGGATCTGGTGCGCAACGCGCGAAGGTAATCGCCCAGGTTGGGCGGGCGGACGTTGTCCATGCATGACCTTTCGCGGGCATCTGTAACGGGACAAATACTCATCAGTAACGTGCGGCGAAAAGTCAATACTCGCAGGTAACACTCTTTAGTGGTACCGGCAACCCTCGTATCGGCCACACAAACCTGCTGTCCTGTTTCACAGAAGACTCTCAGCTGCGTGGCAGGCAGGAGAGTGAAACAGCAGGGAGAACGAGCTGGCACCGGGGCGGGGAGAACCTCGGAGTTTGCTCCAGAGGGGGATAGCCATGCCACGTGTACGGCGAGACTCAGGCAGGCGTTCCAGGCGGGCGATGCTTGGCCTTCAGATACGCGCGTTTCACCTGCGCCTCAGAAATCCCCAACGCTGCGGTCAATGCGGCCGCGATTTTGTCGGTGAGGGCGATCTCACCGCGTTCGATGCGCGTGATCGTCGTGGTCGTCAGCCCGCACACTTTGCCGAGCTGGGGTTGGGTAAGTCCGACCAAGCACCGATAGTCGCTCAGATAACGCTGCTCAGGATCCGTGACGACGACATCGCCGATCTCGATGTTCAACACTTTCGCAGCCCTGGCCAGGAAATCGATCTGAGGAGACGTGGCTCCGATCTCCCAATTGTGGATGGTCGCGGCCGTCGTGTCAGCCAGGCGGGCGAGATCGCCACGAGACATGCCAGCTGCCTTGCGAGCAACTGCGAATGCTTTTTTATCGAAGCCGCGCAGGACGTTGCGGCTCATCGGGTTGGTCCGTCCATCGCTAGACACCATGCCGCAACCCTTCTAATATGCCACCCAGATTGGCTTTTAGATTTGTCACCAAGATTGACAATAATTGTGGCGAACCTACGGCCACCGAAAAGCCGCAGCAAACCGTTCCGCAGCGCAGTTGACGCCAGCCAGTCCAGGTCCCGTCCTACTGTCCCCGTACGACCTGCCCACCTCGTCCACTCGTCCACTGTGAAGGACCACCACACATGGCATCCCTACTGACCAAAAAGATCGATTCCATCCGCTCGTCCGGTGACAAACCACCAGCACATAACGGCGCAGACCCGGATGGCCCACCTGATCTGACTACCCGTGCGCGTGTTCGTCGACGCCCGATCTACTTGGCCGTGGGCATTGCCCTTGTCGTCGTCGCTGTGATCGGGATGCTCGCCGCTGTGAGTGCTATGCGCGCCACCACGGATGTCCTCGTGCTCGCCCGCGACGTCCAACAGGGTCAAGTCATCGAGTCGAAGGACCTCACGGTGAAGACCGTCAACGTCGACGCGGACCTGGGTGCGCTCTCAGCAGGTGAACGCGGCCGTGTCATCGGCATGAGCGCCGGCACGCGTCTGCCGGCCGGATCCGTATTGATGCCTGCAGCTGTCACCGACCAGGTAGTACCCGGGGAAGGCCTGACGATGGTCGGCATCACCGTGGGATACCCACACCTACCGTCGGAAGCGATTGTCCCCGGAGACATGATCCGCGTCGTAGACACACCCCGCGAGGGCGACGATCCGCCCGTCACAGGACCCGTCAACACGAAGGCGCAGGTCTACTCGATGACCGTTATCGCGGAAGCGGGCGAAACCACTCTCAATCTGCTGGTCCCGGAAGCTGAAGCGAATTGGGTCGCGGCGCGTGCCGCGACGAAGCGCGTGTCCATCGTCCTCGACAACCGAGTGCGGTGACTATCGATGTATCTCGCACTCATCTCTGCATCCGGGGCGCCAGGGGTCTCCACGACAGCATTAGCTCTGGCCTTGAATTCACCGAGTAGCAACACGCTCTTGGTTGAAGCTGACCCCATCGGCTCCTCGCCGGTGCTCGCCGGATACCTGCTCGGAGGCCGCTACCACGACAAATCGTTGATCAACCTCGTCGACGCCAACCGTCACGGACGCCTCAAATCAGCGCTGGCCGCCGAGGTGATCACCTTCCCCGACACCACGGTCTCGGTTCTCCCCGGCCTTCTACATTCCGCTCAAGTCGACGCAATGCGCGCCGTCTGGAGCCCACTCGGAATCCACCTCGCAGGACTCGGGGTCGACGATGCCAACGTCATCGTGGACGCCGGCCGGATCGGACAACACGGCTCACCGGTGGAAATGATCGTCAATGCCACGACTATTGCCATCGTCACCCGCACTACTCGTCCGGCACTGGCAGCACTGCGAGCGTCGATCAACGGATTGCGTCAACAACTGTCCGCTACACAGTCCACGGCAAGCCTCGGACTGATCCTCATCGGCGAATCCCCGTACAACGCAGACGAAGTAGCCAAGGTCGCGGGACTCGATGTCATCGCGGTCATCCCGGATTCGAAGGACGCGCGGGTTTTCTCCGACGGTGAGGTGTTGACCAAGTGGCGCCGCCGTCGGTCGCTGTATCTGCGTGCACTGCACCGAACGACCTGGCCGAAGATCGAAAAATTCGCGGCCACCCACCAGGCCGACTGGAAGTCCAGCCTCGCCATGACAGGAGACCGACGATGACGACAGACGAGACAGCGCAGACTACGCACAAGAACATCACCGATCTCCCGTTCTTCTCCTCGACGCTTCCAATCGCCGATCAGCCCCAGACTGCCCCCGAACCAGTGGTGCCGGTGCCGGCAGAGACCGCTGATTTCTTCCGCACCAACAACCTTCACGACCTACCGCCAGCGCCGCGGCACAATGCCCCTGGTGAGGTCGTACAGTCGCAGCGGAGTGCGGCCCCGAAGATCCCAGTCGACCGAAAACTCGTCCGCACCCTGCAGCGAGAAGCGGCCGAGCTGCTGCGCGAACACCGCACCAAGCGTGACCGAGAGCTCAACGATCCGAAGAACACGAAAATCGTCGCTCCCTTCACCGCAGACGAAGAACGCGAATACGGGCGAGAAACAATCACCCGGCTGGTGAAAAACCACGTCCAACAAACGATCCGGTCCGGAGGCGAAACCTTCGATCTCAACCAGGAACACGCCCTCATCAAGGCGATCTTCGACGCACAGTTCCGCCTCGGACCCCTGCAAGACCTCGTCGAAGAACCCGACATAACAGATATCTACCTCAACGGCGACGCCGTGTACGTCAAATACCCCGACGGACACTACGAATCCAGAGACTCCGTCGTCGACAGCAGCGACGAACTCCTCGAATGGATGAGTCTGCTCGCATCCAGAGCCGACAACGGCGGCAGGCCCTTCTCCAGGATCAATCCCTCCCTCCGGCTCAACATGCAAGGCAACCACCGACTTTCGGTCCTCGGATACACCACCATCCGGCCCTCTGTCGCAATCCGCATCCACCGCCTGACCAACATCACCCTCGAACAACTCTCACTCGACCACCTCATGATGCCCCCAGAACTTGCACACATGCTCGGGTGCGCCATCCGAGGAAGAGCATCGACCGGAGTCGGCGGCGGAATGGGCTACGGCAAAACGACATTCGCCCGCGCCCTGGCCAACGCACTCCCCATCCAGACACGAATCGGAGTCGCCGAAACCGAACGAGAACTCTTCCTCGACGAACTCCCAGGCCGTCGAGACTTCATCGTCGATGCAGAAATGATCATGGGCGGCGGTGAACGCGGCGCAGACGGACAACTCGCCGGCGGCTTCAGTCTGAGCGCAATTCTCTACGAGTTCGTCCGCCAGGGACTCGACTTCCTCGTAGTCGGTGAAATCGCAGGCCTCGAGATCCTCGCTCTGGTCAAGGCCCTCCAAACGGCCAATGGCGGAATTTTCACCACCCACGCTTACACCGCACGCGGTGTCATCGACCGACTCGCCAACCTCGCCCAAGAGCCGCCGATGAACGCGTCAGCGGAATACATCGAGCGGCAACTCGCCGAACACGTCGACGTGATCGTTCAGCTGGCGACGAAGGTCAGGGTCAGCCGCGAAGGCACCACAACCGCAGTCCGATACGTCTCCGAAGTCGTCTACGTCGAACCTGGCGACACCGACAAGCTACCCAGCTTTTCCAACATCTACCGCGGATACTCCGACGGCACAGGCGTATTCGGCAGCATCCCGCAGCCGATGCTACGCAAGCTCCTCGCCGGCGGATTCAAGAAAGTGGACCTCCCTCCCGGCACTCTTCGGAGTTTCGACGAAGAACGCGATCTGTTCGACGACGAAGGAGCTGCATGATCATGTACCAACAAATCGGCGTCTTCCTCGTCCTGCTGCTCTGCGCAGGAGTCGGCTGCCTCGTCGTGGGGTGGAGGGACCGCCGCGACCCCACAGCCCCCACTCGCCAGCGCCGCCGAAAGGGCGAACGAGCAAAACTATCGGGCACCACCCAACTTCTCCTGGCCGTCGGAATAGGCGCAGGCGCCACCGTCTACTACCTGAGCGGATGGCTCTTCACGCTCTTCCTCGTCCCCGCCCTTCTCGTGGGTCTGCCCTACCTCCTGAGTCGACCGGAAGCCGAACACCAGATCAGTCGCTTGTCCTCGATGGACGAATGGACACGCAACTTGTCGAGCAGCATGCGAGCCGGCTCCGGAATCGAACACACCATCATCTCGACCCCCATCCCAGAAACGCTGAAAGACGAGATCACCGCCTTCATCAACAGGCTCCGCAACAATGTCCCACCCGCCGAAGCGGTCACACGATTCGCATCCGACCTCAACGACAGCGTCGGTGACAAGATCTGCGGCGCCCTCCTTCTCGCCATGCAACTGCGTGGTGTCGGCCTGGCCAACGTCCTCGAAGGCCTCGCCGAAGACGTAGGCGACACCGTCGCCCGCCGCCGCCGCATCGAAGCGGACCGCAAATCGACTCGAACACAAGCCAAATGGGTCACCATCATCACCATCGCCGTCCTCGCCGCAGCGTTCGCCTTCACAAACTTCATGGAGCCCTACCGTTCAGGCGGAATGCAGATCGTCCTACTGATCCTGCTGACGCTCTTCGCGGCGGACCTGTACTGGATGAAACAAGCCACCAAGCCGCCGGTCTACCCGCGGTTCATCGGAACCAACGACCGCGTCGAACGCACTGACCTCGTAGGAGCGCAGCGATGAGCATCACCATGACGATCATCGTCTACACCAGCGTCGGCACAATCGGCATCTACCTCGTGGCCCTGTACTTCCTGCGAGCCCAACCCGCCCTCACCGACGTGATGTCCAGAATGTCCGGACCCGCGCCGGAAAAGGCAAACACCGCAGGGACATCACTCGTCGACGGGCTCGCCAACAGGCTCGGCCTGCGCGTACACCCCTACCTACAAGACAGCCGATTCCTCACCCTCCCCACAGCGGACCTCTCACTGCTGCACAAAGATCCGGCGCACGTACTTGGCGAAAAACTTGTCGCAGCGTTCTTCGGCCTGCTGATCTTCCCGATACTCAACCTGGTCCTGACAGCGTTCGGACTGGGATTGGCATGGTCGATGCCGGCGATCCTCTCACTCGCGACCGCCGTCTTCCTCTTCATGATTCCCGACATCGACATCCGTCGACGCGCAGCTGCCGCTCGCGCCGAATTCGCACAGGCTCTCAGCTCCTACATCGACCTCGTCGCGCTATGCCGACGAGGCGGAGTCGGATCCACGCAATCCCTCGAGATCGCCGCCCAAGTCGGCGACAGCTGGGTGTTCCTCCGACTCGACGAGGAACTCTACGAAGCGGGCCGCTCCGGCGAAGCGCCCTGGAGTGCTCTCACACGCGTCTCGCAGCAGCTCGGACTCGCAGAACTCGGCGACCTCGCAGACATCATGACGATGACCGGTGACAAAGGCGCCAGCGTCTACACCTCACTGCGAGCCAAAGCCGCCAGCCTGCGCTCCGCACAAACCTCCGCTGAACAGTCCGCCGCCGTCGAGGCGACGGAGAAGCTCGCCATGCCCCTTGCCGGCCTCGCCGGCCTGTTCATGGCACTACTCCTGATCCCGGCGGTTTCCGTCATCAGCGGCTAACCAAACCCACGAAAGGAAATCCCTCTGAACAGGCAAAACGAAGAAGGACTCATCGACCGGACTCATCCAGTCCAGGACAACTGCTACACATCCAGCACACCAACAAGGAGCACACCATGACCACCAAAGCCATCACCACCACCCGCCGCGCAACCCGCGCCGCCATCACCTCCTACCTCACACTCACGATGATGTTCGTCGCCGCACTCGCAGGAAGCCTCCTGCAGCGTGCAGGCGGTAAGGGCTCGGACCGCGGCCCGTCCACCCTCGAATACGTCATCATGGCCGGAATCGTCGCCGTCGCGGCCATCGCTGCCGGCGCCGTAGTCGTCCAGAAGATCCAGTCCCGCGCCGACTCCATCCCCGACTGACACTGCACAACGCAGTTCGGGTGGAGGAGCAAAACACATGGCTCTATCGATCGCGCCGGGCGCTGGAGTGCAACGTAGCGTTCCAGCGCTCGGCTCATCGATGGCAACCCTGAGGGTCGGAAACCCCTTCTTCTGCCCCTCGCGCAACCAATCTGCGGGAAGGAGTCATCAATGTTCGCGTTGTCATTTGAGTTGTCAACCACGAAAGCGATTTTTGTCGGTATAGCAGTTGCATGCCTCCTGATACTCGGTGTTCGGCTCATCTTCAAAGACTGGGTCCTGCGGATGGAGAACATGTTCCTCTGGTGCCTATGGGGGCAGTACGTGCTGCTTCTGACCGCTGTGTTGTTCGGCCGGTGGCAAACATCTCTGACCGTGCTTGGTCTCGCCGCACTCGGAGTAGTGGCTCTTCACGGTTTCCGCTTCGTCGGCGAAGCGATTTGGTTTGACATCAAGCGGCGCAGATAACCGCGCGCCAACCCACAGAAAAGTGAAGGAAACGACGATGATCATCACAGTCGGCGTACTGCTCGTCACGATGGCTCTCTTGCTGGCGATAGAAACCATCATCGATGACCACTCCATGGCGTTCATTTACGCCCCCATGGCTGCGGCAATCATGATAATCGTCCTGCCGTTCCTGGCAACCGACCTGATTACCGACGAAAACACCTCCCGTGCAGCACGTTTCGGCACCTTTGCCGCAGCATTCCCCCTCTCCATAGCCTTTGTAGCCGCAGTGACATGTTCTGCCGTGTTCGTCCGCAACCGTGTGGAAACCAAACGCAGAATCGCAGCCCAAAGAGATCTCGCCACCTAACCCGACCCACCAACCGGACCGCAGAGAAACGGACAGTCATGACACTGGAACAGCTGATCGACCGGTGGCGCCACGACGACCGAGGGCCCACCACGCTCGTCACCGTCATCGCGATGGTCGCTTTCCTGATGATGTTCTCCGTAATGCTGCAAACCGCCCTGTTCTTCCACGCACGGGACGTCGCCAACACCTGCGCCGAAAAAGCATTGCAAGCCACACGTTCCCAGCAAGGGAACCAGGCGCTCGGGCTCGCTGCAGCGAACGCGTGCATCGCGAAATCCGGATCTGGTGACCTTCAAGCACCGGTCGTGTCGGTGAACAAGACACTCCGCGAAAGCACCGTCACGATCACCGGAAAGTCCCCGACCCTCGTACCGGGGCTGGAATTCGCTATCACCGTCGACCACACCAAACCCACTGAGCGCGTGACCAATCCCGGAGGTGTCGGATGAAGCTGAACCAGTGGATCAATCGCGCCCGCTCAAACGATCGAGGAGATGCAACCATCGAGTTGTGCCTCGCGATCGTCGTCCTCCTCGTCCTACTCGGTTGGATGTACGCGTACGGCATCAACCGCCAGGCACATCAGAAGGTCGAGCACGCCGCGGGAGAAGCCGCCCGAGCAGCATCACTCTCACGTACCGCCGCTCAAGCCAACCCCCTCGCATACCAAGCGGCCCTGGACTCGATGGATGGTCAAGGACTCAAATGCACGACGATGAACGTCAGCGCGGACACCTCCGGATTCCGCACTCGCCCAGGAGTATCCGCCACCGTCGAAGTCACCGTCAGTTGTGAAGTCTCCTACGACGCCCTCGGATGGCCCGGCGTCAGCGGAGGACGAACCATCGAGGTCACGGCAATCTCACCCATCGACACATTCCGGGAGCGCACCAGATGATCACCGCCCTGCGTAAGCGACTCACCTCCAGGCTCCCCGAAGAACGCGACAAGGGTTCCGTGACCCTGATGACCGTGATACTCGCCCCCATCCTCATATTCTTCGTGTGGGGACTCATCGTCGACGGCGGCGGAATGCACACCGCAGCTCAACGCGCCGACAACGTCGCCGAAGACGCCGCCCGCGCGTCCGGACAGCAGATCGTCGGAACACTCAGCGCGCGAGGCATCGATACGGTTGTCGACCCCGTACGCGCAGTGGCGGCCGCGAAACGCTACCTCGCCGACGCCGGTGTAGAGGGCGAGGTCATCCCCACCGGGCCTCGAACATTGCTGATCACCACCCGCATCATCTACGACAACAAGCTTTTACCCCTTGGTTCGAAAGTGATCACGGGCAGCGCAACCGTGAACCTCAACCGCACCAACGCAGGGGAGGTGTACCGGCCATGAGTACTCGCACAGTCCGATCCCGCCTCGCAGGACTCGGGTACCTCCTCATCCTGCTTCTGCTCGTGGCAGGGATCCCCGCAGCACTATGGGCATTGCGCGGAAATCCTCTCGACATCCCCTTCTCGGATTTCGAAAGTCTGCTCTCCAGCCCCGACGACGGCAGCCTCCTCGTCGCACTCCTGCCCCTCGTCGGCTGGGCCGCCTGGGCGACATTCACCCTCCCGATCCTCGTCGAACTCGCAGCCACACTCCGGGGCGTCAAGGCACCGAAGATCCGGCTACTCGGGTCGCAACAGAAAACGGCGACATTCCTCGTCAGTGGTGCACTTCTCCTGCTGACAGCCGGCACCGCAACCGCAACACCCGCACTCTCGCAACCAGCGGACAGCGCATCACCCGCGCCCTACGCACCGATCTCCGCACAACAAGACCCAAGCGGCCCCGCCCACACTCAGATGGACCCCCGCGCTGCACGGCCCGCAGTCCAACCCGCCGGCCCGACCGTGACCACCGTCCGCGGAGACACCCTGTGGGGACTCGCCCACACTCACCTCGGCGACGGAAGGTTGTTCACCGAACTGCTCGAACTGAACAAAGACGTTGTGCCCGAAGCAGGATTCCTCGCAGAGGGAATGACGCTGCAACTCCCCGCGACAGCCCAGGACGTCGTACAAGGCGCCTACACCGTCCAAGCTGGAGACACACTCTGGGACATCGCCGACCGAGAGCTCGGCGACCCTGTGCGCTTCTCTGAGATCACCACTGCGGACGGGGCGCCAGCCGGAGACCTGATCACAGTCGGACAGCAATTGATCATTCCGTCCGCGTCCGCCCAAACACCTGCGCCGGCAGCGGAGGCAGCACCCCAGCCGGCGGCCGTACCTGCGCCGGCGGTGGCACCCGAACAAACCCCCCAGACGCAGGCACCCGACCCTGCACCGCAGCCCCTCCCAGAAGTTGCCGCAACACCGACCTGGCAACTCGACCCCGCCGAACCTCAGATGCCCGCAAATCTGACTCCTGATGCACCTGCACCCGCGATCACCGCCGACACAGAAGACGACTCCACCAACTCATCCGACATCGTCTACATCGCCCTCGGCATCTCCGCGCTCGCCGCCGCCGGCCTAACCGGCCACCTCGCACTACGCCGCCGACAACAACAGCACCGCCGCCGCCGCGGCGAACGCATCGCCCTACCCGCCAAAGAAGCAATCCTCGCCGAACAAGCACTGACCGCCGCCGTCGATCCACTGACCACCGCTCACGTCGACACCGCACTGCGGAACCTCGCACAGCACTGCCGAACAAACGAAACCCCCATCCCCAGACTGCTCGCAGTCTTCATCGGCGACGACACCATCGAACTCGGACTACTCGAGGAAATCTCCCTGCCCCAACCCTGGATGCAATCAGACGACGACACGTGGATGGTCGACCCACGGACGTTCCCTCGCTCCACCCCGGACATCGACGTCAGCCCATACCCAGCCCTAACCGCAATGGGAACCAGCGACGACGGACGAGAACTCATGCTCAATCTGGAGGAAATCGGGCACCTCTCCATCACCGGCACACCCACCGCCACCGCAAACGTGCTGCGCGCGATGGCCGTCGAGCTCGCCGTATCCCCCCTAGCCGATTCCCTCCACCTCAACGTCGTCGGATACTGCAGCGACCTCGCAGACGCAGTGAACACCGGCCGAATCACGCACTCAGACAACACCGACGAGGTGTTGACGCGCTTGGCCCGCCACCTCGAACGCGACGCCGACATCCTCGACGAGAACGACATCGAATCCATCGCACACGCACGGAGCGTGTACGAAACCAGCGAGCTGACCGCTCCGGAAATCGTCCTCATCTCCGACCCGCTGACAGCTGAACAAACAGAAATCCTCGCCGCAATCGCCCAGAACGCACCGCGGATCGCGTTCGCCGCAGTCACGACACAGAACTCGAACACTCGCTCCGACTGGACACTCGACGTCGCCGACGACGGCACCGCAACACTGGTCCGCCCAGGTATCGCATCAGCACAGCTCACTGTCACAACACTCGACGAAACCAGCTACGACAGCATCGTCAGTCTGTACGCCACCACCACACATGATCCTTCCCCAGCTGCCGAACCCCAGGCTGCAGACTTCGGGGACTTCGGTTGGGAGGGGGCACGTCTCGACTTCGACATCACGACCGAAAACCTCATCACCAGCGCCGACCCTGCGGCGTTCACGGTAGTTCGCAACGACGACAACGTATTCGAGGAAAACAACTCCGAGACAGTCGGTGACACCGAAACCGAGACCACCGCGTCCGAGCCTGACGTCCCCACAACCCCACACATCTGGATCCGCGTCCTCGGAGAACCCACCCTCACCCCACTCACCCCAGGCTCAACGGACCGCGAAAACTCACGAAGCCTCACCGAAATCGCCGCCCTACTCGCATTCAGCGACGACGGCGTACCCGCAACTGAACTCACCGCAAAAATGTGGCCCCACGACGTCGAACTCGTCAACACGGCCAGCACTGAAGCAGAAGCGAAAACAGCAAAGGTACGGCTCCGCAGCCGCCGCAACCAAGCAGTCACACGACTACGCAGCTGGATGGGAGACACCGACACCGGAGACGCAGCGCTCATCAAATCCGGAGACAAAACCGGCCGAACACCACTCCGCCTGCACCCCTCAGTAACCACAGACTGGGACTACTGGAACCACCTCGTCGACGCACACCCAGCCACGACGACAACCGAACGCCTCCAAGCCGCACTCACACTGGTAACCGGTCAACCCTTCACCAGCGACGACCCCACCGCATACCGATGGGCAGATCACACAAAGCAAGAAATGATCTCCGCAATCACCGACGTCGCAGAAGAACTCGCCGGCCGCTACATCCGCGGCGAACAAGTCACCCAGGACCTCGACGCAGCAGGAAAAGCAGCCCAGACCGGCCTCACAGTCGACAGTGCCCACGAAGGCTGCTGGCGAGCGGCCATCATCGCCACCCACTTCTCCGGAGACGTCGAAACCACCCAAACCCTCATCGACACCCTCAAAAGCGAACTCGACGAACTGCAAGTCGACGCACACCCCGAAACCAACGAACTCCTCAGACAGCTCGACACCACCACCGACTATCGAATCGGAGCCGCATCATGAACCGCCGCCTCGCAGCCGTCTTCACCCTCGCCGCGGCGGCATGCCTGACCGCAAGCTGCAGCATCCTCAGCCCCGAGCCCGGCACCCTCGACACCAACAACGGCCCCACCTTCACCGGCCCCCCAGGATCGGGAAAATCACCCGAACAACAAGCAGGAGAAGGCGCCCTCGCGAAGATCGGCGAGTACTACACCGTGCTCGCACGATTGAACTCCGACCCCACCGCCCCACTCTCCGAACTCGATACCGTCGCAGCCGGACGCTTCCTCGACAGAACCAAAAAAGAGATCACAACCAGCCGCAACGGAAACCCCACGCCACCAAACGATCTCAAAGTACTCAAAAACGTGATCACCAAACACGACATCCCCATCGACGAAAACGGCGCCCCAACCGCAGGAACAGCCACCCTCCAAATGGACGTCTGCATCAGCAAACCTGTCGACAAACTCGAACTCGGAAAACCGATCCTGACCAACACCGCGTGGCCCGACCCAGCAGGATGGAGAGTCACAGCCGACTACACACAACCCGGAACCCCCTGCAGCGCCGGAAGCTTCTAGGAGACAACAACATGACCCACAACACAATCCGACGAACCACAGCAGCAGCCCTCGCCGCCGCAGCCCTACTAGCCGCCGTCGCAGCCTGTTCCGACAAAACCGACGACCCCAACGTCACCCTCACCTCCACCGCAGACCCCGCATTCGGTGGCCCAGACGGCACAGCCACAGCCAAGACACCAGATGAACAAGCACGTGCCCAGGCGCTCGCCAAGGTGAACGACTACTACGCGCTGTTGGGGAGTGTAGAAGCAGATCCCGCCGCATCGACAGATGCGATCAGCACTGTTGCTGCAGATCCGGTCCTGTCGGGACAGGTCGGAAACATCACTCTCCGGCGTTCGCAAGGAATCACCAGTACTGGAGCGATAACTGTTGTCAATTCCTCGGTTTCGGATCTCGAGGTTCCTGTTGACGAGAACGGAAAGCCTAGGACCGAGCCGGCGTGGGTACATGTGCAAGCTTGCACGGATATCTCGGGTTGGGAGAACAAATACCAGGACGGAACCAGTGCAATGAAGCCCGACCGTGGGCAGTTCGAGTCCACCGCGATCACTGTCCGAAACCCTGAGTGGCCAGACGCGAATGGCTGGCGGGTTACAAGTCAAACAGTTGAGAAGGTGTCATCATGCGGCTAGCAATGAGAGCATTCGTCACTGCGGCACTCGTTTGCGGAGTGGTGGTTACGGGCGGTAGTCAGTCCTCATTCGCCCAGCCCGGTGTGGGAGGGGCCGGCTCCGATGTGTTCGTAACGCCTGGTGGCGCGAACGTCACTGTCGGTGGTGGTTACATCAGCGCGCCCTCGGGCGGCGGTGGCGGGGCCGGTAATGCTGGTGGCGCGGGCAACGCCGGTGGTGGCGGTGGTGGTGCAGGGACGAGCGGCGGTGGTGCCGCCGCTGCAGCGAATAATGGACCGGCTGTACTTGAACGTCGCAGCTGCAGCAATCTCCGAAACAACTGTGACGCTGCGCCAGCCGCACCAGGGATTGATGTTCCTCCGACACCACCGTCGATGGCGGAGATCATGAATACCGTGTCGATGGCTGTCACCGCGATGCAGTTGGAGAAGCCTGAGATGTGCATGACACCCGAGCCTGCAAATTCTCCTGGCGGCCGAACCGGTCTCGTAGGGCGCGAGGCGTGGATCTATTTCTGCCCCAACGGAGCATCGACGAGACCCGCTCAAATCGGGCCCGTAAACAGGGTCGCAACCGCCGGCGTCGTCACAGTCACCGCGAACGCAGTAAATTCTGGAGTGCTCGTAAATTGGGGCGATCGTTCCGCGCCCACCTTTTGTGCGGGTGCGCTCTTGCCGTTTACTCCTTACACCGACGCAGTCGATGCGAGTCCGATGACCCCGCCAAGTGGAATGCCCTCTCCGACTTGTGGACATCGAATTGAGCGCAGCTCAGAGACGGAGCCTGGCGGAGTCCACAATCTCAGCGTGACAAGCAATTTCGTGGTGACATGGACGGCGGTCTTTCCAGGTGGTGGCACAGGTGGAGTGATGCCAATACCGTTGACATCTACCTATCAGCAGCGAATTGGCGAGTTGCATGTCAATGGCCACGAAGTTCTCCCCGTAGGCGGCCAGTAGTTCTCCCCGCTGGTGGCCACGGGTTCTCCCCGGTGGCGGCCAGTTGTTTTTCCCC